>NZ_JAQISN010000001.1:2237769-2557450 GCF_037450285.1 Erwinia sp. SLM-02 | reverse complement strand
CACGGCCTAAACCAATAGAGGAAAATTCATTCAGCTGAAAGCCAGCCGCAAACACATTTGAAGAAACAAGGGCCACTGCCACGGCAAGTGTAGATTTCGTAAACAGGTTTTTATGGTTCATAACCACAACCTCATTAGATTTTATTAAACTCTGTTACCTGAAGTAACAAGGGATCGCGGATTGTAGGGACTGACTGACGGGCAACAAATCAGACCAGTGGCCCAAGTATAGGTCCGACCTGTACAGATGTTGCAATAATGTTTTCGACTTATTTCCAAAATGATGCAAGAAAAGAGATCTGCCTAACAAAAACTTACAGGCTGAAATTTCGCACATCGCTTCAGATTGCGGTGGATCAAATATTAGTGTGATTTTCATCACTTAACGGCCTCATTTCGCGCACCTGCTGGAGCCAGAAAAGCGTCAGGCGTAAAATGGATTTAGTCTTAAATTAACCCGCCGCTCTCCTGTAGCGGCAAGCCGGAGGATGAAATGACCGATGCGATTAACCGCTGCAGTGCCAGCGAAACGGCAGCCTGTTGCTGCGTCGATGTGGGCACCGTAATGGATAACACCGACTGTACGGCGACCTACAGCCGTACTTTCACCAGCCGTAGCGAAGCTGAAGCGATGCTTGCGTCGCTGTCGGCGAAAGCGCGTGAGGTTGAGTCCGATCCCTGCGTAATTGAGAGTGCATTGACCGAAACGCCGGAAGGGGTGGTGCTCGACTGCAGCTTTACCTTCTGTTGCCAGGCCGAAACGCTGATCTTCCAGCTTGGTTTGCGCTAATCTTCCTGCCCGTCCGTGCTGACAGGCTGTGGGGAGTGCCATGCTCCCCATAAACCGTGTTTTCTCTCGCATTTTTTTCTTCCCGTCGTAGCGCCCCGTCTTATTCTGGTTAACACTGAGGAGGTCAGACCTCTTTGGCAGTGATGCCGTCCTTCGACACTAAACAGGTGATAACCATGAGCAAAGCGCTACCTTTGCTGACGCGCCAGGGCGACCGTATCGCCATTACTCACGGACTGCGCACGCCCTTCGCTAAGCAGGCAACGGCCTTCCACGGCATCCCTGCGCTGGAGCTGGGAAGAATGGTGGTCAGCGAACTGCTGGCCCGCAGTGAAATTCCCGCCGAGGTGATTGAACAGCTGGTATTCGGTCAGGTGGTGCAGATGCCGGAAGCGCCGAACATTGCCAGGGAAATCGTGCTGGCCAGCGGGTTGAGCGTCCATACCGATGCGTACAGCGTCAGCCGCGCCTGCGCCACCAGTTTTCAGGCGGTGGCGAACGTGGCGGAAAGCCTGATGGCGGGCAGCATTCAGGCGGGGATTGCCGGCGGCGCGGACTCGTCCTCGGTACTGCCGATTGGCGTCAGCCGCAAGCTGGCAAGAACGCTGGTGGATCTCAACAAGGCGCGTACCCTGTCGCAAAAACTTAAACTGTTCAGCCAGCTTCGCCCGCGCGATCTTCTCCCGGTGCCGCCGGCAGTCGCTGAGTACTCCACCGGGCTGCGAATGGGGGATACCGCCGAACAGATGGCAAAAAGTCACGGCATCAGCCGCGAGCAGCAGGACGCGCTGGCGCATCGCTCCCATCAGCGCGCGGCCCGTGCCTGGCAGCAGGGTCTGCTGAATCAGGAGGTGATGACCGCTTTTGTGCCGCCGTGGCGCGCCGCGCTGGAGCAGGACAATAACGTTCGCCCTGACTCAAAGCCGGAAGACTATGCGCGCCTGCGACCGGCGTTCGATCGCCGCCACGGTACGGTGACCGCCGCCAACAGCACGCCGCTCACCGACGGCGCGGCGGCGGTGATCCTGATGACCGAATCCCGCGCCCGCGAACTCGGCATTACCCCGCTGGGCTATCTGCGCAGCTATGCCTTTACCGCGATTGGCGTGCGTGAGGATATGCTGCTCGGTCCGGCGTGGTCTTCACCGCTGGCGCTGGAGCGGGCGGGCATTACCCTCAGCGATTTGACGCTGATCGACATGCATGAGGCGTTTGCTGCGCAGACCCTCGCCAACCTTAAAATGTTCGCCGACGAGCGTTTTGCCCGCGAGGTGCTGAATCGTCCGCACGCGCTGGGCGAGGTTAATCAGGAGATATTCAACGTGCTGGGCGGTTCCATCGCCTACGGCCACCCGTTTGCGGCGACCGGGGCGCGGATGATTACCCAGACGCTGAACGAGCTGCGTCGTCGCGGCGGCGGTCTGGGGCTGGTGACCGCCTGTGCGGCGGGTGGTCTTGGCGCGGCAATGGTTCTGGAGGCGGAATAATGGAACAGATATCTGCATTTACCCTGACGATGCGGCTGGATAACGTCGGGGTGATCACCATCGACGTCCCGGGCGAGAAGATGAACACCCTTAAGGCAGAATTTGCCGGCGAGATCCGCAGCGTGCTGCAGCGCGCCTGCGCCAATCCTCAACTGGCCGGTCTGGTCATCGTCTCCGGTAAGGCTGACTCGTTTATTGCCGGTGCGGACATCGCGATGATCGCCGCCTGTGACAGCGCGCAGCAGGCGGAAAAGCTGGCGCGGCAGGGGCAGAAAGTGATGGCCGAAATCGCGGCTTTACCGGTGCCGGTGGTGGCGGCGATCCACGGCGCGTGTCTCGGAGGCGGCCTTGAACTGGCGCTGGCCTGTCATCACCGCGTCTGCACCCTTGATGATAAAACCCGCCTGGGGCTGCCCGAGGTTCAGCTGGGATTACTGCCGGGATCCGGCGGTACGCAGCGGCTGCCAAGGCTGATCGGTGCCTCGGTGGCGCTGGATATGATCCTGAGCGGGAAAACCCTGCGCGCGCGGCAGGCGTTGAAGTGCGGCCTGGTGGATGAAGCCGTTCCGCACGCTATCCTGCTTGAAACGGCGGTAAAGACGGTGCTGAAAGCCCGCGAGGTAAGAAAACCGCTGCCGCTGCGCGAGCGTCTGCTGACCGGCCCGGCGGGCAGGGCGCTGCTGTTTACCCTGGCAAAACGCCGCGCTCAGGCAAAGACCCACGGCAACTATCCCGCGGTGGATAAAATCCTGACGGTGGTGCGCCAGGGTCTGGAGCAGGGCACCGGCAGCGGCTACGAGGCGGAAGCTCGTGCTTTTGGCGAGCTGGCGATGACGCCGGAGTCTGCCGCGCTGCGCGGGCTGTTTTTTGCCACTACCGCGCTAAAGAAAGATCCGGGAGCAGGGCAGGAACCGCTTGCGCTGCGCAGCATTGGCGTACTGGGCGGTGGGCTGATGGGCGGCGGTATCGCCTGCGTGACCGCCACCCGCGCCGGGCTGCCGGTGCGCATCAAGGATGTCAATGTGCAGGGGATAAACCACGCGCTGAAAACCAGCTGGCAGGTATTAAGCAAAGCGGTTAAGCGCCGGCACCTGACGGAGTCTGGCAGACAGCAGCAAATGGCGCTGATTACCGGCGGCACCGACTATCAGGGCTTCAGCCAGCGGGAGGTGATTATTGAAGCCGTGTTCGAAGACCTGGCGCTCAAGCAAAAAATGGTGGCGGAAGTCGAGGCCCACTGTGGACCCCGGACGATTTTTGCTTCCAACACCTCTTCGCTGCCGATTGCCGATATCGCTGCCCACGCGCAGCGCCCGGAAAACGTGATCGGCCTGCACTACTTCAGCCCGCCGGAAAAAATGCCGCTGGTCGAAGTGATCCCGCATGCGGGCACCGGCGATGTGACCGTGGCAACGGCGGTAGCGCTGGCGAAGAAACAGGGAAAAACGGCGATTGTGGTCGCGGATAAAGCCGGTTTTTACGTCAACCGTATCCTCGCGCCTTACGTTATTGAAGCGATGCACTGCCTGCTTGCCGGTGAACCAATCGAAGCGATCGACGATGCGCTGGTCCGGTTTGGTTTCCCGGTCGGGCCGGTGCAGCTGCTGGACGAGGTGGGCATTGATGTCGGCACGCATATTATGCCGGTGCTGGAAAAGGCCTGGGGGGAACGCTTCGCGCTGCCTGAAGAACTGGACGCGGTACTTAATGATAACCGCAAGGGGCGTAAAAACGGGCGCGGCTTTTATCTTTACGGTAAGCGCCCGGGCACGAAGAAAAAGGCTGACGCTGAAATCTACCGTCTGCTGAGGCTGACGCCAAAACCTTGTCTTAGCGCACAAGATGTTGCCACCCGTTGTGTGATGATGATGCTTAACGAGGCCGCCCGCGCCCTGGACGAACGGGTCGTTCGCAGCCCGCGGGATGGGGATATCGGCGCGGTATTCGGTATTGGCTTCCCACCGTTCCTCGGCGGTCCGTTCCGCTATATGGACCGGATAGGAATTGCTCAGGTTGTCGCTACCCTTGAGCAGCTGGCGCAGCGATTTGGTCCGCGCTTCGCGCCCTGTGAAGGGTTGAAAAAAATGATGGAAGAACAGAAAACCTTCTACGGACCGGATGTTACGCTGGATAGCGGCGGCGATTCAGCGAGTTAATTCTGACCAGAAAGTAGGTTGCTCTGTCGGGGTGTTATACCGGTCGCTCACTAAGTAAACAATCGGTTGACTATACTAAAGGCATTAGGTACAACACACCGTTCATTCTCTGAATGAAGAGTCGGTGGCGTTGTACCTCCGGCGTTTTTGTTTAACAACAGCGGTGCTATATGCAAGTTTTTATAATGCGTCACGGTGATGCGGCTCTGGATGCAGCCAGTGATTCAGTAAGACCTCTGACCCACTGCGGCTGTGATGAGTCCCGTCAAATGGCGGCCTGGCTTAACGGTCAGTCTGTGGATATTGAACGCGTGCTGGTCAGTCCTTACCTGCGGGCAAGGCAGACTCTGAATACGGTGCGTGAAGCGCTGAACCTGCCGTCAGGTGAAGAGGTCCTGCCTGAACTGACGCCCGGCGGCGATCCCGCTCAGGTGGCGTGCTATCTGCAGGTTCTGGCTAACAAGGGCGTGAAATCGGCGCTGGTGATTTCGCACCTGCCGCTGGTGGGGTATCTGGTTGCCGAGCTCTGCCCGCAGGAAGCGCCGCCGATGTTTTCCACCTCCGCCATTGCCTGCGTGGATTTCGATCCTGACAGCGCCCAGGGCAAACTTGAGTGGCAGGTTTCTCCAGCCAAACTCGCCAAAGCTATCTAGATCAGGCTCCGGGTCGACCTCGTTCTGCGGTCGGCCCATATTGCACTCCTGCCTGTTCATCTCTTGCGCCAGCGCTGCGTCCGCAATCAATTCTGATGCTTTTTAGGGCAGTTCCGGCGGCGCCCACTCTTCAACTTCAATCAGCACCAGCAGGGCCGCATCGCCACCGAACAGCTTTGGCGCCTGATGAAACGCCGTGACCCACGGATGCTGAGCCAGCCACAGCGGCGTCTGCTGCTTCAGAATATGTTTGCCGTGCCCGTGCATTACGCTGGCGCAAAAAATATGCTCGCGCCGACAGGCGGCAATCAGCGCACCGAGCTCCTGCTTGGCCTGCTGCTGGGTTAACCCGTGCAGGTCGAGAAAAATTTCCGGTGTATAGTCGCCGCGCCGCAGCTTCTTCAGCTCGTAGTGGCTGACGTCGGCACGCACGTAGCGCACCGGGCCTTCATTGGCCAGCAGCGGCTGGAATTCATCGGAAAAGTAGTGGCTGGCATCCATCTGCTCGGACAGCAGGCGTTTTTGCGGCACTTCGCTGACTTTTTTACGCGGCGGTTTATGAACGATGGTGTCCTGCGCCAGCTTGCGCGTTCCGGTCATCAGCCCGCGAAACAGCGCCTGGTCCTCCACGCTCAGTTTCTCTTTTTTACTCATCTCAACTCACCGCTTGTTCTCAGAATGACGCGGGCATCAGGCCTGCATTCAGCATCATCATAATGTTTTCTGCCGTCAGTCTACCTTTTCTTCCGCCTGGCACTAAACAAATCTCAGCTTTTTCATCCCCTCGCGCTGAATTATCTGCGTCTTCGTGGCAAACTAGCGCCCGGGTTTAACGAACGGCCTGCGGAGGGCACTTTGGACAAAATTTTCGTCGATGAAGCAGTGAATGAACTGCACACCATTCAGGATATGTTGCGCTGGTCGGTCAGCCGCTTTTCTGCTGCTGATATCTGGTACGGCCACGGCACCGACAATCCCTGGGACGAAGCCGTTCAGCTGGTGCTGCCAACGCTCTACCTGCCGCTGGATATCCCGGAAGATATGCACACCGCGCGCCTGACCTCCAGCGAGCGTCACCGTATCGTTGAGCGGGTGATCCGCCGCGTTAACGAGCGCATTCCGGTTGCCTATCTGACCAATAAAGCGTGGTTCTGCGGCCATGAATTTTACGTTGATGAGCGCGTGCTGGTGCCGCGTTCGCCGGTGGGTGAACTGATCAATAACCGTTTCGACGGCATCATCAGCGACGAGCCGCGCCATATTCTGGACATGTGCACCGGCAGCGGCTGCATCGCGATAGCCTGTGCCTACGCCTTCCCGGAAGCGGAAGTGGATGCGGTTGATATCTCCACCGATGCGCTGGCGGTCACCGAGCAGAACATCAGCGCTCACGGTCTTGACCAGCACGTCACGCCGATCCGCGCCGATCTGTTCCGCGGCCTGCCGGAAACGCAGTACGATCTGATCGTCACCAATCCGCCGTACGTGGATGCGGACGATATGGACGATCTGCCCGATGAATATCGTCACGAGCCGGAGCTGGGCCTGGCGGCGGGGCGCGATGGCCTGAAGCTGGTGCGTCGTATTCTGGCCTGCGCGCCAAACTATCTGAGCGATGACGGCGTGCTGATCTGCGAAGTGGGTAACAGCATGGTGCATATGATCGAACAGTACCCGGATGTGCCTTTCACCTGGCTGGAGTTCGATAACGGTGGTGACGGCGTATTTATGCTGACCAAACAGCAGATTATCGATGCCCAGCATCACTTCAAAATGTTCAAAGACTAATTAGAAAAACAGATCGAGGAGCCAGTATGGCGGGTAATACCATTGGACAAGTATTTCGGGTAACGACGTTTGGCGAATCTCACGGTATCGCCCTCGGCTGTATCGTTGACGGCGTGCCGCCGGGCATTCCCTTGACCGAAGCCGATTTGCAGCACGATCTCGACCGTCGCCGCCCTGGCACCTCGCGCTACACCACCCAGCGCCGCGAACCGGATCGGGTCAAAATCCTTTCCGGCGTGTTTGAAGGCCGCACCACCGGTACCAGCATTGGGCTGCTGATCGAGAACACCGACCAGCGTTCACAGGATTACGGCACGATCAAAGATCTGTTCCGCCCTGGCCATGCCGATTACACCTACGATCAAAAATACGGCTTCCGCGACTATCGTGGCGGCGGCCGTTCATCCGCCCGTGAAACCGCCATGCGCGTTGCGGCGGGGGCGATTGCCAAAAAATATCTGGAAATGAAGCACGGTATTCAGGTGCGCGGCTACCTGGCGCAGATCGGCGACGTGGCCTGCGAACTGAAGGACTGGGATCAGGTTGAGCAGAACCCGTTCTTCTGCCCGGATCCGGACAAAATCGAGGCGCTGGACGAACTGATGCGCGGCCTGAAAAAAGAGGGCGACTCGATTGGTGCGAAAATCACGGTGATGGCGGAGCGGGTTCCGGTCGGCCTTGGTGAACCGGTCTTCGATCGCCTGGACGCCGACCTGGCGCACGCGCTGATGAGCATCAACGCTGTGAAGGGCATTGAAATCGGTGACGGTTTCGCGGTGGTTAACCAGCGTGGCAGCCAGCACCGTGATGAAATCCGCGCCAGCGGCTTCCAGAGCAACCACGCGGGCGGCATTCTCGGCGGCATCAGCAGCGGCCAGACCATTATTGCGCACCTTGCGATGAAACCCACTTCCAGCATCACCGTACCGGGCCAGACCATTACCCGCAGCGGCGAAGAAGTGGAAATGATCACTAAAGGCCGTCACGATCCCTGCGTGGGCATTCGTGCGGTGCCGATTGCCGAAGCGATGATGGCGATTGTGCTGATGGATCACCTGCTGCGCCATCGCGCGCAGAACGCTGACGTTCACACCGATATCCCACGCTGGTAACGACGATGAAAAAGACGCTGCTTCTGCTGTGTACCCTGCTGGTTTCTGCCGCATCCGTGGCGGCCACGCCGTGGCAGACAATTCGCCAGCCGATAAGCGGTGCGCCGCAGTCGATTGGCGCGTTTTCTAACGGCTGCATTATCGGCGCTCAGGCGCTGCCGCTGGAGGCACCGGGCTATCAGGTGATGCGCACCGATCAGCGTCGTTATTTCGGTCATCCCGATCTGATCGCCTTTATCCAGCGCCTCAGTACGCGTACCACCCAGCTGGGTCTGGGCGAAGTGCTGGTGGGGGATATGGGCATGGCGGCCGGCGGGCGCTTCAGCAGCGGCCACGCCAGCCACCAGTCCGGTCTGGACGTGGATATCTGGCTCCAGCTGCCGAAGCAGCGCTGGACGCAGCAGATGCTGCTGAAGCCGCAGCCGCTGGATCTGGTCAGCGCCGACGGTAAAAACGTCGTTGCGCGCCACTGGCAGCCGCAGATCGACAGCCTGATCAAGCTGGCGGCGAAGGATAATGACGTGACGCGTATCTTCGTCAACCCGGCGATCAAAAAGCAGCTGTGCGCCGATGCCGGCGCCGATCGCGACTGGCTGCGCAAGGTGCGTCCGTGGTTCCAGCATCGTGCGCATATGCACGTGCGCCTGCGCTGCCCGGCGGGCAGCCTGCAGTGTGAGGATCAGCCGCTGCCGCCTGCGGGCGATGGCTGCGGAGCCGAGCTGCAAAGCTGGTTTGCTCCGCCGAAACCGGGTACCACCCCGCCGGTAAAACGCGAGCCGCCACCGTTGCCGCAGGCCTGTCAGGCGCTGCTGGATCGGCATTTGCTCTGATCGCCGTTACATTCAGGATCTAAGGAACTCAGATGGAGTGGTTTGCCGTTGCCCCGTGGTTACTGGGGGTGCTGTTTCTGGTGGCATTGCTTGCCGGTTTTATTGACTCAATCGCCGGGGGCGGTGGGTTACTGACCGTGCCGGCACTGCTCGCTGCCGGGCTGTCTCCGGCGCAGGCGCTGGCCACCAACAAGCTGCAGTCCGTCGGCGGCTCGTTCTCCGCCAGCCTCTATTTTATTCGCCGTAAGGCGGTGGATCTGCGCGAGCAGAAGCTGAATATCGCCCTGACGTTTCTGGGTTCGATCTGCGGTGCGCTGCTGGTGCAGCACGTCAAGGGCGACATTCTGCGCCAGCTGCTGCCGCTGCTGGTGATTGCCATTGGTCTGTACTTCCTGCTGATGCCGCGCATTGGCGAAGAGGATCGTCATCGTCGCCTGCACGGCCTGCCGTTTGCGCTGGTCGCCGGGGGCTGCGTCGGTTTCTATGACGGCTTCTTCGGGCCAGGAGCCGGGTCGTTTTACGCGCTGGCGTTCGTCACCCTGTGCGGTTACAACCTCGCGAAATCCACCGCGCATGCCAAAATGCTGAACTTCACCTCGAATCTTGGCGGCCTGCTGCTGTTTATGCTCGGCGGTAAGGTGGTGTGGGGCGTGGGCGTGGTGATGCTGGCGGGACAGGTGTGCGGCGCGCGCCTCGGTGCCAGAATGGTGCTGAGCAAGGGCCAGACGCTGATTCGCCCAATGATCGTCATTGTTTCCGCGGTGATGAGCGCCAAACTGCTGTTTGACAGCCACGGTGCGGAAATTATTGCGTGGTTCCACGCGCTGTAAGCGGCGCGTCATTCTCCTGCCGGATACGAAAAAATCAGGCGCTACCCCCTACGATTAAGCAAAATTTAACCGTCGTAGCGCCTGACAAAGCATCCGCTTTCCTTCTGAGATTCAGCCCCGGCTGACGTTGACCCAGCGGCGCTGATCCATTGAATCCTCAATCGCCTGCAGGATCCGCTGGTTCTCCCAGCCAAAAGCAAAGTTGGGGTAGCAGTCGTCATCGCGGCAGATGCCCTGTACCAGATCGTGCACTTCCAGCACCTTCACGTCGAAGTAGCCCAGCCCGCCGCCGCCGAAATCAAAGCCAAAGAAGGCGAAATAGGACGGGATCTGGCTACCGGCATACAGGGTTTTAAAGCCGCGATCGCGCTTGTCGTCGTTAAAGCGGAACACCTGCAGCTCGTTAAAACGCTCGCCGTCCATATACAGCGTGCCCTCGGTGCCGGAAACTTCCCAGTAGACGCCAAAAATACGCCCGGCGGCGATGCGCGAGGATTCAATCACCCCGGCGGCACCGCTGTCGAAGGTGACCAGGCACTGCATCTGGTCATCGTTCTCCACCTCGCGGCGCTCGGCGTTGGCCTCAACCTTGCTGGCATAGCCGCTGTCGACGCCCGGCACCGGGCGGGTTTTCAGATGGGTCTGGCCGCTGGCGCAGACTTCGCTCACGCCGCCCATCAGATACTGCGCCACCGACAGCGTGTGCGCGCCCAAATCGCCGAGCGAGCCTGAACCGGCCAGCTCCTTCGAGCAGCGCCAGGACCACGGCAGTTCAGGATCGTTATAGAAGCCCTGGTCGAAGGTGCCACGGAAGCGCACCGGCGTGCCGATTTCGCCGCGTTCAATCAGCTGTTTTGCCAGCTGCGCCGCCGGGGTTTTAATGTTGTTAAAGGCCACCATGGTTTTCACCCCGGCTTTACGCGCGGCTTCCGCCATCTCCCGCGCCTGCGGCTCGGTGACGGCCAGCGGCTTCTCGCAGTAAACGTGTTTACCGGCGGCAATCGCCTCCAGCGCCATCTGATGGTGCAGATGGTTTGGCGAGGTGATATCAATCACGTCGATGTTCGGATCCTGCAGCATTTCGCGCCAGTCGCCGAACGCGTGCAGCGCGCCAAAGCGTTTCGCCGCCTGTTCAGCCATCGACTGATTTTGATCGGCAATGGCGTACAGCACCGGCGTTTTCGGCAGGTTGGGGTAGAGCAGCGCGGCGCGGCGAATCGCATCGGCATGCGCCTGGCCCATAAAACCGGAGCCGATAAGACCAATATTCAGCGTGTCAGACATGATGATTCCTTACAGCGAGAAGAGGGAGTTAACGTGGGTAAAGGCGCGCGTCACCGTCGGTACCGGTGGCGCTTTCAGCGGATCCTGCTCGGCTTCCACAATCAGCCAGCCGCGATAGCCGCTGCCGTTGACGTAGTCGACCACCGGCTGATAGTCGATATAGCCGTCGCCCGGCACGGTAAACATGCCGCCGCGCACGCCCTCGTTGAAGCTTTGATCCTGCGCGTAGACCTGTGCCATGCGCTCGCGGCGGATATCCTTCAGGTGGATATGGCAGATACGGCTGCCGAAGCGGCTAATCAGCGCGTTCAGATCGCTGCCTGCAGCCACCGCGTGGCCGGTATCCAGCAGCATACCGACGTCGTCAGCGGTGGCGGAGAAGAAGCGCTCGATCTCATCCTGGTGCTCAACCAGCATCATCAGATGGTGATGGTAGGCCAGCTTCAGGCCGTACTCCTGATACAGCACCGAAGAGAACTCGCTCATCCGCCGCGCATAGGCATCAAAATCGATGGCGCTGAGCGCAGGTGAGTGCGAGATACCGATATCCAGCGGCGTCTCCCCCGGCATCCCGCTGCACTCGCCGTACACCATCACCCCGCAGCCGAGGCCGCTCAGCAGACGGGCGTGATCGGCCACGTTGCGTAATTCCTGTTCCACGCTGATGTCCGCCAGCGTGCCGGAGAACCATCCGGAGGCCAGCGACAGGCCGGTTTCCTGCAGCAGCGGCTGAAGAGTGGCGACTTCACGAGGGAACTTACGCCCCAGCTCAATCCCCTGATAGCCGATAGCGGCGGCCTCCTGCATGCACTGCAGGGCCGAGACGTTATCGCCCAGGTCTTCCAGCACGTCGTTGGTCCATGCCAGCGGGCTGACGCCAAGTTGAACATTGGTGTTGCTCATCATTTCTCCTGTCTGAAATCAAAGTTTGATCCGCGTCGCAAAATCAGCGGCTGCATCAGCGTTGAGATTGCATTAGCCGCCATCCGGCTGAAGATGGGGGAAAAGATAGCCTGACAGGCCCGGGAGGGTACATGACCAGAGTAGTGAGAAAAATATCTGAAATCACACTGCCGGTTGCACCGACGGAAGGATATTTTGGTCTGTCGCGCTACGGTGCGGGGGAAACGCACGGGCCACGCGTGCAGCGCGGCATCCAGTTTATCGCCATGCTGAGCGGTAGCGTAACCATTGAAATTGACGACCGGACGCAGCAGCTGCTGCCAGGAATGCTGGCGCTGCTGCTGCCCGGCCAGCGCGAGTTCTTTCGCTTCGATCCCGCCGGGCCCAGCGAACATATCTGGTGCCAGCTGGATTTTGCCGCGCTGCCGGGAGATTTTAACCGTGACCTGCAGCCTCTGCCGCCGACGATTGTGTTTGATAACCAGGTGGAACAGCTGATGGAGCTGGGCATGAGCCTGGCCGCACAGCCCGCCGGTGCCGCTCGTGCGCTGATCTCGCTGGCGGAAACGCTGCTCTACTATTATGCCTCGCGCGGCGGCGGCCCGCAGGGCGACTCGCTACAAACCATGCCGAAAGGGGTACGTGAAGCCTGTAAATATATTGCCATGCGCTATCAGCATCCGCTGGCGCTGGAGGATATTGCCGCACAGGCGCACTGCTCGGTTAATCACCTCATTGCGCTGTTTCGCCGCCATTTGCACCAGACTCCGGCACGCTACCTGCGCGACGTACGCCTTCGCCATGCCGGTCGCCAGCTGATCCACAGCGAGCTGCCGGTCGCGCTGATTGCCGAGCAGTGCGGATTTGTTTCGCCGTTCCATTTTTCGCGCGCCTTCAAGGAGCATTACGGGCTGGCGCCGCTGGCCTTTCGCCGCCAGTCGCAGACGCTGTAATAGTGCTCGTAACCGGGCTGACATAATGCGACAATTGCGCGTTTTTTTACTTTGACGACAAACAGCTATGAGCACGCAACACCACTATCAGCAGCTGATTGAGATCTTCGATCGCTGCTTTGTTGATGATTTTCAAACCCGCCTGATTAAAGGCGACGATGAGCCGATCTATCTGCCGGCAGACGATACATCCCCATGGAACCGGGTGGTGTTTGCCCACGGCTATTATGCCAGCGGGCTGCACGAAATTTCGCACTGGTGTATTGCCGGGGCCGAGCGCCGCAAGCTGGTGGATTTTGGCTACTGGTACTGCCCGGACGGGCGTGATGCCACTACTCAGGCGCAGTTCGAAGCCGCGGAGATTAAACCGCAGGCGCTGGAGTGGCTGTTTTCTGTTGCGGCGGGCTTTCCGTTCAACGTAAGCTGTGACAATCTTGAAGGAGATTGTGAGCCAGATCGCATTGCTTTTCAGCGCAAGGTCCATGCGCAGGTAATGGCTTATCTGGAACAGGGCATCCCCGCCCGCCCGGCGCGTCTGATTGCCGAACTCCGCTCGTTTTATACTACCCCACCGCTGACTGCAGAACATTTTCCGTGGCCGGAAGATTTGTAATGCGCGTGGAGCGAATTGCCTACAGAGGAATGATATGATCGATGAATTCGAGGCGCGTATTCTGGGCCTGATTGATGACATGGTAGAGCACGCCAGCGACGACGAGCTGTTTGCCAGCGGCTATCTGCGCGGCCATCTGACCGTGGCGGTGGCTGAAATTGAACTCTCCGGCGACCATACGCCCGAAGCGTTGCAGGCCCACGTTCAGCAGAGCCTGGAAAATACCATTCAGTCCGAACTGTCGCCGCGCGATCAGGCGCTGGTGATCGGCATGTGGGAAAATCTGTTCAGTCAGGCACGTCAGCCTTCCTGACGTGCCGTGACGTGTAGGCCACCGCGGTGGGTGACAATCCTTACCGCGGTGGCTGAGAATTCCCTGCTGCACCGTTCTTAACTCGTACAATATCGGCAATTATTGCCAGCGCGATTTCAGCCGGGGTTTTGCTGCCGATAGCCAGGCCGACCGGGCCGTGGATACGCGCCAGCTGTATTTCATCCAGGTCCGCAACGCTCCTCAGCCGATCCCGGCGCTTTTCACTGTTGCGCCACGAACCCAGCGCCCCGATGTAAAAAGCCGGTGTCCGGCAGGCCTCCATCAGCGTCAAATCGTCAATTCGTGCGTCATGCGTCAGGCAAAGTATCGCGCTGTTCGGGGTGCATCCCTGCCGTTCAAGGTAGCGGGCGGGGAAATCCGGCAGCACCGTTGACGCATTGAATGCCGCCCGCAGCGCCTCGCGGTGTTCGCACACCAGCACGGTGAAACCCACCGCGCGGGCAAACTCAATGCAGTATTCCGCCACCGGTGACAGCCCGGCGATAATGATATTTACCGGCGGAGCCAGCCGCAGGCACAGCGTGGTGCCCTGCTGATACACCGCCGGGCCGGGCGTCGGATGAGGGCAGGGTTCCAGCGTCGCGGGCTGGCCGGGTTCCAGCCTTTTTTCCTGCGCAAACTCACCGCGCAGGGCCAGCAGCATACGGTGCAGATAATCCAGGGTTGCGGCCGTAGCCGGCAGGTATTCCACCAGCACCTCAAGACTGCCGCCGCAGGGCAGGGTAATCTCCGTGATATCGCTGCCCGCGCCGTAGCGCACTCGCTGGCTTGGCATGTGATATTCGCCCTGCGCCAGCCGCTGCAGGAAGTGTTCTTCAATGCAGCCGCCGGAAAGTGAACCGCATCCTTCCCCCGTCTGACTGACCGCCATCAGCGCGCCTGGCGAGCGCGGTGCCGACCCCCAGGTATAAAGCACGGTACACAGCCAGAGGTCTTTGTGCTGCCCGGCTTCGCTCAGCGCAAACTCCAGCACCCGGGTATCCGGTGAAAGCATGTTCATCTCTCTCTTTGCCAGTCCATCGGCTCGTCGATGTCCCGCACGCAGCCGGGATCGTTCACCTCAATCAGCAGCGGTGGGTACCGATCCAGAATGCTGTTTGCGCCCGCGTCACCGCTCAGCGCCAGCAGCGACTGGCGCAGCATCCGGCTAAACGCTACCGGGTGCCCTGGCTGCTGGTGCCACACCGGACGCACGGTATCCGCAAACTGCAGTCCCTGAAAGACCCGCATGACGGTCTTCTGCTGCAGCCACGGCATATCGGCGAGCATCACCAGCCAGCCCGTCCACCAGGGGCGATTTGCCACGCCGGCGGCAATTGAACTGCCTAAACCGGGGCTGGCCAGCAGCGTAACCGCACACTGATAGCGTCGCGCAAGGGCGATCATCTCGCGGTCTTCCGGGCGCAGCACCACATTGACCTGCTGGCCCGCGACGGCGGTCGCCAGCTGCAGGTTGCGTTCCAGCAGGGGAAACGGATTGTTATCGGCGGGAGCGGTCTGAAGCTTGTGCTGCCCGCACTGCTGGCGGTAGCGGCGGCTTAACCCTGCCGCCATCAGCAGGATCCCGGTACTGGCAATCATGGCGTGGCCTCGGTTTGTTGGCGAATGAGCTGTACGCGATGGGGCAGGTCCGGCCAGGAAGCGCGCTGGGCCAGATCGGTCCGCAGGTAATTTAGCAATACGGCGATCTGCCGATCGTCCAACTGGTAGCGAAAACCGGGCATGCTGCCCAGCGCTGGCGTGGCCGGATGCGGGATCCCGTCCAGAATCACGCGAATCAGGTTGTCCGGGCTGTCGTTATACAGGTTGCTGTTGAGCATCAGCGAGGGCCGGACGCCGTAGAGCTTTGGGCCCGTATTCTGCGCGTGACAGGCCATGCAGGAGCCGGCGAACTGACGGGCACCGGGCGAGTCCGCCAGCATCATTTGCTGCTCGGCCTGGCGGCTGACTTCGCTGCTGTGGTCCGGCCAGGACGGCTGGAAGCTGGCCAGCCAGGTGGCAATCGCCTGCAGGTCCTTGTCCGGCAGCTGCGACAACCCTTCGGCAATCACCGGCGCCATCGGCCCGGCCGCCACCCCGTGAGAGGGGGCGTAACCCTGACGCATATACTGCACCAGCTGCTGATGGTTCCAGGGAATGGGGGCAGGGGACCGGGCATTCAGCGCCGGAACGTTCCAGCCTTCGGCATTGCCGCCGCTGAGATGATGATGGCCGCCTTTTTCCGCACCGGCCAGATTGCGCGGCGAGTGGCAGGCGCTACAGTGGCCCAGCCCTTCCCCCAGATAGGCTCCCCGATTCCACTCTTCGCTCTGCTGAGGGTTGGCCGGGACAGGCCCGGGCTTCAGGAAAAGCCAGTTCCAGGCGAACATCCCCTGGCGGATATTAAAGGGAAAATGCAGTTCGGTGCGCGGCGGGCGATTTTTCACGGCGGGCTGCGTCATCAGCCAGGCGTAAAGATCCTGCAGATCGTCATCGCGAGCAATGGTAAACGAGGTATAGGGGAAGGCCGGATAGAGGTAATGCCCCTCGCGGTTAATGCCATAGCGCATGGCCCGCTTAAAGGCCGGATAGGACCAGTTACCGATACCGGTTTCAACGTCGGGGGTGATATTGCTGCTGTAGATCGTGCCGAACTGCGTTTCGAACATCATTCCGCCGGCATCGCGCTGCCCGCCGGCACGGGTGTGGCAAACGCTGCAGTCACCCAGCGCTGCCAGCATTTTGCCTCGCGCCACCTGTTCAGCGCTGAACTGGCTGGCCTGCGGGGGAGCGATGGGCACGATCTCAGGCTGCAGGCTGAATATCAGCACTGTGGCTCCGGTGGCCAGCACCAGAGCAAACAGCGAAAGCGTTCTTTTTTTCCAGCGGTTCATTGTTCAGCTCCCTGTAAAATCTGCAGTACCCGCTCCGCGGTAAACGGAGGAGCACGGAATCGCCTTCCTGTGGCGTCAAATAGCGCATTGGCAATCGCTGCCGCACCGGGAACCGAGGCCGACTCCCCCGCGCCCATCGGCGGCTGTTCGGGATAATCCAGCAGCCGGATATCGACCTCCGGCAGTTCATCGAAGCGCAGCAGCGGGTAGCTTCCCCACTCCAGCGAGGTGGTGCCGCGACTATCAAAGGTCGCCGTCTCTTTCAGCACCCGGCTACAACACTGGATAATGTTGCCGTGGACCTGATGGCGGACCCCCGCCGGATTGACCATCTGCCCGCAGTCGTGGCTGACAAACACCTTTTTAATCCGCACTTCGCCGGTGCGGGTATTAACCGTCAGATCGCACACCCACGCCGCCCAGGCCGCCCCGAACCCGGGGAATTTGCTGTGGAAGTAGCGGGCCCAGGCAAAGCCGCGGCCCTGCAGGATTTCGTCCTGCTGCCGCTGGCGGTGGGTTGGCCCGTCCTGCCAGCCGGACAGGTTTTTGACGTCATCAATCAGTGCGACGGCACGCTTGTCGTCCAGCGAGCGTAAACGGAACGCAATGGGGTCCTGCCCGGCACGCCAGGCCACTTCATCCAGCCAGCTTTCATGAGCAAAAACGTTGGGCAGTGCCGAAACGCCGCGCATCCACGAGGCGCGCACCAGCGGTGCGGCATCCTCGCAGACCACTCGCATCTGCGGGAAACGATACTGAGGAATCGCGGAGCGATCCCCCATCGTCTGGACGTTCGGGGTATTTTTAGTTTTCCGGGTTAACAGTAGCGGTAACGTAGTGGCGTTATTGGAGGGATAGCAGGTGAAAAGCTCGTAGCAGGAAACATTCAGGTCTTTGTCCAGGCCGCCGCGAACGCGCATCAGCTGCCCGCTGCCTTTCGGCTCCCACGCGGATTCCTGTTCGCGCATCAGCTGTACGCGTACCGGATGCCCCGTCGCCTGAGACAGCAGCGCGGCATCCGCCGAAACGTCATCGGCGCAGTTACGGCCGTAGCAGCCGGAGGCCTCCATGCGCTTCACCTCAATCCAGCAGGCATCCATTCCCAGCAGCAGCGACAAATCGTGGCGGAGATCGTGCGGGTTCTGCGTACCGGACCAGATCACCGCCTGGCTGGTGGACACGTCGGCCACCGCGCAGGAAGGCCCGATTGAACCGTGCATCTGATAGGGCCA
Source organism: Erwinia sp. SLM-02 (assembly GCF_037450285.1). Taxonomy (NCBI): domain Bacteria; kingdom Pseudomonadati; phylum Pseudomonadota; class Gammaproteobacteria; order Enterobacterales; family Erwiniaceae; genus Erwinia; species Erwinia sp. SLM-02. The sequence goes on along the minus strand of NZ_JAQISN010000001.1, from coordinate 2,539,612 downwards.
GACGTAATCGGCATCGACCGCGATATGCCGCTCGTTCAGCGCGCCGTCGATACCCGCATCCTCACGCAGCACGCGCGGGTCTTTCGCACAGTTCGCCAGCGTCACCGCCAGCGTATCAGGATCGAGCGGCGGAACCTTCGCCCAGGGCTGCCACTGGACTTTCAGCGCGCGCATGGCGGCGATAGCCTGCTCTTCGCGGCGCGCAACAATACCGATGAAATCATGCTTAACCACCACCTTCACGATCCCCCGCAGGTGCGCAATTGAACTTTCATCGACGGAAATCAGGCTGTAGCCCAGCGGGGCGCTGCTGTCGGTACCGGGATAGGGCGGCCGGATGACGCGGCCATGCAGCATACCCGGCAGGCGTAAATCGTGGATCCAGCTCAGTTTACCGGTGACCTTGGCCGGAATATCCACGCGGGCGACCGACCGGCCGACGTAGCGCGGGCTGCCGGTGTTCAGCGGCGTATTCGGATCGAGCGGCTGATGGCTGTCCTTGTTGCTGGCAAGCTGACCGTAGCTCAGCCGCCGGGATGGCGTGCTGCTGTCCACCACCCAGCCGGATTCGGTGTGCAGCGCCTCTGCCGGCACCTTCATCGCGGCGGCGGCCAGATGGATCAGCTGCTGGCGTAGCTGGCTGGCGGCTTTCCGCAGGGGGATCGCCGTGACCTGTAACGTGGAGCTGGCAATGGTCGGCCCCTGATCGGGCGTCAGAGAGGTATCCCCGAGGATCATCGTCACCGCGCTAAAGTCCACGTCGAGCGCATCGGCTACGTACTGGGCCAGCGCGGTCCGCACGCCGGTGCCGAGGTCGACATGGCCGTTGAATGCGGTCACGCTGCCGTCGGCGGAGAGCGCGATAAAACTGTCCAGCTGGCCCATTGACCGTTCGCTGACCGGGAATACGGAATCGGGCAGACCCGATGCCCGTGCGAAGTGCGGCAGCAGGGCGCTGACGCTGAGGATGCCGCCCGCCTGCAGCAGGCGGCGTCGGGTGAGGGCAAAGGTGTTCATGACGATTGCCCTCCGGCAATAATCGCCCGTGCCTTTTCCGCCGCGCGCAGGATCTCCAGGTGAGTGCCGCAGCGGCAGAGGTTGAAGGCCAGCTCACTTTTAATCTGCTGTTCAGAGGCATTCGGGTGACGGGTAAACAGCGCCACCAGCGTCATAATCATGCCGTTGGTGCAGTAGCCGCACTGCGCGGCCTGTTCGTCAATAAACCCCTGCTGTACCGGATGGAGCTGCGAACCTTCTGCCAGGCCTTCCAGCGTGACAACGCTTTTCCCTGCGACATTGCCGGCAGGGATACTGCAGGAACGTGCGGCCAGCCCGTCAATATGGATGGTGCAGGCGCCGCATTCCCCAACGCCGCAGCCGTATTTGGGACCATTAAGCTGAAAATCATTCCGCAGGATATAGAGCAGGGGAGTATCAGACAGCGCGTCGTCAATCTCGACGCGCCTGCCGTTAAGCGTGAAGTGCATAGCTGAATCATCCGTTGATGGTCAGGCACATCCATGATCAAGGTGCCTGGCCTGAAAATAATAAAACCCATGATAAAAGCACGGGTTTTAAAATTTTAGGCGATTTTCGTGCCAGTTGTTAAGCGGATTTCCCGGCTAACGCACGATTACATTAAAACACGGCCATCATCGCAGCATTTTCCCTTTCAGCAGTTTACGCACCCAGTAACGATTTGGGCTGATGGCGGCAAGCGTCTCGCTGTCCAGCGGGATCGGCTCCCCGCATAGCTGTGCGGCAAGGATCTCCGCCGCCAGCGGGCCGCTGCACAGGCCGCGCGAGCCGAGCGCGCCCAGTACAAAAGCGCCCTCGTGAACCGGTGCCGTGCCCGCCAGCTCCCGTTGCTGAGAAAGCTGCGCGTACTGCTCAATCAGGCGATCGTAGTCGGGCAGCGCGCCAATGAGCGGCAGATGATCGCGGGAGGCGCAGCGCACCCCGCAGCGTGCCGATCCGGCACTGATATCAATCTCCTTCGCCCACTCCGCCTGCGGCAGGCAGCGCAGCAGGCGGTCGCGGTTTTCCTGCTGATCCTCATCGCGGTAATCGGTGCTGCTGTCGCCCCGGCGGTAGCTGGCCCCGATGCAGTGCTGCTGGAACTGCGGGCTGACCGGGGTGAGATAGCCGTCGTAGCACAGCACCTGCTTTAGCGCCGCCAGTCCGCTACCGCCGGTGACGTGGCTCACCTGGCCGCCCACGGCGTAAACCGGCAGCTTCTCGCTCTGAGCGAGATCGGCAAGACGGTGGCCGCTGCACAGCACCACGTTGCGATGCCGAACAGGTTCCTGCTGGCGGAAGCTTAGCTGCCATTCATCCTGCTGGCGGAGTAGACCGCTCAGCTCGTGCTGCCAGTGCACGGTCATTCCCCGATCGCAGGCCTGACGAATCAGTCCGGCGGTCAGTTCGGCGGGGGAAAGCCAGCCGCCCGCAGGGTAGGTTATGCCGCCGCAGCCGGTTTCCACCCCGGTCATGGCCCTGACCTCGTCGGCGTCCACCGCACGCGCGATATCGGCAGGCAGCGCCATGCCCAGCATATTCGCGATCTTATCCGCGCTTTTTTGATCCCAGCCGAGCTGGGTCACGCCGCACCAGTCGTGCTCAAAGGGAACGGTCAGCGCGTCGTACATACGCCGCGCAAAGGTAAACGCGGCGGGGAAGAAGGTCGCCAGCGCCGGATCGTGATGGGTCAGTAATGGGTAAAGCGCGCCCTGGCGATTGCCGGAAGCCCCTTCGGCGGGCGCGGATGCTTCGCTGTAGAGGGTGACGCGCCTGCCGCGACGCAGCAGCGCGTTGGCCAGCAGCGCGCTGGCCACGCCGCCGCCAATCAGGGCGATATCGTCACCGCTGGCCGCGGGGCGGGCGTACCACGGTGCCTGAAGCGGAGCCTCAATGGCGGCGGGCAGATGGCCTACCAGCATTTCGCGTTTTTGCCCGTAGCCTTTGCGCTTGCTGACGCTAAAGCCTGCGGCCAGCAGTCCGCGCCGCACGAATCCGGCACAGGTGAAAGTGGCCAGCGTCGCGCCCGGCCGCGCCAGCCGCGCCATGCAGGCGAACAGCGCATCGGTCCACATGTCCGGGTTTTTCGACGGGGCGAAGCCGTCCAGGAACCAGGCATCCACCTGCTGGTTCAGCGTGTCATCAAAAGTGTGAATTAGCTGGTTAATATCGCCAAACCACAGATCCAGGGTGATACGGCCGCCGTCAAGCAGCAGGCGATGGCAGCCCGCCAGCGCGGAAGGCCACTGTTGCCGCAGGGCGCGCGCCCAGGGTTCCAGCTCCGGCCAGCTGGCGTGCGCGGCGGCTAAATCCTCAGGGCTGAGCGGGAATTTCTCGCAGCTGATGAAATGCAGGCGCTGGAGTGGGGCATCGGGATGCTGCTGGCGGAAGCGATCGAACGCCTGCCACAGGGTGAGAAAATTCAGCCCGGTGCCAAAACCGGTTTCGGCGGCGATAAACAGATCGCGCGGATGCTGAGCAAAGCGATCGGGCAGGCCGTTACCGTCCAGGAAGACGTATTCCGTCTCTTTCAGACCATTCTGGTTGGAGAAGTAGACGTCATCAAACGCTCGGGATACAGGTGTACCCTGTTCGTTCCAGCTTAGCGCAGCGTACTCAATTGGGGCGGTTTTCACGACAAAGGCTCATTGCTCAGGCAGTGGCGGGATTCTAACTATGTGAGCCAGGCTACGCAAATTTACACAAGGAAAACGCTGATCGGACTTGTTCGGCGTACATCTGTAAGCTAGAGTGCGTGTCGAATCCTAATAATAGAAGTAGAAGAGGTATTGAATGAAACGTGCTGTGATTACTGGCCTTGGAATCGTATCCAGTATTGGTAATAACCAGGAAGAAGTTCTGGCGTCATTACGCGAAGGACGTTCCGGCATTACCTTCTCGCAGGAGCTGAAAGATTCCGGTATGCGTAGTCACGTCTGGGGTAACGTCAAACTGTCTAAAGACGATATCTCCGCGCGTATCGATCGCAAAATGCTGCGCTTTATGAGCGATGCTTCTATCTACGCTTTCCTCGCTATGCAGGATGCCGTAAAGGATTCCGGTCTGACCGTTGAGCAGTATCAGAATAACCCACGCGTGGGCCTGGTTGCCGGTTCCGGCGGCGGCTCGCCGTTCTACCAGGCGGCCAGCGTTGACGGCATGCGCGCAAAAGGTCTGCGCGGCGTCGGTCCTTACATGGTGACTAAGGCGATGGCCTCAGGCGTGTCTGCCTGCCTGGCAACCCCGTTTAAAATTCACGGCGTGAACTACTCTATCAGCTCCGCCTGTGCGACCTCTGCCCACTGCATCGGTAACGCGGTTGAGCAAATCCAGCTGGGTAAACAGGACATCGTATTTGCCGGCGGCGGCGAAGAGCTGTGCTGGGAAATGTCCTGTGAGTTTGACGCCATGGGCGCACTCTCTACCAAATACAATGAAACCCCGGAAAAAGCCTCACGCACCTACGATACCAGCCGTGACGGCTTCGTTATCGCCGGCGGCGGCGGCATGGTGGTGGTTGAAGAGCTGGAGCACGCGCTGGCGCGTGGCGCGCACATCTACGCCGAAATCGTCGGCTATGGCGCAACCTCTGACGGTGCGGACATGGTGGCACCTTCCGGCGAAGGCGCAATGCGCTGCATGCGTATGGCGATGGAAGGCGTGGATACGCCGGTGGATTACCTCAACACTCACGGTACCTCCACACCGGTTGGCGACGTGAAAGAGCTGGGCGCGATCCGTGCCGTCTTCCCGGACAAAACTCCGGCGATGTCGGCAACCAAAGCCATGACCGGCCACTCACTGGGTGCTGCAGGCGTGCAGGAAGCTATCTACTCGCTGCTGATGCTGGAACACGGCTTTATCGCCCCAAGCATCAACATCGACGAGCTGGACCCGGCAGCAGAAGGCCTGGACATCATCACCGAACCGACCGAGCGTGAACTGACTACCGTCATGTCCAACAGCTTCGGCTTCGGCGGCACCAACGCCACCCTGGTGATGCGCAAGCTGAAGTAAGTTTTCAGCGGGGGTGAGCCTCACCCCCGTTCACACCGTTCCTCAGTGACGCTCTGTTTCGCCATCATCCGGCGTCTGATAATAGTACCAGCCGTCAAACGGCGTCATCAGCGTATCCCCCACCACCGACAGCGGCAGATCGAGCGCGCACAGCGCCGAATCAAAAAAGCAGTGATAGTCCTGCTGCGTTCCTGAATAAAATGAGTTTCTCTGATAGTTTTCCGGCGTTCTGCTGTCCATGGTGGCACAGCCGGTGAGAGCCGTCAGGCAAATGATGAGCGCGAGCATCCGTAACATAGTCTGTTCCCTGTGTGCGTTGGGCGTAGACAACTTACGGAGGATTGCAAAACGGAGTTGGGCGATACGTGCGGGCGGCCGCTTCTCTGCAGGGGGGATGTCCGGCGTCAACCACTCACTACTGACGCCATCACGCGGTTACTTCAGCATAAAATCATACTGCAGGTTCATCTTGATATCGTAATAGTCCAGCCGGTCGCCAAAGGCACTGCCGTTGCGATGCTCCCGCGCCTTATTCAGCACCAGCAGCGCCTTCGCGCCCTTAAACAGCCCACTTTGCGGCTGATAGCCGAACAGCAGGTTGGTACTCAGCCCGTTAATGGTCACCCGGTGGTGGATATCCTCATAGCCGTGGGTCAGGATCGGGGCGATGCCGATAAAGGTTTCACCCGGCAGGTTCAGCGTGCCGCCGAATTGCACCGACCACATATCGCTGTGGTTACGGTCGATGCTCAGATCGAACGGGTAGCCCAGATCGGTATCGATGCCGCTCAGTCCGTTGGGTTTATTCCCGGTTTTACCCACCCCAAACGAGAGCCGACCGCGCGGCACGATGTAGCTCAGCTGCCCGCTCATCACCCAGGCGTTATCCGGTCCGTCATAGCGGGTGCTGGTGCCGTTAAGCCGGGCGTAGAACGCCATAAACTCCGGTTTGATGACCTCCTGCCCGTCGCCCGCCAGCGGGATGCAGCGTGCGCCTTTGGTCATCACCTGCGCCGCCACGTCCTCCTGCCAGGAGACGGCCAGCCCGGCGTTGTCGCACTGGCGTTGCCAGGCCAGAGCGGCGATATACTGCGGCCTGAGCGTATCATGGCGATAGGTTTCCGGGTTGACCGGCCCGGTTTTATGTACCCCTTCCGCAACGTCCGGGTAGGTATAAATCCCGTGCCGATACATGGCATAAATATCCAGCTCTTCATTCACCCGATACTGCATCAATACCGCATCGGATAATGTCGGCACCGTTCGCTGCGACGACGAGTTAATAATTAGCAGATCTTTTCCACCGCTGTATGCGCTGTCGGTCACCATCCGTCCGGCCTTAATATACAGCCGTTCGGACCATTTAAATTTCAACGCGGCGGTGTAGCGATTAAAACTGTCCGTGCCGTTGAGATACCAGCGTGAACTCCAGTTATTTCGTGCGCCCAGTTTATAAACATAAAAATCACCGAGATCCACGCCCACACGGTCCTGATAATAATGGCTGTTATATTCCAGCGCCGCACCCTGCACCCAGGCGTAAATATCCCGCCCGCTGCCCGCGCTGGGTTTGTCCGCCCGGCGCAGTTCGTTTCTTAAGCGTAATCTTACCGCATCGTCATCCTGTTGATTAAATGAGGAGGCATACAGCGGCCAGCTGCAGAGCAGCACGCAGCCGCCGATCAGCGTATTTCTCGCTATCAGTGTCATCATTATTTACCCCGAATGGGTTATTATTCTGTTCTGCGGCGGTAAACCTGGTTTTCTTCCAGCGTCTCTAAGAATTCCTGGCTGTTTTTCTTGCGGTGTTCTATTTCGGCTAATATCTGCTGGTAGCGTTTTTCGGTCAGCGGATAGAAAATCATTCCGATAAAGGCCAGCAGCATAAAGAGCGCGGGGATCACCGCCACGGAAAGTTTAATACCCATCACCGCTTCCACCGTTTGCGGCTGGTTAGAAACATAGCCGAACGAAACGAGAATAAACGCGGGCAGGGAACCCCCCAGCGCCTGGCCACATTTGCGGGTGAAGGAGAACAGCGAGTAGGTTAAGCCTTCAATGCGTACCCCGGTGCGATACTCGCCGTACTCCACGGTATCCGCCTCCAGCGCCCACATCACCGTCATGCACAGGCTGGCGCCAAACGAGGCGCAGGCAAACAGGGCGAAGGCGACGTACGGCGATGCAGAGAGGAAAAAAAACAGCGTGAGATAGCTGCAGGCGGCAATTCCCGATCCGAGCAGGAAGGTCGATTTTTTCCCCATGCGCTTCACCAGCCGCGGCACCAGCGGTGCGGCCAGCACCGCGCCGAGGAAGGTCTGGATAAAAATCAGCACGCTGAAATAGCTCATATCGTTGAGGATATAGCGCACGTAATACAGCCCGGCGGCGCTGAGTGAAAAGGTGCCGGTCAGGGTGGCTATCGCCACCAGGCACAGAATAATCAGCGGCCGGTTGCTCTTCAGCGTGCGCAGGCTGATGCGCAGCGAGGGCTGTTCAACCGTGCGGGTGATGTTCTCCCGCGTGCTGGCAAAGCACATCCAGTACAGCCCGACGCCAACCACGGCCAGAATCGCGGTATAGAGCGTGTAGGTGGACTGCGACTCACCGTGGCCGCCGCCAATGGCCGGAGAAATCACGAAGGCCAGCAGCGTATAGGTAAACGAGGCCATAATCGTGCGGGCGGCCCCCAGCCTGGCGCGCTCTTCCGGATTCTGGGTCATGGCGGTAGACAGCGATCCGTAGGGGATATTGACCAGCGAATAGCAGACCCCAAGGCCCATGTAGGTCAGATAGATATAGAAGATCTTCTGGCCGTCGCTTAAAAATGACGGCACGGAAAACACCAGGATGCTGAAGACCATCAGGGGTACCGCACCGAACAGGATAAACGGCCGGAATTTTCCCCAGCGGCTGCGGGTGCTGTCCACCACTCTGCCCACCACCACGTCGGCGACGGCATCGAAAACTCTTACCACCAGCAGCATGGTTCCGGCCACGGCCGCAGAGATCCCGGCGGTATCGGTGTAATAGTTCAGTAAAAACATCGCGCCCATAGCAAAGGCGAAGTTGTTAGCAACGTCGCCTAAGCCATAGCCCACAATATTTTTCCATGTGAGGCTATTTTTCATCGGGGATTACTCCGCATCGCCGGGTTTGGTAAACGGGGTGCGTGACGTCCAGCGCTCGCGCAGGACAAACGCGGAGGATTTTGGCTTTCTGTCGCGGGTGAAGATGCCTTTTTTGTTGCCGCCGACGCGAATAATGTTTTGCGAGGTGGCAAAGTCGGCAAAGTTCCACACGTGCTCGCCCACCACCGCACTGACGCGGTCGAAGACCCGGTGATACATGTCGAGGAAGGCGTTCTGGAATTCTTCGCTCCACATCTCCTGATAGGACGAGTGCAGCCCTGCCAGCGTATCGGCACCGTATTCGGTGATAATGATTGGGCGGTGCAGCTTCTCCTGCCAGGCGCGCAGCTCGGCTTCCAGCGCACGTTCCGCCTTCGCCAGATTTGCCGACTGGGTGTACCAGCCGAAGTAGCGGTTCAGGCATACCACGTCAAACAGATCGGTAATGGTGTCGGTTTCGGCGGTGCAGAACATCACGTTGACGCAGGTAATCGGGCGGGTCGGATCCAGTTCACGCGTGGCGGCGGCCAGTGGGGCAAAGTAGTCCCTGGCGCCCTGCTGGTTGGCATCCGGCTCGTTGGCGATGCTCCACATCACCACCGACGGGTGGTTTTTATCACGGGCAATCAGCTCTTCAATCGCCCGCAGGTGCGCCCGCTGGGTTTCATCGTTGACCGCTTCGTCGGAGAACAGCTGTGCCGGTTTGGCCGCGCCGTCAAAGGTGATGCCCAGCGCCAGATTCAGCCCCACCGCCGGCGTTTCGTTAATCACCACAATGCCGTGTTCGTCCGCCCAGTCGAGCATCTCCTCCGCGTAAGGGTAGTGCGATGTCCGGTAGGAGTTCGCGCCAATCCAGTTCATCAGCGCGTGGTCGTGCACCATCAGCGCGTGATCGAAGCCCTTGCCGCGAATATCCGCATCCTCATGTCGGCCAAAGCCGGTGAAGTAGAAAGGCTGGTCGTTAATCAGGAACTGCTCGCCCACCACTTTTACCGTGCGGATGCCGACGCGCAGCGGATACTCGTCGTGGCTGCTGCCGTTGCTGACGCTGGCCCACAGGGTGTAGAGATAGGCATTGCCCGGCTGCCACAGATGCGGCGCATTCACCCGCAGTTCACCGCTGGCACCCTCACTTTCAGCTACGGTCTGCTGCTGGCGATCCTTCAGCACCACGCGCACCTTGCCTTCCGCCGCCACGCTGTAGCGAACGATAGCCTGCTGACGATCGTCGGTGAGATCGGTGACCACGTGGATATCGCGGACGTGGGTTTCCGGCGTGGTGTAAAGCATCACGCTGCGATGGATCCCGGCGTAGTTGAAGAAATCGTGGAAGTAGAGCTGCTCGCATTTACCGGCATCGTCTTCGACGATGGTGCCCGGCGGGATGGTCTGCCAGCTCAGCTCGTTGTTGACGCAGACGGTGATGCGGATGCTCTCACCGGGTTTAGCCTGCGGGGAAATCACGCATTCAAATGGGGTATAGCCCCCCTGATGTTCCATCACTTCCCGATCGTTCACCCACACTTTGCCGTAGTGGGTCACGGCGTCGAAGCGCAGTACGATGCGGCGATCCTCCCAGCCCGCAGGAACGATCACCGTGCGCTGATACCAGACGTTACCCACGTGATTGCGAATTTCCGCATCGGCAAACTGTTCATTGAAGCTGCCGGGGACCGCAATGCTGCGGCTCTCATTCAGCGGCTGCTTCCACCACTGCCGGGTCATCCCCTGGCCGTCGCGGTCAACGGCAAAGTCCCACAGGCCATCCAGCGTTTTGATTTCACGACTACGGGTTTCAACGGGTTTTAACATCGATCTTTCTCCATTACAGGTTTAAGTTCCGTAATGGTTAACCAGTTTTAAAAAGGTCAACCAAATTACTAACGGTTTAAACAAATACCATGCAGGCCTCAGGATCGTTAACGGTAGAAGCGATCGGTGGTGGATGGATCATAAAAGCCACGCGTCAATAGCCGAAAAGGAGAGGGGCTTCACGTTCGGCGATGGAGGGTCATTGACTTTCATCGCCAGATGATCAATCGAACGTTCGTTCGAGTTCGGTTGCATAAAATAACGCGATAGTATCTGATATAACATGCTGTTTTAGATGATAATTGTAAAATTCTGGGTGAGAGGTGAGAGGTGAGAGGTGAGAGGTGAGAGGTGAGAGGTGAGAGGTGAGAGGTGAGAGGTGAGAGGTGAGAGGTGAGGGGTGAGGGGTGGGGTGCCGCTTATCCGGCCGGGCGCAGCACGCCGTTAATCATCGCCAACAGCGCCCGGCGGCGCTGCGCTTCACTCAACCCGGAATCGACGGCGGTATCGGCCAGAATGCCGTAGGTCAGCGAGAGCAGCAGGCTGGAGGCCGCCGGCAGATCGATATCGCCAGCGACAAATCCCTGCTGCTGCGCCAGCCGCAGGCGTGCCACAATCATGCCAATGATGGCCTGATGTTTACGATCCAGCATCTCAGCCACCAGCGGGTTGCGCATGCCTTCGGCCATAATCTCGACCACCAGCGCGCGCTGTGCGCGATCTTCCTCACGCACCGCCAGCAGGTTGTACACGATCGTCTCGACCGGGTCGCTGTCCGGGTTATCCTGCGCAAAGCGCGAGAAGGCGCGCAGCTGGTCTTCCTCTATAATCGCCTCCACCAGCGCTTCTTTGCCGGGGAAATGGTGGTAGAGCGTGCCGGGGCTGATCCCACTCGCTTTGCAGATGTTTTTCATCGATGCGCCGTGGAAGCCGTCGCGGGAAAAACAGGCGCGCGCCGCGGCCAGCACGCGCAGCCGGGTCGGAGAAGAGGAAGGGATTTCAGGTTCCATGCTGCTCGCCTGCCGTCAGGAATTGAGGTGGTTTAGCGGCCAGGATGTAAACAGGTAGCCGTCAAAATTGATGTCATCAACGTCGGAGAACTCAAGCAGGCGGTTTTTGACGTTTTCCAGGTGCTGCCACATCGCCTGCTTGGCGGCTTTGGCATCTTTCTTAATCAGCGCAGCGAGGATCTGCTGGTGGTCGGTCAGCCACTGCTGTCGATAGTGGGTATCTTTCAGGTGGCTGTGCAGCTGGATCCACATCGGATTGTTTTCACGCCACTGCCAGGACTGGCGAAACAGGTCAACCAGCATACTGTTGTGGGTCGCTTCGGCAATGGCCAGGTGAAACTGCATATCGCCGCTTTCGTGGTCGTCGCTGACCAGCTCCTGCTCTTCAATCTGCAGGGCTCGCCGCATTTTAATAATGTCGTCGCGGGTGGCCTGCTGGGCGGCAAACTCGGCGATATTGCTCTCCAGCAGCTGGCGCGCCTGCAGCAGTTCAAACGGCCCGGCGGCGCTGTCGGAGGTGACCGCGGCGGCGGCGTCGGGGGACTCAGCGGGCATATCGGTAACGAAGATCCCCGCGCCGCGCCGCACGTCGACCAGCCCCTCAATTTCCAGCATGATCAGCGCTTCGCGCACCACCGTCCGGCTGACGTTCAGCCGTTCGGCGATCTCACGCTCCGGCGGCAGCCTGTCGCCCACCGCATACTGCTGCTGCGCGATCATCGTGCGCAGCATCGTTGCCACTTCCTGATAGGGGCGCTGCTGGCCGGTCTGTTTTATCATGCTATCCGCTTTCATCTTCTGTACAGGCATCCGCTGTCACCGATTGATGTCGGCCACTATAGCATAATGGGTCAGCCAGTGGCTGCGTCTGCCGTGGGTGAAGATCACGCCGTGGCAAAATAGCGCTGCGCATTGTTAAAACAGATATCTTCAACCAGCCCGCTGAGCATCCCCTCGTCGTCCGGCAGCTCGCCATCCTCTACCCACTGACCGATCATATTGCACAGCAGGCGGCGGAAGTACTCGTGACGGGTGTAGGACAGGAAGCTGCGGGAATCGGTGAGCATACCGACGAAGTGGCTGAGGAAGCCCATCTGCGCCAGCTGGGTCAGCTGTGCGGTCATGCCGTCTTTCTGGTCGTTATACCACCAGCCGGAGCCAAACTGCACTTTCCCGGCGATCCCGGAACCCTGGAAGTTACCGGCCATGGTGGCCAGCAGCGCGTTATCACGCGGATTCAGGCAGTAGAGGATGGTTTTCGGCAGCTCGTTACTGACGTCCATGCTGTCCAGCAGGCGCGAAAGCGGCCAGGCGATAGCCCCATCGCCGATGGAATCAAAACCGCAGTCGGCGCCGATCTGGCGGAACATCCGCGAGTTGGTGTTACGCAGGGCACCAATATGCAGCTGCATCACCCAGCCGCGAGCCGCATACTGCCGCCCCAGCCACACCAGCACGGCGGTGCTGAACTGCGCCGTTTCCAGCTCGCTCAGTTCGCCGCCCGACAGGCGCTTGCTGAGGATCAGATCCAGCTGCGCATCGTCCGGCACCGGCGCATAGCGCAGCGTTTCAATGCCGTGATCGGCCGCGCGGCAGCCGTGGCGGGCAAAGTGGTCCAGCCGCCGGGTCAGCGCCGTGCGCAGATGCTCAAAGCGGGTGATGTTGACGTCCGCCACGGCGGATAATTTTTGCAGATAGTCGGCGAAGCCCTCAAGTTCGATTTTAAAGGCTTTATCCGGTCGCCAGCTCGGGGCGACGTCGACGTTAAAGTGCGGGTCGTCCGCTATCTGGCGATGATAAACCAGCGAATCGGTTGGATCGTCGGTGGTGCCGACCATATGCACGTTCATCTGGCGCATGATCCCGCGCGCGGAAAACTCAGGCGTGGCTAACAGCGAATTGCACTGCTGCCAGATTGCCGGCGCGGTCTGCGGGCCGAACAGCGTACCGCTGAGGCCAAATGGACGGCGCAGCTCCAGATGCGTCCAGTGGTAGAGCGGATTGCCCAGCGTGCGCGGCACGGTATTTGCCCAGGCGAGGTATTTATCATAATCGCTGGTCTCACTGCCGGTGATCAGCGATTCATCCACCCCGGCGGCGCGCAGCGCGCGCCATTTGTAGTGGTCGCCCGCCAGCCAGATCTGGCTGAGGTTTTCAAAGCCCCGATCCTCAGCAATCTCCTGCGGGTTGAGGTGACAGTGATAATCAAAGATGGGCATGTCCGCCGCATAGCGGTGGTACAGCTGACGCCCGGTGCCGTTGTGCAGTAAAAAATTCTCACTCATAAATGCGGTCATGTGGTTCTCCTTCAGAGTTAACGTGCGGCTACCGTGGCGGCGGCACCGTCGTTGAGTAACTGGCAGTAGGCGGCCGTGACCGCGTCGACAAACTGGGGCTGCGCCGGTAAATCGCTGCCGAAGATATCGCCGATCGCCAGCAGGGCGCGAACCCGTTCTGACGGGGTGTGCGGCTGCCGGGATATCGCCTGCAGCGTGGCGGCCAGCGGGTCAACTACCTCATAGGCGTTGCCGCGATCGTCAACCCCGCCGACGTAGCGCATCCAGCCCGCCACGCCCAGCGCCAGATAGCGCCAGTCGCTGCCCTCGCGCAGATGTTGACGGATCGGATCCAGCAGGCGCTGGGGCAGCTTCTGGCTGCTGTCGCCGGCAATCTGTGCCGTCTGGTGTTTCAGCGCCGGATTGCTGAAACGCGCTATCAGCCGTGCGGCATAGCCGGGCAGGTCGGTGTCCGGTGGCATGGTCAGCGTGGGTGCCTGTTCATCCAGCATCAGCGAGCGTGCCGCCCGGCGAAACTCCGGATCGCTCATCGTTTCCGCGACGGTGCGATAGCCCGCCAGGTAACCCAGGCAGGCAAGGAAGGTGTGGCTGCCGTTGAGCATTCGCAGCTTCATCAGCTCGAAGGGCACCACATCGCTGACGAACTGCGCGCCGGCGCGATCCCAGTCCGGCCGGCCGTTAACGAAGTGGTCTTCAATTACCCACTGGTGGAAAGGCTCGCAGGCGATGGCGCAGGGATCGTAAACGCCCAGCTGGCGGGCAATCTCATCCAGGGTTTCAGCGGTCGCGGCGGGCACAATGCGGTCGACCATGGTACAGGGGAAGGTTACGTGCTGCGCAATCCACGCGGCCAGCTCCACATCGCGAGCCTGTGCCAGACCGATGACCGCCGCCTTTGCCACGTGGCCGTTCTCGCGGACGTTATCGCAGGAGAGTACGGTAAAACCCGGCAGCCCCCGGCGGCGGCGAATAGCCAGCGCCTCCACCAGATAGCCAATCGCCGACTGCGGTTGCTGTGGGTGAGCCAGGTCGTGCTGAATCAGCGGGTTATCGCGGTCCAGCTGGCCGCTGGCGGCACCGGTGCAGTAGCCTTTCTCCGTAATAGTCAGCGAAACGACCGCCGTTTCCGGCCGGGCCAGCGCCTCCAGGATCGCCTGATAACCGTCGGTCTGCGGGTGCAGGGCTTCCACCACCGCGCCGATAATATGCAGTTCTGTTTCATCTGCACCGCGCTCGGCCACCGTATAGAGGCGGTTTTGCGCGTTCAGATCGCGGATCAGTTGCGCGCCGCGGCCGGACATCAGGCTGACTTCGCAGATGCCCCAGTCGCTGTCGCTAATGCTCAGCAGCCGGTGGGTGTACAGCGCCTGATGCGCCCGGTGAAAAGCGCCGCAGCCGAGGTGGACGATGCGGGGCACCAGGCGTGAAGCGTCCCAGCCCGGGCGTTGGGCGTTTACCGCCCCGCTGGCGAGGTTCTGTTCCATAGCAAACTCCTGATATCCGCTGCGCCCGCGCTGCGGCGGGGTCGGCGGATACAATGTCGGGCAGGAAAGAGGGATGGCGGCAGGGGAAACCTGCCGCAACGGTTTACTGACTGAAGAAGGCGCGGTGAATGGCTAACTCAACCCCGCGCATTTCGGCCAGTCCTTTCAGGCGGCCGATGGCCGAATAGCCCGGGTTGGTCTTCTTGTGCAGGTCATCCAGCATCTGATGGCCGTGGTCGGGGCGCATCGGGATAAGATCGTCGCGGCCCTCGTCACGGCGGCGCTGCTCCTCTTCGGCAATCGCCTTGATCACCGCATACATATCCACGTCGCCGTACAGATGCGCGGCCTCGTGGAAGGTGCGTGGGTTTTCTTCGCGGCGGGTGGAGCGCAGATGAGCGAACCAGACGCGCGGGGCAAACTCGTTGAACATCGCCACCAGGTCGTTCTCCTCCAGCACGCCGTAGGAGCCGGTGCAGAAGGTAAAGCCGTTGGCCGGGCTGCTGACCGTTTCCACCATCCACTGCATATCGTCACGGGTGGAGACAATGCGCGGCAGGCCGAGGATCGGGCGCGGCGGATCGTCCGGGTGAACCGCCATGCGGATGCCGACTTCCTCGGCGACCGGAATAATCGCCCGCAGGAAATAAGCGAAGTTTTCGCGCAGCTTCACCTTATCAATCCCGTCATAGGTGGCCAGCACCTGGCTGAAGGCCTCCAGCGTATAGCCCTCTTCGGCACCCGGCAGGCCGGCGATAATATTGCGAACCAGCCGTTCTTTATGTGCCTCACTCATGCTGGCAAAGCGCTGCGCGGCTTCGCTAATCTCTTCCGGCGTGTAGTCCGCTTCCGCGCCTGCGCGTTTCAGCAGGTGCAGCTCGAATACCGCAAATTCAATCTGGTCGAAGCGCAGCGCCTTTGCGCCGTCCGGTAGCAGGTATTCGAGGTCGGTTCGGGTCCAGTCCAGCACCGGCATAAAGTTGTAGCACACCACGCGGATACCGCACTGCGCCAGGTTACGCAGGGTTTGCTGGTAGTTGCTGCACCAGAGATCGACCTGCCCGCTGTGGGTTTTGATCTCCTCATGGATCGGCACGCTTTCAACGACCGACCAGACCAGGCCTGCGGCTTCGATGATGGCTTTACGCTTGAGGATTTCGTCCAGCGGCCAGATCTGGCCGTTGGGAATATGGTGCAGGGCGGTCACCACGCCGGTGGCACCCGCCTGGCGTACATCGGCCAGCGTTACCGGATCGTCAGGGCCGTACCAGCGCCAGGTTTGTTTCATGTTGGATCCCTCTTTTATCTGCATTGAATGGGGAGATGACGCCGCCGCCGTGGAGCGCGGAAGAAAGATCATCTGCTGGCAGATAAAATCGGTCAGGTGGGAAGTGAAGTCAACCAATTATCTTTCATTGGTTGACCTGTGTATCATTTTTAACGCTTAATCCTGCGCTTCACGCAGCACCTTACCGACGTTGCCACCGGGATGTACGGCGAGCAGGGTCTCTTTATTGTAGCCGCTGCGGCGCATCAGCGCCGCCACCATCGCGTCGAAAACCGCCAGAACGCTGATAATCGAGGTGGTCGCCAGCATCTGCAACGGGTCGACCTCCTGGCTCTTCGGTATCAGCAGCAGCAGATCGGCCTGCTGTGCGATGGCGGATGCGCCGTTTTCGGTGACGGCGATAAGCCGGGTGCCTTTCGCCTTCACCGTTGGCAGCAGCCGCGTCAGCTCGTCCGAGTTGCCGCCCCGCGACAGCATAATCAACACATCATCTTCGCGCAGAAAGCCGATATCGCCGTGGGCGGCGTCGGCCGCGCTCAGCCAGATTGCCGGGTGCTCAATGCAGGCCAGCATATGGGCGATTTTGCGCGCGGCGATGCCGGAGGTGCCGATGCCGGTCACCGCAATTTTCCCGCGACAGCCGGCCAGCGCGTCAAGCACCGCCTGCCACTGCGGGCGGTCCAGTTCGGCTTCCAGCGCGTCCAGCGCCTGGCGATAGGTCTGCCAGGCCGCCGTGGCCTGCTGCCAGTCGGGCAGGGAACTCATGATCCCTCCTGCATCATCTGGCGATACTTCATCTGGTCGTGATACATCTCGCGGAACACCTGGTACTTACGATCGTAGTAGCGTTTGATCTCGTTGGTCTGCGGCGTCACGGTCTTGCCGATGCGGCTCATGGCGTTCATCGCTTCCGGCAGCGTGTCGTACACGCCCGCGGCCACGGTGCCCATCATCGCGCCGCCCAGCAGCATCGCCTCGCTCTCTTCGGCCAGCAGCATGGTGCAGCCGGTGGCGTTGGCGTGCTCCTGCACGAAGATCGGGTTCTTGGTGCCCCCGCCGCTGGCCATAATGGTATCGATGCTGTAGCCGCTCTGGTTCATCGTTTCAACGATATGGCGGGTGCCCAGCGCAATCGCCTGAATGGTCGCCAGATACTGCAGGGCCATATCTTCCGGCGTGCGGGAGAGCTTCAGCCCGGTCAGCATGCCGGTCAGATGCGGGTTTGCACGCGGTGAGCGGTTGCCGTGGAAGTAGGGCAGCATATGGATATCGCGGGTGAGGAAGGCGATCTGGTCCACCTCGCCGGCCATCTTGCGCAGCAGCTCGTTCAGCACCTCGTAGATAGTTTTTCCCTGGCTTTTGCCCTGCTCGCGCAGCGCGGCGTAGCACGGGTGGGACTGGATAATATGGTCAATCAGCGCGCCGGTGGCCGACTGGCCGCCCTCGTTCAGCCAGAAGTCCGGCAGTACCGCCGAGAAGTATGGCCCCCACACGCCCTTAATAAAGCGCGGCTCGCGGGAAATCGCCATATGTCCGGTTGAGGTGCCGCCAATCAGCGCGATGCGGCGGTCAAAATCGGCCAGCTCGCCGGAAGGGCCGGAGGCACCCAGCGTGCCCAGGCTGCCGGCGTGGGCATCAATGATCGATGCGCTGACCGCGGTGCCGGGCAGCAGCCCCAGCTCCAGCGCGGCGCGCTGGGTCAGGCCGCGGCCCAGCGGCTCGCCCATGCTTTTCACTTCGCTGCCGATCTTCGCCATATCGTGTTCCAGCAGATCGTCCAGGCCAATCTCGCGGAAGTAGCTGGCATCCCAGCCCTCTTTGTGCGCCAGATACGTCCACTTGCACACCAGCGAACAGAGCGAGCGGGTGGTATCGCCGGTGGCGCGCCAGGTCAGAAAATCAGGCAGGTCGAACAGGTGGCCGATATTATTCCAGCTGCCCGGCATATGCTGCTTCAGCCACATCAGCTTCGGCGTCTGCATCTCCGGCGAGATCACCCCGCCCACGTAGTCCAGCACTTCATGCTGCAGGGCATTGATGCGCTCGGCCTGCACGATAGCGCGGTGATCCATCCACACCACCACGTTCTGCTCGTTGCGCCCGGACGGGCTGACCGTCAGCGGCTGGCCTTCTTTATCCAGCACCACCAGCGAACAGGTGGCATCGAATCCCAGCCCCTTAATCTGTACCGGGTTGATATTGCACTGGTTAAGCGCATCGCGCACCGACTGGCACACCGCCTGCCAGATATTATCCGAGGACTGTTCAACGAAATCTGCCTGCGGGCGAAACAGCGCAATTTCGCGGCTGGCCTGGCCCATCATTCGGCCGGTAATATCAAAAATGCCCGCGCGTGCGCTACCGGTCCCTACATCCACACCAATGTAATAGCTGCTCATTTTTTCCCTCGATAATCAGTTTTTGCGATTCTGTAGCGCAATAAACAGGATAAGTACGCCGCCCCAGAGCGCCATGGTCAGGTAGCTACTGACCCCCAGCAGGTTCAGTCCGCTTTCCAGCATTTGTAAGACAATCAGCGCCAGCACCAGCCCGATAACCCGGCCAAAGCCGCCGTCGGGGTTAATGCCGCCCAGCACCGAGGCCAGGATGGTCACCAGCAGCCAGGATTCGCCGTAGCCCGCCTTGGCCGAGTTAAACATCGACATCATCAGCAGGGCCGCGCCCCAGCTCATCAGGGCGGACAGAACGTAAACGGTGATCAGCACGCGGGTGGTATTCACGCCGCTGAAGCGGGTAGCCTTGAGATTCGACCCGAGCAGCAGGATGCTGCGGCCCAGCGTGGTGCGTTCCAGCAGCAGCCACAGCAGGGCGGCCACGGCTAAAAACAGCAGCAGCGACAGCGGAATGCCCGCCAGCGAACTGTTGCCGATCGCCTGGATCAGCGGCGGGAAGCCGGAGATCACCGCGCCGTTGGTCAGCAGAATATTCAGCCCGGCAATCAGCGTCATGGTGCCGAGCGTCGCCAGAATCGGGGATACGCCAATCACCGCAATCAGCACGCCGTTCAGCACGCCGATGGCCACCGCCAGCAGCAGCCCGGCCAGCAGGCCAATCGCCAGCCAGACCGGCTGGTCGGGGTGGGCCACGATAATCGCCGCCATCACCAGCGAACAGGCGTTGGCGCTGGCGATAATCGACAGATTGATGCCCCCGGTCAGCATGGTGACGCCCATGCCCAGCGCCAGCAGGCCCAGTACCGGCAGCTGCCCGGCGATAGACTGGAAGTTACCTGAACTGAAAAAGCGTGTACCCAGCGTCAGGGAAAACAGCACCAGCACGATGGCGATCATTAACAGCTGCAGGCGAATAATCCGGTCGCCTGGCAAAACCTTCATCAGACTCTGCATCTTAATTCCCCTCAACCTGTTTGCGTTTTTCGTTCCACGCCGTGGCGCTGACGCTGAACAGAATAATCGCGCCGCTGAAGACCATGTGCCAGTAGGAGGAGACGGCCAGCAGCGTCAGCCCGTTCTGCAGGAAGGCCAGCAGCAGCACGCCAAGCAGCGTCCCGGTCAGCGAACCGCGCCCGCCGCTCATGCTGGTGCCGCCCAGCACCACCGCCGCCAGCACCGTCAGCTCATAGCCGACCAGTGAGTTAGGGGCCACCGACTGGGTAGTCTGCGCCTGTACGACCGCCGCCACGCCCGCCAGCAGACCCATATAGCCATACACCCGTAAGTGCAGGCCGCGCAGATTGATGCCGAGCCGTGCCGCCGATTCGCGGTTGCCGCCCATCGCAAAGATCTGCCGACCCAGGCGGGTATAGTTCATCAGGAATCCGGTGACGATAAAGGTGCCCAGCAGGCAGAGCAGCGGCAGCGTCAGTCCGTATTCATAGCCGTCGGCGGCGGTAAAGGAGAACCAGTTAATGCCGTTCATAAACCAGTCCGGGAAGCCGTACAGCCAGGTACCGCCGGTGAACCACACCAGCAGGCCGTAGAACAGATTCAGCGTGGCGATGGTGATGATGATCGCCGGAACCCGCAGCAGATAAACCAGCAGCCCGTTGACTATGCCCAGCAGCAGGCCGACGACCATCGCCACGGCAAACACGCTGAACAGATTGCCGCCGTGCGCCAGCATGGTACTGGCCGTCACGTACTGCGCGATAGCGGTCATCGCCGGGAAGGAGATATCAATCCCGCCGGCAATCAGTACCACAAACAGGCCGCAGGCCAGAATGCCGAGAATGGCATAGCTGGTGGCGACGTCGGTCAGGTTACCGAGGGTTAAAAATTCGCTGGTGCGCAGGCTGAGGCCCACCGCCAGCAGCAGGATCAGCATGCCCAGCCAGAACTCGTGATAGCCGATAAGCTGGCGTAATTTATTATTCATTGACCACCCCGGCGATCTCTTCTTCGCGGCACTGATGCGGTGCGAAGCTGGCAACCAGCTCGCCTTTGCGCATCACCAGTACCCGATGGCTGTTGTAGTAGGCTTCCGGGATCTCATCGCAGATCATCAGCACCGCCATGCCCGACTCGGCCAGCTGGCGCGCAATGCGATAGATCCCTTCTTTATTAGCGATATCCACGCCGACGGTCGGTGAGTCGAGGATCAGCACTTTCGGCTGCGTTGCCACCCATTTCCCGATCGCCACGCGCTGGGCGTTACCGCCGGAGAGCGTCTGCACCGGCAGCTGGCTGTCAGAGACTTTGATATTCAGTTCGCGGATCAAATCGGCCGCCTGCTGCCGCGCTTTCTGGCGATCCATCAGGCCCAGGCCGCCGCGCAGGCGATCGAAAATCGACACCAGCAGGTTGTCGAAAATTGACTGCGGCATAATCAGCCCTTCGCTCTGCCGATCTTCGGAAACGTAGGCAATGCCGTGGCGAATGGCATCGCGGTTGTGGCGCAGTTTCACCGGCTGGCCGTCAACAATCAGCTCGCCGCTGTCCGGCTTACTGATGCCAAACAGCGACAGGCACAGTTCGGTGCGCCCGGCACCCAGTAAACCGACGATGGAGACGATCTCGCCGCGCCGCAGCTGTAAACTGATATTCTGATATTCGTTGCGGCGGCTGAGGTTGCGCACCTCCAGCAGCGGCGTTTCGTCGCCGTCGGCGCGCTGCGGCAGATGGCTGAAGCTGAAGCGCTGGCCGGTCATCAGAAACGCCAGCTCGTCGCTGTCCAGTTCGCTGGCCTGCCAGGTGCCCACCAGCTTACCGTCGCGGATCACGCTGATGCGGTCGGAGACTTCCATCACCTCATCCAGCTTGTGGCTGACGAACACCACGCAGATCCCGGCGGCCTTCAGTTCGTTGACCACCCGCAGCAGGCCGTTGACCTCATGACGGGTCAGGGAGGCGGTTGGCTCATCCATAATCACCAGGCTGGCTTTGGCCGCCAGTGCCCGGCAGATAGCCACCAGCTGGCGATCGGCGATCGACAGCTTTTCCACTTTGCGAGACGGGTCGAGGTTAACCCCGATGCGGTTCATCGTCTCTACCGCCAGCTGGCGCATGGCGCGTCGATTAACCAGCAGATCGCCGCCTGGCAGCATGCGGTGGATGGCGATGTTTTCCATCACCGTCAGATTCGGGAACAGCGACAGATCCTGATAAATCACCTGCACGCCGTAGAATGAAGAGAGCGCCGGCGTCAGGCGCGGAAAGCGCTTGCCGTCAACGCTGATATGCGAGCCTTTATCGGGCTGATAAACGCCGGAAATCACTTTAATCAGCGTGCTCTTGCCGCAGCCGTTTTGCCCGGCCAGGCAGTGGACTTCACCACGATTCAGCGTCAGCGAAACGTTATCCAGCGCGCGCACGCCCGGGAACGATTTGCTGATATTTTCCAGCGAAATAAAGGTATTTTGCGTGGCCATAATTAGTGCCCTGGTGTTGGGGAGGGGCCAGCAAGCGCTGGCCCGAATCTGTCAAAAGCCGAGGGATGCTGCGTTGTCTTTGGTGACTTCCAGAATGCGGTTGAAGCGGATCACGTGATGTTCCATATCCACATCCGCCTTGCCGATGCCGTCGATGGTCAGGTCAGGCGTGACTTCTTTGCCGTCCAGCAGCTGGTCTGCCAGGCTGACCAGCGCGAAACCGGCATCTTTCGGATCCCACAGTAGCGCTTTTTTGATGTCGCCGGAGGCCAGGTATGGCGCAGCCTGCGCCGGCATGGCAATACCGACGACGGCAATTTTGTTTTTCGCGCGCTTGCTCTTCACCGCCTGGCCGGCACCGATTGGGCCAAGTGAACCGAAGCCGATGATGCCCTTCAGGTCCGGATAGGTACGCATCAGGTCGAGGGTGGTGGCGTAGGATTTATCAATGCTTTCCGCCACCGGCAGGCGTGAGGTGACCTCATGCATGTTGGGATATTTTTCTTTCTGGTATTTAATCGCCGCATCCGCCCAGGCATTGTGCAGCGGTACGGTCAGCGAGCCGACGTAAATGGCATAGCCGCCCTGGCCGCCCATCGCGCTGGCCAGCTCATCCATATTTTTTTGTGCGTACTTCACGCTGTCGATGGTTTCCACATCCCACTGGCCAATCTGCTGGTCCGGAGATTCGTGGGTCAGCACCACAATGCCCTGGTCGCGGGCTTTTTTCAGCACCGGCTCCAGTACCTTGGCGTCATTTGGCACCACGATAATCGCATCGACTTTTTTGGCGATCAGGTCTTCAATCACTTTCACCTGCTGCGCCGGATCGGCGGTGGATCCCCCGACCTGATAGGCGTTGACGTCGAGTTTTTTCGCCGCTTCATCCACGCCTACTGCCATGCGGGTGAACCAGGGAATGCCGGTTACTTTGGCGACCAGCGCAATATCGTGTTTTTCCGCAGCCATCAGCGGGGTGGTTAACAGCATGCAGGCGGAAACAACACATGCATTCAGTAATGCGAGATTGAATTTCATAGCAGTACCTTTGTTTTGTAGGGCGTGTTTTTGTCAGGTAACAGGGGTTTTAACAACGGCACCAGGATAGCAAGAAGGATTTGCGGAGGATCGGAGCAGAATGGAATTATGTGATCGGTGACTTTTTATGTTTGTTTTTATGATTTATTTGGTTAAATAATTGTTAATTATTGTGGTTTAGTAGTAATTTTACGCCAAATACTGGTTATTGTTTTGTTAATTATTATCTGTTTGTTAACAAATGCATATCATTTGATCTCTGTGCTTCTCTGTCTCGGGCAGAAATGGTTACTCAGGGTGATTATCGGGCGATTTTGTTATCGAAACTGCGAGAATCATCGCATTTCTCTCCCCGGGCGCCATGCCCTGAATGGAGTCAACGTTAGAATTTATTACGTTATTTTCGTACAAAATGCAGTTGCTCTGCCAAAAACGGTGAATGCGAGGCATCTCACGAACTCCGTTTTCAATTATTGACGAAATGAAATTTAACAGCCAATATTTTCATCTTTGAAAAAAAAATTCCACGAAGTCGCTCCACCCTCTGCGGGCAGCGTGGGTTTTCCTCAGGAGTCGTAAGCATGTCGGTCAGTGTTGAAGCGCGCCCCGCGCAGGCTACCCGCGAGCTGGCGCGGATTTCGTTTGCCGTTTTTCTTACCTATCTGACCGCCGGGCTGGCCCTGCCGGTGATCCCGCTGTACGTTCACCAGGAGCTGGGCCTCAGCAACGTGATGGTCGGCATCGCGGTCGGTATTCAGTTTTTCGCCACCTTACTGACGCGCGGCTATGCGGGCAGGCTGGCGGATCAGCGCGGTGCCAAGCGCACGACCGTGCAGGGGATCCTGGCGCTGGCGCTGGTGGGCGTAGCCTACCTGCTGGCGGCTTTTCTGCCGCTGCCGGTGGCCGGAAAGTTTGCGCTGCTGGTGGCGGGCAGGCTGCTGCTGGGCTTCGGTGAAAGCCTGCTGCTGACCGGCAACCTGACCTGGGGAATGGGGCTGGTCGGGGCGAAGCGCTCCGGCCAGGTGATGTCGTGGAACGGCATGGCGATTTACGGTTCGCTGGCGGCCGGTGCGCCGCTGGGCCTGATGCTGCACAGTCAGTGGGGCTTTATGGCGCTGGGTGCGGCGACGATCCTGCTGCCGCTGGTGGCGCTGCTGATTAACGTCAGCATCCGGCCGGTGCCGGTGCTGGGGGGAGAACGCCCCTCGCTGTGGAAAGTGGTGGGGCAGATTATGCAGCCCGGCTGCGCGCTGGCGCTGCAGGGCACTGGCTTCGCGGTGATCGGCACGTTTACCTCGCTCTATTTTGCCGATCGCCTGTGGGGCAATGCCGGATTTGCGCTCACCGCGTTTGGGGTGGCGTTTGTTATGGTGCGAATTTTCTTCGGCGGGCTGCCGGACCGGCTGGGCGGCGCGCGGGTTGCGCTGATCTCACTGGGCGTTGAGGCGCTGGGCCTGCTGCTGCTGGGCGTTGCGCCGAACGGCTGGGTGGCGCTGGCCGGTGCAGCGCTGACCGGCTGCGGTTGTTCGCTGGTGTTCCCGTCGCTGGGCGTTGAGGTGCTGAAACGGGTCGCGCCGCAGGTGCGCGGCACGGCGCTGGGCGGATTCTCCGCCTTCCAGGACATCGCCTACGGTGCCAGCGGTCCGTTGACCGGCATCCTTGCCACCACCTTCGGCTACGGTTCAGTGTTTCTGGCCGGGGCCGCCTGCGCGGCACTGGGGATTGCCGTGACCTTCAGCTTTGCCCGCAGCGCTGTCAGTAGCTGAGGCGCGCCAGCTTAGCGACCGCCTGAGTGATTTCGTTCGGCTGCAACGCCGAATATCCCAGTATCCATCCCTCACGCGCCTTGCTGCCCGGCTGATGATAAAGCGGCGACAGGCGCGGCAGCAGCAGCCCCTGCGCGGCGGCCTGCTGCGTCAGCCGCTGCTCACCGCCGTGGTTTAACTGCACGGTGAGCTGTAAGCCTCCCTGATGTGCCAGCGGCGTCAGCCTGTCGCCCAGTTTATCCGCCAGCTCCCGGCACAGCAGATCGCGACGGCTGCCGTACAGCTGCCGCATCAGCCGCAGGTGGGCGGCGAAGTGACCGTGCTGGATAAAATCGGCGGTTACCGCCTGCATCAGCTGCGCGCTGTGTCCGTCCATCATGCTGCGCAGGCGGCAAAGCGGCTCGATTAACGCGTCGGGCACTACCAGATAGGCCAGCCGCAGCGAGGGAAACAGCACCTTGGAGAAGGTGCCGACGTACAGCACCCGCGCGTTGTCCTCCAGCCCCTGTAGCGCAGGCTGGGGATTGCGGTCGTAGTGAAATTCGCTGTCGTAGTCGTCCTCTACCAACCAGCAGCCGCTGCGGCGGGCGAAGTCCAGCCACGCCAGCCGGCGCGGCAGCCCAAGAGTCACTCCGGTGGGATACTGGTGGGAGGGCGTCAGGTACACCAGCTTCGGCGTGCCTTCCGCAGCGGGCACTGCCCCGCGATCGTCCACGTTGATACCGCTTACGCGCGCCCCGGCGCTGCGAAAGGCGTGCCAGGCACCGGCGTATCCGGGTTCCTCCAGCCATACCGGATCGCCGCTGTCGCACAGCAGCAGCGCAATCATCTGCAGCGCCTGCTGCGAACTGGTGAGGATCATCACCCGGTCGGCGCTGCATCTGACGCCGCGCGACTGGCCGAGGTAGTCTGCCACCGCCGCCCGCAGCTGCGGCAAGCCCTGCGGGTCGCCGTAGCGCATCAGTTTTTCCCCCTCAAGCCGCTGCCGCTGCTGCATTAGCCGTCGCCAGGTGCGGTGCGGGAAGGCATGAAGGTCGGGGGAACCGGCGGCAAACGCCTGCGGAAACTGCGGGTCATCGCAGCCGCCGCCGCGATAAATCAGCCGGCCGCGGGTGGAAAGCTGCACCGGGGGTGACTTCACCTTCCGACGGTTCACGGCGGGCAGGTCATGTGCAACAAAGGTGCCGCGCCCGGTTTGCCGGGTCAGATAGCCCTCGCTCTCCAGCTGGGCATAGGCCGCTTCGACCGTCACGCGGGATACCGCCAGATCCTGCGCCAGCAGGCGGGAAGAGGGCAGGCGTGCCGCGCTGCCGAGAGCCCCGCTGCGGATCGCCTCACGCAGCATGGCGCAGACGCGTTCGCGCAGCGTGGCGGCCTGCTGCTGGCCCAGCAGTGCCAGATAAGGTACGGCGTTGTGTGGCATATGGGTCTTATCCCTCGTCGGGTAATGGTCTTACTGTTAAGGCCAATTTCGCCCTATCATGCCAGCACTGACTTCAAGAGGATAATTATGATGACATCATCTGCCGTTTTACAGTTTCCCCCAATGACACCGGAACAGAGCGAAGCCCATCTGCGGCAAAAGCTGGCCTGGTATGCCGATGCCTGGGATCTGGCGCAGGATTTAGCGCAGGGGATCGAAGAGATTGTGGCGATCGATACGCGTTCCCCGGAGCAGTATCAGGCCGGGCATATCTGCGGGGCCATCAGCTTTCCGCATCGCACCATGACCGCCGAAACCCTGGCGGCGCTCGATCGCAGCAAGGTATACGTGACCTACTGCGACGGTATCGGCTGCAACGGCTCCACCAAAGGTGCGTGGAAGCTGGCGGCGGCGGGGTTTAAGGTGAAAGAGCTGATCGGCGGGCTGGACTTCTGGCTGCGGGACGGTCATCCGGTAGCGACCGGTGACGCGCCGGGCCGCTGGCCGAAAGCGGCCATGCTGCCCGACTGCGGCTGCTAAATGCGTCTTTCAGGTGAGGATCCTTATGATGCCGTTACAGCAGGGCCCACAGCAGCAGCACGACCAGCAGCAGCAGCGAAAATGCGGTGAACACCGGGCGGCGGCTGAACGGTTGCAGCACGGGCGGCAGCGTGCTCCACAGCGGCTGCGGTGCAATTTCCCCCCCGGCCCGCAGCTGGGCGGCACGATGTTTAAACAGCGCATTCAGCAGGTCCTGCACCTGCGCGGTACTCAGTAGCGTCAGCGGCTGCACGTGGAAGCGCTGCTGGCAGTGATCCTCCAGCAGACGCAGTTCGGCGGCGTCCGGCGGCTGTTTCAGCGCCGCGATCAGCTGGCTCAGCGTGGGGCTGCCGTGCTGGCTGAGGGTGTGGCTGACCTGCAGATACTGGGTCAGCAGCGGGAAAAATCGTGACGGGATCGGATCGCCGCTCTGCAGGTTCACCACCTTCATCAGCGCGGCCCACAGTTTGACCGGCGACTCGCCGGTTGCGGCCGCAAGGCGGGCGATCTGCAGATTCAGCGCCTGATGCTCGGCCGGCAGCAGGGAGCGATCGGTTACCCGGTTCTGCTGCGGCTGCGGAATGGTCATCTGTCCGTTCTGCAGCATCGTCAACACCTGGCGCAGCTGATCGGGGTTCAGCGAGCTGAGCACGGTCTGGCCAAACTGCTGGCGGATAAAGTCGCTCACCGCCTGGCGGTTATTCCCTGCGGGCAGCAGTTCGGTCAGCTGCTGCTGCAGCTGTCGGGTAGCGTGGGTATTCTGCACCTGCGCCAGACGGGTATTCAGGAACTGTTCGGCCAGAGGAAAATGGCGGGCCAGCAGTCCGGCATCGTTCTTCACGCCGACTTCATGACGCAGCCCGGCCCACAGCTCCACGGATTTCAGCGAGCTGAGGGACATGATCCTGACGATCAGCCGTTCAAGCGTGGTGCGCTGGGCAGGGGAGAGCGGCTGGTCGCCGGAGGCGGTGCGCGGTGCGTCGGACAGGGGCGCGATCGTCGGACGATCGCCGGGGGATGGCGCTCCGGGGCCACTTAACGGTTGCATGGCAAAAATCCTTCAGTCGGGTTCCGGGGCGTGCCGTAACAGAGAAATTAATGCCACATGATAACAATCCCACCCGGCGATCGAAAGGTCACCGGGCGGGAATAAGGCGTATTATCCCTGTTTTTTATCATGAAGGCCGCGCGTAAGCGGCATTCGCAGCTGCTGGGCGAGGATCACGCCAAGCAGGGTAACGCCGCCGCCGATAAAGTGATAGCTCTGCAGGGTTTCGTGCAGGAAAGCCACGGCGATAATCGCGGTAAAAATCGGAGCCAGGTTCATAAAGATGCTGGCGGTGCTGGCCCCCAGGCGCATTACGCCCTGGATCCAGACGAACGGAGCGACGATGGAGGCCGGAATGGCAGCAAACAGCACCAGCGGAATATTGTGCATATTCAGCGACACATCCGGCGCCATCAGGAAACCGGGCGTCAGCAGGATGACGCCAAACAGGATCTGCATCCACAGGCTCTGCCAGTTCGGCAGCGGTATCGCCCAGCGTTTAGTTAATACGCCGTACAGCGCATAGGAGGTGGAGGCGGCAAACATCATCAGTTCACCTTTGCCCATGCCGTGGGTCAGCAGCTGTGCCGGATTGCCCTGGCTGACCAGCCACACCAGGCCGCCAAACGACAGCACGCTGCCCAGCAGAATGCCCACGGTGGGAGCCAGCCGCAGAATAAAAATGCTCAGCAGCACGGTCAGCAGCGGGATCAGCGCGTTAAGAATGCCCATAAACAGCGCGCTGACGCTGTGCGCGGCGAAGTACGCCAGGCTCTGATACAGCACCATGCCCAGCAGGCCGAGGATCAGCAGTTTCCACCAGACCTGCGCGATTTGCTGCCGGTGCCGCCAGACGCCGGGCAGCGCGAAGGGGGCCAGTACGACCAGGGCAATCAGCCAGCGGTAAAAGGAGATCGCCGCAGGGTCGATTGCGCTGGCCGACATTTTGCTGACGATGGCATTAACTGACCAGATCAGCACGGCCAGCAGGGGAAACATAAAATTCATCAGATTCTCGCGTTATTGTCTTTACAGTCCAGAGGGGGCAAAGTGTAAACTTGTCTCATTAAAAACAAATAACGATAATCAGACATTATTGCTCTGGGACCGGACAAGATGATTCAGCAACTGACCTACACGCCGCCGGAGAATGCCGCCGGGATGAGGCTGTTTTTCCGCTATGAGCTGGCGAATGCGCAGACGGAGTATCTGCCCCACAGCCACAGCTGGGGCCAGGCGATCTTCGTTAAATACAACGTGCTGGAGATGCAGGTGGAGGGCGAGCGGCTGCTGACCCCGGCCAATATTCCTATCTGGATCCCGCCGGGCAAGATGCACGCCAGCTATAACCACAAGCAGGCGTTTTTCCGCACGCTGAACATTGCCGGTTCGCTGTGCGATCGGCTGCCTGACCGCGCCTGCCTGCTCAGAGTCAGCCCGATTGTTCATGCCATTATGGATGATTTCGCCGCGCGCGAGCTGCCGTTGCCGGAAACGGAGGAGGATCGTCGCCTGGGCGAGGTGCTGCTGGATCAGCTGCATCAGGCGCAGATCGGTCCCAGCTATCTGCCGTCGACCCGCGATAAATATCTGGCGCCGGTCCTGCAGGCGCTGGAGCAGAATCCGGGCGATAACACCACGCTGGCGCAGTGGGCCAGGCGCGTCTACACCACCGAACGCACGCTGTCGCGCCGCTGCCAGGCGCTGCTGGGGATGTCGTTCAGCGAGTGGCGGCAGCGGCTGCGCTTTCTGCACGCCGTGGCGCTGCTGGAGCAGGACAAAAGCGTCCAGGACGTGGCGCTGGAGCTGGGCTACAGTTCGGCATCGGCACTGATTGTGATGTTTCAGCAGCAGTCCGGCACCACGCCGGAGCGCTATCGCCAGCGCATCTGACGGTGCGGCTTTCGGGCAAACGGGGGGTTATTCAGCAGGGGGCTTTATGGCAGAATAGCGCTCCTTATTGAGCCTGACTGGATACCCCCTGTGAAAATCCTCGTTGATGAAAATATGCCCTACGCGCGCGAACTGTTCAGCCGCACCGGCACCGTGGTTGCCGTTCCCGGACGCCCGATCCCGGCGGCGGAGCTGGATGATGCCGACGGCCTGATGGTGCGTTCGGTCACCAAAGTGAATGCCGCACTGCTGGACGGTAAGCCGGTTAAGTTTGTTGGCACGGCCACGGCCGGCACCGATCATATCGACGAGGAGTACCTCAGCCAGCAGGATATCGCTTTCTCTGCGGCACCCGGCTGTAACGCCATTGCCGTGGTGGAATACGTATTCTCCGCTCTGCTGCTGCTGGCCGAGCGCGACGGCTTCCTGCTGAAAGACCGCACCGTCGGTATTGTTGGCGTGGGTAACGTGGGCGGCCGGCTGCAGGCACGGCTGGAAGCGCTCGGGATCCGCACGCTGCTGTGCGACCCGCCGCGCGCCGATCGCGGTGATGCGGGCGAGTTCCTGCCGCTCTCCACCCTGGTGGCAGAGGCGGACGTGCTCACCTTCCATACCCCACTGTTCAAGCAGGGGCCATATCAGACGCTGCACATTGCCGATGAAGCGCTGCTGAGGGCGTTAAAACCCGGCGCTATCCTGATCAACGCCTGCCGTGGCCCGGTGGTAGACAACGCCGCGCTGCTGAAGGTGTTAGAACAGCGTGACGATCTGAGCGTGGTGCTGGATGTCTGGGAACCGGAGCCGGAACTGTCGCTGCCGCTGCTGGATAAAGTCGATATCGCCACCGCCCATATCGCAGGGTACACCCTGGAAGGCAAGGCGCGCGGCACTACCCAGGTATTTGAAGCCTGGACGCAGTTTATCGGCCAGCCGCAGCAGGTGTCGCTGGATACCCTGCTGCCCGCCCCGGAATTCGGCACGATAACCCTGCGTGGCGAGCTGGATCAGCCAACGCTGAAACGTCTGGTGCATCTGGTGTATGATGTGCGCCGCGATGACGCACCGCTGCGCCATGTGGCCGCCATTCCGGGTGAGTTTGACCGCCTGCGGAAGAACTATCTGGAACGCCGTGAATGGTCATCGCTGCGGGTACAGTGCGATAACGCCGAAACGGCCTCGCTGCTGGCGAAGCTGGGTTTTAATGCGACCGGTGAGTAAGTATTTGTAAAACCGTGCGTTCCTCTCCCTTTATGGGAAGTATTCTGAAACATTGCGGTGTTCCGACACCGCACTTTTTTTATGTCATTATCTGGAGTAAACCAACATGTCTGACGGCTGGAATATCGCGCTTTTGGGCGCAACAGGCGCAGTAGGGGGAGCTTTACTGGAATTACTGGCTGAACGCCAGTTCCCGGTTGGTGAGCTGTATTTGCTGGCAAGCGAGCGCAGCGCGGGTGAAGTGCGGCGCTTCGAGGGTAAATCAGTGCGGGTGACCGATGCGGCAGACTTTGACTGGTCACAGGTGCAGCTGGCCTTTTTCGCCGCCGGTCGTGACGCCTCGGCCCGCTACGCGGAAGATGCCGCCAACGCCGGATGCCTGGTTATTGACAGCAGCGATCTGTTCGCGCTGGAGCCGGACGTGCCGCTGGTGGTGCCGGACGTCAATCCACAGGTGCTGGCCGACTACCGCAACCGCAATATCGTCACCGTGGCGGACGGCTTAACCAGCCAGCTGCTGAGCGCAATCAAGCCGCTGATGGATAATGCCGGCCTGGGCCGGTTGCAGGTGACTAACCTGCTGGCAGTGTCCTCCCACGGTAAGGTGGCGGTGGATTCGCTGGCCGGTGAGAGCGCCCGTCTGCTGAACGGCATGCCGGTGGAAGAGAGCCACTTTGGCCGCCAGCTGGCGTTCAACCTGCTGCCGCTGCTGCCCGATGCCGAAGGCAGCGTGGCGCAGGAGCGTCAGCTGGTGGAGCAGGTGCGCAAGGTGCTGCAGGACGAAGGCCTGCCGATTGCGGTCAGTACCGTGCAGGCACCGGTGTTCTATGGCAATGCCCAGATCGTACATATCGAGAATTTGCGTCCGGTTTCTGCGGAAGAGGCGCGGGAAATCCTGCTGGAAGCGGAAGATATCAACGTCACCGATGAAACGGACTATCCGACCCCGGTGGGCGACGCCTCCGGCAGCGCGCACCTGAGCATCGGCTGCCTGCGCAACGATTACGGCATTCCTGAACTGCTGCAGTTCTGGTCGGTGGCCGACAACGTGCGCTTCGGCGGCGCGCTGATGGCGGTGAAAACGGCCGAGAGGCTGGTGCAGGAGTATATGTACTGATGTCGGACATCAACGTGCCGCAGCCGGTGTACAGGCTGGCACTGGGCATTGAATATGATGGCAGCCAGTACTATGGCTGGCAGCGACAGAACGAAGTGCGCAGCGTGCAGGAAAAGCTGGAGAAGGCGCTGTCAAAAGTGGCCAACCATCCGGTAGTGGTGTTCTGCGCCGGTCGGACCGATGCGGGCGTCCACGGCACGGGGCAGGTGGTGCATTTTGAAACCACCGTCCAGCGTAAGGATGCGGCGTGGACGCTCGGCGCAAACACGAATCTGCCGGGCGATATCGCCGTGCGCTGGGTTCATGCGGTGCCGGATGACTTCCACGCGCGCTTCAGCGCCACCGCGCGGCGCTACCGCTATGTGATTTATAACCAGCGGCTGCGCCCGGCGATCCTCGGCGGCGGAATGACCCATTTTTATCATCCGCTGGACGTGGAAAAAATGCAGCGTGCCGGTCAGTGCCTGCTGGGCGAGAACGACTTCACCTCGTTCCGCGCCGTGCAGTGCCAGTCGCGCACGCCGATGCGTAACGTGATGCATCTCAACGTCAGCCGCCACGGCGCCTACGTGGTGGTCGATATCAAAGCCAACGCCTTTGTGCACCATATGGTGCGCAATATCGTCGGCAGCCTGATGGAAGTGGGCTGCGGCAATCAGCATGAAGGCTGGATAGCCGAGCTGTTAGCGGCGAAAGATCGCACGCTGGCGGCCGCCACGGCGCGAGCGGAAGGGTTGTATCTGGTCGCGGTGGATTACCCCGATCGTTTTGCTTTACCACGTCCACCGATGGGACCGCTGTTCCTCGGGGATTAATCTGGCCTGGATTTCTAAAGGAAGCCTTTATGGAACTGATTCGTTTCGTTGTCGATTTCATTTTGCATATCGACGTCCACCTTGCGGAGCTGGTGGCACAGTACGGCGTGTGGGTCTACGCCATTCTGTTCCTGATCCTGTTCTGCGAAACCGGGCTGGTGGTCACGCCGTTCCTGCCGGGAGACTCGCTGCTGTTCGTGGCCGGGGCGCTGGCCGCACTGCCGGGCAATGACCTTAACGTTCATACCATGGTGGCGCTGATGGTGGTCGCGGCGATTATCGGCGATGCGGTGAACTACACGATTGGGCGGCTGTTCGGCGATAAGCTGTTCAGCAATCCGAATTCGAAGATTTTCCGCCGCAGCTATCTTGATAAGACGCACGCTTTTTACGAGCGTCACGGTGGGAAAACGATTATTCTTGCTCGCTTCGTGCCGATCGTCCGAACTTTCGCGCCATTTGTGGCCGGAATGGGCAAAATGTCCTATCGTCATTTTGCCCTTTACAACGTATCGGGCGCGCTGCTGTGGGTGCTGCTGTTTACCTATGCCGGTTATCTGTTTGGTAACATGCCGATGGTGCAGGAAAACCTTAAGCTGCTGATTGTGGCGATTATCCTGTTGTCCATTTTGCCGGGCGTAATCGAAGTGTGGCGTCACCGCCGCGCGGCACGTCAGCAGAAACAGCAGTAACAGAAATCATCAGGCGATACCCGTCCGACCAGATTTTTATCCACAGTCACGGGCGGTTATGGTTTAATGAGCGACAATTTATGGTTTGTGCCGCTGGCATATTTGCGGCACAAAAAAGAAAAACTGGCTTACCCTGCGGGGAAACCAGGTTCAAACAGAAAGGTCATCAATGAGCTGGATTGAACGAATTCTCAATAAGAGCACAATCACCCCATCGCGTAAGGCAAGCATTCCTGAAGGCGTCTGGACCAAGTGTGACAGCTGCGGGCAGGTTCTTTACCGTGCCGAGCTGGAGCGTAATCTGGAAGTCTGTCCGAAATGCGATCACCACATGCGTATGCACGGTCGTGACCGCCTGAACAGCATGCTGGATGAAGGTTCAACGACTGAACTGGGCAGCGAGCTGGAACCAAAAGATGTGCTCAAGTTCCGGGATTCCAAAAAATACAAAGATCGTCTTGCGGCTGCTCAGAAAGAGACTAACGAAACCGACGCGCTGATCGTGATGAAAGGCACCCTGCACGGGATGCCGGTCGTGGCGGCGGCGTTTGAGTTCTCCTTTATGGGTGGCTCAATGGGTTCCGTGGTTGGCGCGCGCTTCGTGCGTGCGGTTGAGCAGGCGCTGGAAGATAACTGCCCGATGATCTGCTTCTCCGCTTCCGGCGGCGCGCGTATGCAGGAAGCGCTGATGTCGCTGATGCAGATGGCGAAAACCAGTGCTGCACTGGCCAAGATGCAGGAGCGCGGTCTGCCGTATATCTCGGTGCTGACCGACCCGACCATGGGCGGCGTGTCTGCCAGCTTCGCGATGCTGGGCGATCTGAATATTGCTGAACCGAAGGCGCTGATCGGCTTTGCCGGCCCGCGCGTTATCGAGCAGACGGTGCGTGAAAAACTGCCGCCGGGCTTCCAGCGCAGCGAGTTCCTGATTGAAAAAGGCGCGATCGACCTGATCATTCGCCGCCCGGTTATGCGCTTCAAACTGGCCAGCCTGCTGGCTAAAATGATGAATCTGCCTGCTCCGCAGGAAGAAGAAGTCAACGAGGCCGAAGCGACCGGCCCGCAGAGCCAAGAGGCCTGACCGATGATGAGAAAGAGGTCTTCGGGCCTCTTTCACCAATGAACCGTAACTTTGTGAACGGGACACATGGATAATCTTCCTCAAGCCACGTCGCCTCTTGCCGCGTGGCTTTATTATCTTGAGCATTTACACTCTCAGGCTATCGAACTCGGGCTGGACCGTATCCGCCGGGTTGCCACCTCACTCGATCTGTTAACACCCGCCCCGAAGGTCTTCACCGTTGCCGGTACTAACGGCAAGGGCACCACCTGCCGCACGCTGGAAACCGTGCTGATGGCCGCCGGTTATCGCGTTGGCGTGTACAGCTCTCCACATTTAATCCGCTACACTGAACGTGTGCGTATTCAGGGCGAAGAGCTGGCCGAATCGGCGCACACCGCGTCGTTTGCGGCCATTGAAGCCGGGCGCGGAGAGACGTCGCTCACCTATTTTGAATACGGCACGCTGTCTGCGCTGTGGCTGTTTAAACAGGCGAAGCTGGACGTGGTGATCCTCGAAGTGGGGCTGGGCGGACGGCTGGATGCGACCAACATCGTTGATGCCGACGTCGCGGCAATCACCAGCATCGCGCTGGACCACGTTGACTGGCTTGGCCCGGACCGCGAAAGCATCGGCCGCGAAAAAGCCGGGGTGTTCCGCCAGGGTAAACCGGCCATCGTCGGGGAACCGGATATGCCGTCAACGATTGCCGACGTGGCGCGGGAGGTTGGCGCACGGCTGCACCAGCGCGGTCGCGACTGGTCCTTTAGCCTGACCGAAGGCGGCTGGTCGTTCCGCGATGCTAATGGCAGTATTGAAAATCTGCCGCTGCCGCAGGTGCCGCTGCCGAATGCGGCTACCGCACTGGCGGCGCTGCGGGCGTCGGGGCTGCCGGTGGATGAAGCCACGATTCGCGCCAGCCTGCATCAGGCGATCCTGCCCGGCCGCTTCCAGACCGTAGCGCACTCGCCGCAGGTGATTCTGGACGTGGCGCACAACCCACACGCGGCCGCGTATCTTGCCGGGCGGCTGGCGGAACTGCCGCAGCGCGGGAAGGTTCATGCGGTGGTCGGGATGCTGCATGATAAAGATATCGCCGGAACGCTCGCCTGCCTCAGTCCGCAGGTAGATTACTGGTACTGCGCGCCGCTGGAAGGCCCGCGGGGTGCCTCCGCCGGCCAGCTCAGCGCCCATCTTAACGGCGCGCAGACGTTTGATTCCGTGGCGGATGCCTGGCATCAGGCGCTGCAGCAGGCGGCGGAGCAGGACATTGTGCTGGTGTGTGGGTCATTCCACACGGTCGCGCACGTAATGGAAACGATGGCAACGGAGAACGGCAGTGGCAAGTAAGTTTCAAAACCGTTTAGTCGGCACCGTTATTATTGTTGCGCTGGGCGTTATCGTGCTGCCCGGCCTGCTGGATGGTAAAAAGAAGCACTATAAGGAAGAGTTCGCGGCGATCCCGCTGGTGCCGAAACCGGGCGACCAGCAGGAGACCGATCTGGTGCCGCCGGTGACGCAGTCGCTGCCAGCGCAGCCGCCGGAAGGGGCGGGTGAGGCGATAGGCCGTGCCGACGGGGAGAACTCCTCGCAGGCCGACAGCGGATCGACCGCGCCGAAGTCGAACAATCAGCCGACGCTGGTTTCGCCGCCCCCGGTGCAGCAACAGCCGGTTCAACAGCCGCCAAAAGTGGTTGAGAAGCCGAAGCCGGTAGAGAAGCCGAAACCGGTGGAAAAACCGAAGCCGGTTGAGAAGCCTCCTGTTCAGCAGCAGCAGCAGCAGCAGCAGCAGCAGCAGCAGCAGCAGCAGCAGCAGCAGCAGCAGCAGCAGCCTCAAACTCAGCCTAAGGTGGAAACTCCGGCGGAGAAACCGGCACCGGCTGAAACGGCACCGTCCGGCCAGGCCTGGGTGGTCCAGCTCGGCGCGCTGAAAAATGCGGCCAAGGTGAACGAAATCGTCGCGCAGCTGCGGCTTTCCGGCTATCGTGCATTCACCGTGCCGGCGACGCCGGTTGCCGGGCAGATAACCCGCATCTACGTCGGGCCGGATGCATCGAAAGCCAAAATGCAGGCCTCGGTCGGTGAGCTGCAGGGCATTTCGGGTCTTGGCGGCGTCGTCAAAGCCTGGGGTGCGCGCTAACCGCCACTGAGCGGAATCAGCAATCACTGCAACAGGTGCCACCCGTTGATTGACGGCGTGGCACCGGCCTGCGTTTGGCCGAAAGCAACCTGATATAAAGCAAATCAACGAATTGCATTCTGGCGTCGTGAGCGGCAGGAATGTCGCCCTCCGCCGGTTTTTTCAGCGTTTTCGTTTATTTAAAACGACGCAGGAAAACCCTACGCAAACGTTTTCTTTTTCTGTTAGAATTCGCCCCGAACTGGATGCAGGGGCGTTTTCACGATTACTGTCACTGGAAGAGTTCATGGTCTGGATAGATAACGTCATTATTGCGGTTATAGCTTTTTCGGCTCTGGTTAGCCTGATCCGTGGGTTTATTCGGGAAGCACTTTCTCTCGTGACCTGGGGGTGCGCATTCTTTGTCGCCAGTCATTACTTCTCCTATCTTGCCGTCTGGTTCACAGGATTTGAAGACGAGCTGATTCGGAATGGAATCGCCATTGCAGTGTTATTTGTTGCCACCTTAATCGTGGGCGCAATCGTTAACTATGTAATTGGTTCGCTGGTTGAGAAAACCGGCCTGTCGGGTACCGACAGAGTGCTGGGCGTCTGTTTTGGGGCACTGCGTGGCGTACTGATTGTGGCCGCTATGCTGTTTTTCCTCGACACATTCACCGGCTTTTCCAAAAGCCTCGACTGGCAGCAGTCGAAGTTAATCCCTCAGTTCAGTTACATCATCGGGTGGTTCTTTGACTACCTGAAGAGCACGTCGAGTTTTTTGCCCCGGTAATCGCACCGGGGTTGCGGCTATGAGGAAATGTCAATATGTGCGGTATTGTCGGGATCGCCGGTTTCATGCCGGTCAACCAGTCGATTTATGACGCGTTAACGGTGCTTCAGCACCGTGGGCAGGATGCCGCAGGCATCGTGACCATCGATGCATTAAATTGCTTCCGCCTGCGTAAAGCAAACGGTCTGGTCAGCGATGTATTTGAAGCCCGCCACATGCAGCGTATGCAGGGTAATATGGGTATCGGCCACGTGCGCTACCCGACGGCAGGAAGCTCCAGCGCTTCTGAAGCCCAGCCCTTCTACGTGAACTCTCCTTACGGGATTACACTGGCCCATAACGGCAACCTGACCAATGCGCACGAGCTGCGTAAAGAGCTGTTTGAAACCGGTCGCCGTCATGTTAACACCACGTCGGATTCTGAAATCCTGCTGAACATCTTTGCGCAGGAAGTGGACCGTTTCCAACAGGATCCGCTGGAAGCCGAAAACATCTTCTCCGCCGTTGCCGCCGTGCATCAGCGCGTACGCGGTGCCTATGCCTGCGTGGCGATGATCATCGGCCACGGTCTGGTTGCCTTCCGCGACCCTAACGGCATTCGCCCGCTGGTGATCGGCAAGCGCGCGCTGGTTGATGGCCGCACCGAGTATATGGTGGCCTCTGAGAGCGTGGCGCTGGATACGCTGGGCTTTGAATTCCTGCGCGATGTCGCCCCTGGCGAAGCGGTTTACGTGACGGAAAAAGGCCAGCTGTTTACCCGCCAGTGCGCTGAGAACCCGAAGGTTAACCCGTGCCTGTTCGAGTACGTGTACTTCGCGCGTCCGGACTCCTTCCTCGATAAGATTTCGGTGTACAGCGCACGCGTGCGCATGGGCACCAAGCTGGGTGAGAAAATAGCCCGCGAGTGGGAAGACCTGGACATCGACGTGGTGATCCCAATCCCGGAAACCTCCTGCGATATCGCACTGGAGATGGCGCGTATTCTTGATAAGCCATACCGTCAGGGCTTTGTGAAGAACCGCTACGTGGGTCGTACCTTTATCATGCCGGGGCAGCAGCTGCGCCGTAATGCGGTTCGCCGTAAGCTGAACGCTAACCGCGCTGAGTTCCGCGGCAAGAACGTGCTGCTGGTGGATGACTCTATCGTCCGCGGTACCACCTCCGAGCAGATTATCGAAATGGCGCGTGAAGCCGGTGCGAAAAAAGTGTACCTGGCGTCGGCGGCACCGGAAATTCGCTTCCCTAACGTCTACGGCATCGATATGCCAAGCGCCACCGAGCTGATTGCTCACGGTCGTGAAGTTGAGGAGATCCGCCAGCTGATCGGTGCTGATGCGCTGATTTTCCAGGATCTCGACGACCTGATTGAAGCGGTGAAGGAAGAGAACCCGGATATCGCCCAGTTCGAGTGTTCGGTGTTCAACGGTATTTACGTGACCAAAGACGTCGATCAGCAGTACCTTGAGTATCTGCAGTCGTTGCGTAACGACGATGCCAAAGCGATGGCGCGTCAGAACGAAGTCGAAAACCTGGAAATTCATAACGAAGGCTAAGCGCTTCGGGGTGTAAGCAGGTAAGATGGGCCGGAAGCAATTCCGGCCCGTTTTTTTTAAGGATTTGGTATGAAAAGACTGATTATCGGCATCTCCGGTGCCAGTGGTGTGATCTACGGCATTCGCACGCTGCAGGTGTTACAGCAGGTCAGCGATGTGGAGACGCATCTGATAATGAGTCAGGCCGCGCGGCAAACGCTGGCGCTGGAAAGCGACTACACGCTGCGTGAGGTGCAGGCGCTGGCCGACGTGGTCCACGATGCGCGCGATATTGCCGCCAGCATCTCCTCCGGATCGTTCAAAACCGACGGCATGGCGATCCTGCCGTGCTCGATGAAAACCCTTTCCGGTATTGTTCACAGCTACAGCGACGGCCTGCTGACCCGTGCGGCCGATGTGGTGCTGAAAGAGCGTCGCCGACTGGTGCTCTGCGTGCGCGAAACGCCGCTGCACCTCGGCCACCTGCGGATGATGACCACCGCGGCGGAGCTGGGGGCGATCATTATGCCGCCGGTGCCGGCGTTTTATCACCGCCCTGAAAATGTCATGCAGATTGTCGACCAGACGGTGAACCGCGTGCTCGACCAGTTTGATATCACCCTCGACCACGATCTGTTCACGCGCTGGCAGGGTGCATAGCCGATGGTGCACTGCACCATCATGGTACAAATGTTGGTGCTGAATCGCATTTCGTGCAGATGTTGCACCATTGTGAAACATTGTTGCCGCTAAGTCCTTTCAAACCTGCTATATATTCCCCAGCAAACCGGGCATTTACGCTGCCCTGCTTAACACGCTGAAAAAAGCGGAGATTGCCACAAAATGTGGCATGAAATCTGCAAAACAAACTGCGTGGACAAACATCACGAATCCTATAATAAGACGACTCGAGGGTAATCTATGAAAAAGCAGGTCCTGGCTCTTTCCCTGTTGCTGGCTATCACCTCAGCAGGCAGCGCATTTGCTGCCGGTCCAAAAACGCTGCGCATCGGCACCGATCCGACCTATGCTCCGTTTGAAATGAAAAATGCCCAGGGGCAGCTGGTTGGCTTTGATATCGATCTGGCCACCGAAATTTGTAAGCGTATGGAAACCAAATGTACCTTCGTGGAAAGCGATTTTGATGCGCTGATCCCGTCGCTGAAAGCGAAGAAAATTGACGCCATCATCTCCTCCCTGTCAATTACCGAAAAACGCCAGCAGGAGATCGCCTTCTCAGAAAAACTGTACGCGGCGGACTCCCGTCTGATCGCACCAAAAGGCTCTAAAATCCAGCCGACGCTGGAGTCGCTGAAGGGCAAAAACATCGGCCTGCTGCAGGGCACCACCCAGGAAACCTACGCCAACGATAACTGGCGTCCAAAAGGCGTAACCGTAACGCCTTACGCAAACCAGGACCTGGTGTATCAGGATCTGACCGCGGGCCGTATCGACGCCGCATTCCAGGATGAAGTCGCCGCCAGCGAAGGCTTCCTGAAGCAGCCTGCCGGTAAGGACTATGCGTTTGCCGGTCCGTCAGTGAAAGATGAAAAAATCTTCGGTATTGGTACCGGTATGGGCATGCGTAAAGACGATCCGGCGTTAAAAGCAGCGATCGATAAGGCATTCGACGAAATTCGTAAAGATGGTACCTACGATAAGTTGGCAAAAAAATATTTCGACTTTAATGTATACGGCGATTAAGTAGTCCCTGTCTGCCAGCCTCACTGTGCTTGCGGTGAGGCTGCATTTT
Organism: Erwinia sp. SLM-02; assembly: GCF_037450285.1. Classification (NCBI taxonomy): domain Bacteria; kingdom Pseudomonadati; phylum Pseudomonadota; class Gammaproteobacteria; order Enterobacterales; family Erwiniaceae; genus Erwinia; species Erwinia sp. SLM-02. The sequence goes on along the minus strand of NZ_JAQISN010000001.1, from coordinate 2,498,901 downwards.
TGACCACTACGACAGGATAATATTTATGCTGTATGGCTATTCTGAAGTCATTTTTAAAGGCGCGATGGTGACGCTTGAGCTGGCACTCAGCTCGGTGGTGCTTGCGGTCGTGCTGGGGTTAATCGGTGCCGGGGCTAAACTCTCCAGTAACCGTCCGCTGGCGATGATTTTTGAAGGTTACACCACGCTTATTCGTGGCGTGCCTGACCTCGTTCTGATGCTGTTAATCTTCTACGGTCTGCAAATCGTTCTGAACCACCTTACCGACCTGATGGGCGTCGGGCAGTTTGATATCGACCCGATGGTGGCCGGGATTATCACGCTCGGCTTTATTTACGGAGCCTACTTTACTGAAACCTTCCGCGGTGCCTATATGGCGGTGCCTAAGGGTCAGATTGAAGCGGCTACCGCCTATGGCTTTACCTCTTCACAAACTTTCCGCCGCGTGCTGTTCCCCGGCATGATGCGCTATGCGCTGCCGGGCATCGGCAACAACTGGCAGGTGATCCTGAAGGCAACCGCGCTGGTTTCCCTCCTCGGGCTGGAAGACGTGGTTAAAGCGACGCAGCTGGCGGGCAAAACCACCTGGCAGCCGTTCTACTTTGCCATCGTCGCCGGGGTGATTTATCTGATCTTTACCACGCTGTCTAACGGCGTGCTGTGGTGGCTGGAGCGTCGTTATACCGTGGGTGTGAAAAGGGCTGATTTATGATTGAGATTGTTCAGGAATACTGGAAAGCCCTGCTGTGGACCGACGGCTATCGCTTTACCGGCGTGGCAATGACCCTGTGGCTGCTGATTATATCAGTGGTGATCGGCGGCTGTATGGCGGTGTTTTTGTCCATTGCCCGCGTGTCGCAGCACAAAGCCGTGTGGTTCCCGGTGTGGCTGTTTACCTATGTGTTTCGCGGTACGCCGCTGTACGTGCAGCTGCTGGTATTTTATTCCGGCATGTACACGCTGGAGATCGTGAAGGGCACCGAGATGCTGAATGCGTTCTTCCGCAGCGGCCTGAACTGTACGCTGCTGGCCTTCACGCTGAACACCTGTGCCTATACCACGGAGATTTTTGCCGGTGCGATCCGTTCGGTGCCGCACGGTGAGATTGAAGCCGCGCGCGCCTATGGTTTCTCCACCTTTAAGCTTTACCGCTGCATTATCATGCCTTCGGCACTGCGCACCGCGCTGCCTGCCTACAGTAATGAAGTGATCCTGATGCTGCACTCCACGGCGCTGGCGTTTACCGCGACCGTGCCGGACCTGCTGAAAGTGGCGCGCGATATTAACTCGGCAACCTACCAGCCGTTTATCGCCTTCGGACTGGCGGCGGTGCTGTATCTGATTATTTCCTATGTGCTGATTAGCCTGTTCCGCAAAGCGGAAAAACGCTGGCTGGCACACGTTAAACCTTCATCGTCACACTGAGTAAACTATGGCTGAAAATAAATTAAGCGTTACCGAACTGCACAAACGCTATGGTGAACATGAGGTGCTCAAGGGCGTATCGCTTCAGGCCAATGCCGGCGATGTGATCAGTATTATCGGATCTTCCGGTTCGGGGAAAAGTACCTTCCTGCGCTGCATTAACTTCCTGGAGAAGCCCAGCGAAGGCACCATCTCGGTCAACAATGAAAACATTCACCTGGTGCGTGACAAAGACGGCCAGCTGAAAGTCTCCAATAAAGAGCAGCTGCGCACCCTGCGTACCCGGCTGACCATGGTGTTCCAGCACTTCAACCTGTGGAGCCACATGACGGTGCTGGAAAACGTTATGGAAGCGCCGATTCAGGTGCTGGGGCTGGGCAAAAGCGAAGCGCGCGAGCGGGCGATCCGCTATCTGGATAAGGTGGGCATTGACGAGCGTGCGCGCGCCAAATACCCGGTGCATCTCTCCGGCGGCCAGCAGCAGCGCGTATCGATTGCCCGCGCGCTGGCGATGGAGCCTGAAGTGCTGCTGTTTGATGAGCCAACCTCGGCGCTGGATCCTGAACTGGTCGGCGAAGTGCTGCGCATTATGCAAAAGCTGGCGGAAGAGGGGAAAACCATGGTGGTGGTGACGCATGAGATGGAGTTTGCCCGCCATGTCTCCAGCCACGTGATTTTCCTGCATCAGGGGAAAATTGAAGAGCAGGGCGCGCCGGACGAGCTGTTTAACAACCCGAAAAGCGCCCGCCTGCAGCAGTTTTTATCCGGCGCACTGAAGTAACCCATTGACAGGGGAAGGCCGCGTGAGGCTTTCCCCTGCTAACCCCGATCCCCTGCTTAACTCCGTGTTATTCATCGTGCAATCCTGCTCTGGCCTGTAAAGTGGCTGTCGGGTGCGTTGGCCTGCGTAAGACCGGTTGTTAACCGTCAGGGGGTTATTTTTTACTGCCAATTACCTCTGCCAGCGCCCGATCTAACTCATACCAGCGGAAGCGAAAACCGGACGCCTCAAGGCGCTGCGGCAGTACGTGCTGACCGCCGAGCACCAGTACCGCAGACTCCCCCATCAGCAGGCGGATTGCGCTGGCCGGGGTGCGCATAAATGCCGGGCGATGCATCGCTTCACCCAGCGCGGCAGCGAACTGCTGGTTGCGCACCGCATAGGGGGCAACCAGGTTAAACGGCCCGCTCAGTGCCGGATGCTCCAGCAGCCAGAGAATGCCATTCAGCATGTCGTCGATATGGATCCACGGCAAAAACTGCTTGCCGCTGCCGAGCGGCCCGCCGACGCCTATCTTAAACGGCAGCTTCATTTTTTCCAGCGCGCCGCCCGTGCGGCTCAGCACCACGCCGGTACGCAGCAGGCAGACGCGGGTGTGCTCACCTGCAGCCAGCATCGCCAGCTTCTCCCAGGTATCGCACAGGCGGTGGGTGAACTCATCGTGGCCGGGGTCGTCCTCGGTCACCACCAGCTCGCCGGTATTGCCATAAAAACCGGTGGCGGACCCCGATATCAGCACGGCGGGCGGGGAACTGCTGGCCGCGATCAGCGCGGCCAGCCGTTCGGTTATCTGCCAGCGGCTGCGGCACAGCAGCTGTTTCTGCGTCTCGCTCCAGCGTTTCGCGGCAATCGGCTCGCCGGCCAGATTGATCACCGCATCTATGCCGTTGAGATCGCGCTGTTTCTCAAGCCCGGACCACAGCCGGACCTTCTCGCCGAGTTTTCCCCGCGCGGCGGCAACGTCGCGGGTGACCACGCTGACCTCGTGACCGGACTGAAGCAGACGGGCAACGAGCGGCTGGCCGATCAGCCCGGTACCGCCGGTAAGCAGAATATGCATGCTGTTTATCCTTTTCAGTAAGTCGCAGTGACGGTCACTTTCAGCATAGGACAAGATAGCTTTACCACCTGTGATAATGCGCACGATGGCTGATAACAATGGTTTTTTAGTGCATTCTGGCTGGATAAATCGTGCCAGGGGTTGCTGCCATTCTGATTTGCTATCCGGCTCACACGAGATGTTTGCCTTCGGCCGAAAAACCAGCTAAACAGGTGTTTCAATCCGTAACGTCGAAGGACGCCCGATGAGTCACCCGAATATCATTCTGTGGTCAGATGCTAACTTTTTCAGTCCGTATGTGATGTCAGTTTACGTCGCGCTCAGTGAGAAAGGGCTGCCATTTACGCTGAAACGCGTCGATCTGGCCAGTCAGGAACATCGCGAACAGGCCTACGGGGAGATATCCCTCACGCGTCGCGTTCCGACGCTGCAGATTGATGATTTCCTGCTCTCGGAATCGTCGGCGATCGCTGAGTATCTGGAAGACAGCTTCCCGGCGCCGGAGTACGAGCGCCTGTATCCACGCGATCGTCAAAAGCGGGCCAGAGCGCGCGAGCTTCAGGCCTGGCTGCGCAGTGATTTTATGCCCATTCGCCAGCAGCGCCCGACGGACGTGCTGTTCGCCGGTGTGCGTCTGGCCCCCCTGGACGAAGCAGGGCAGGCCGCTGCCGAAACGCTGATTGCCGCCGCCGAGCGTCTGCTGCCCGAAGGACAGCAGAATCTGTTCGGGGAATGGACCCTTGCGGACACCGATTTTGCCGTCATGCTGAACCGTCTGGTTCTGCACGGGGATGCCGTACCGCAGCGGATTGCCGACTATGCGCACTTCCAGTGGCAGCGCGCGTCCGTTCAGCTGTGGCTGGCGGAATCGGCCAGACTGGCCTGAACTGAATGCGCACAAATTGATGATTGCGTCGCGGGGCGTTAATCATTAATTTAGGCGGACCGCGCTGCGCCGCGAATAATAATGACCAAACGGCGCAAAGCGCCAGAACAAAAAGGGATACGGATGGTGGAGCAAGAGCCAGGCACTGAGTGGGTCGATATCGTTAACGAAGACAACGAGGTTATCGCCCAATCCAGCCGCGCACAGATGCGGGCCCAGTGTTTACGACACCGGGCTACCTATATCGTGGTTCACGATGGCATGGGTAAAATTCTGGTACAGCGACGTACCGAGATAAAAGATTTCATGCCGGGCATGCTGGACGCCACCGCCGGCGGCGTCGTGCAGAGCGGTGAAGAGATGCTGGAATCCGCCCGTCGTGAGGCGGAAGAAGAGCTGGGCATTGCGGCCGTGCCGTTTGCGGAGCACGGCCTGTTTTATTACGAAGATGAGCACTGCCGCGTCTGGGGCGGTCTGTTCAGCTGCGTTTCCCACGGTCCGTTCGCCATGCAGGAAGAGGAAGTGGATGAGATTATCTGGATGACGCCGGAAGAGATCACCACGCGCTGCGATGAATTTACCGACGACTCGCTGAAGGCGCTGTCGCTGTGGCTGACCCGCAACGGCGAAGCCGAGTAATCGCTTGTTGTTCAGACATCGGGGCGTGGCGCAGGCTGCGCCCCGTTTCGTTTCAGCCTCGCAAAGCGCGATGACCGCCGGCAAGTCCCCAACCAGGCTGGGCACCCAGCTCCAGGCATCACAGCCACACCATCAGCCATAAAAAAAGCCGCTATCTCAAAAGATAACGGCTTCAATCTCTCTGCATCAGACCCCGAGGCCCGCTACAGCATCACGGCTAAATCAGCCTTCGGCCTGCTTGGACTGGATCGCAGTCAGTGCGATGGTGTAGACAATATCATCCACCAGTGCACCGCGAGACAGGTCGTTCACCGGCTTACGCATACCCTGCAGCATTGGACCGATGGAGATCAGATCCGCAGAACGCTGTACCGCTTTGTACGTGGTGTTACCGGTGTTCAGATCCGGGAAGATGAACACGGTAGCACGGCCGGCAACCGGAGAGTTTGGTGCCTTGGATTTGGCAACATCGTCCATAATCGCGGCGTCATACTGCAGCGGACCATCGATAACCAGATCCGGGCGTTTTTCCTGCGCAATGCGGGTCGCTTCACGCACTTTTTCAACGTCGCTACCGGCACCGGAGTTACCGGTGGAGTAGGAGATCATCGCAACGCGCGGCTCAATACCGAACGCCGTCGCGGAATCCGCTGACTGGATGGCGATTTCTGCCAGCTGCTCCGGGTTTGGATCCGGGTTGATGGCGCAGTCGCCGTAAACCAGCACCTGCTCAGGCAGCAGCATGAAGAATACGGAGGAAACCAGCGAGCTGTTCGGGGCGGTTTTGATCAGCTGCAGCGGTGGACGGATGGTGTTCGCCGTGGTGTGAACCGCACCGGATACCAGGCCGTCAACTTCGCCACCTTCCAGCATCATCGTGCCGAGCATGACGTTATCTTCCAGCTGCTCCTGCGCAACCACCTCGGTCATGCCTTTGCTCTTACGCAGCTCCACCAGGCGGGCAACGTAGTTTTCACGCACCACAGCCGGGTCAACGATCTCAATACCCTTGCCCAGCTCCACGCCCTGTGCTGCCGCAACGCGCTGGATCTCTTCCGGGTTGCCCAGCAGGATACAGGTCGCGATGCCGCGCTCGGCGCAGATAGCTGCCGCTTTGACGGTACGCGGTTCGTCGCCTTCCGGCAGAACAATACGCTTACCGGCTTTACGCGCCAGCTCGGTCAGCTGGTAGCGGAAGGCTGGAGGAGACAGGCGACGGCTGCGCTCGGAAGCCGCAGTCAGCGACTCGACCCAGTCGGCGTCGATATGGCTGGCAACGTATTCCTGCACGCGCTCAATACGTTGGGTATCGTCGGTTGGCACTTCCAGGTTGAAGCTCTGCAGGCTGAGAGACGTCTGCCAGGTGTTGGTGTCCACCATAAAGACCGGCAGGCCGGTCTGGAAGGCGCGCTCGCACAGCTTCTGGATAGGCGCGTCAATCGCGTAGCCACCGGTCAGCAGGATCGCACCGATTTCCACGCCGTTCATCGCGGCCAGGCAGGCGGCAACCAGTACATCAGGACGGTCAGCGGACGTTACCAACAGCGAACCCGGGCGGAAATGCTCCAGCATATGCGGCAGGCTGCGTGCGCAGAAGGTTACGGACTTAATGCGACGGGTCTGGATATCGCCTTCGTTGATGATGCGCGCGTTCAGGTGGCGGCTCATATCGATGGCACGCGTGGCAATCAGATCGAAGCTCCACGGTACGCAACCCAGAACCGGCAGTGGGCTGTTGGCAAACAGCTGCTTGGGATCGATATTGGCGACGCTGGCTTTGGTGGAATCATCGAAAATTTCTGACAGATCCGGGCGCGTGCGGCCCTGCTCGTCCACCGGGGCGTTCAGCTTGTTGATGATTACGCCGGTAATGTTTTTATTTTTGCCGCCGCCGAAGCTGCTCTGAGTCAGCTCGATGCGCTCTTTCAGCTGCGCCGGGGAATCGTTGCCCAGCGCCATCACGAACACGATTTCCGCATTCAGTGTTTTCGCGATTTCATAGTTCAGCGACTGCGCGAACTGGTGTTTGCGCGTAGGTACCAGACCTTCTACCAGCACCACTTCCGCATCACGGGTATTTTCGTGGTAGCGGGCGATGATCTCTTCCATCAGCACGTCCTGCTGGTTGGAGCCCAGCAGAGACTCCACGCGGCTCATTGCCAGCGGCTCGGCGGCCGGGATGCTGGAGTTTTTGCGGATGATGGTGGTGGTTTGATCGGGTGCATTGCCGCCGGTACGCGGCTGGGCGATCGGTTTGAACACGCTCAGGCGGACGCCTTTACGTTCCATAGCACGGATAACGCCCAGGCTGACGCTGGTCAGGCCGACGCTGGTGCCGGTAGGGATCAACATAATAGTACGAGACACGATAACCTCTCTTACAGCCTGCATGTATTCGGCTGTAGCCGCACGGATGGCATGCTACAACGCACATCAGGGCTATACAGTAACTTCTGCTCTCTGAAAACAACTCCGCCAGCCTGGGCTGACGGAGAAAAGTGAACTATGCGGTCAGGCGGGCTGCGTCCTGCGCGATAACCAACTCTTCATTGGTTGGGATCACGATAGCCGGACGGGTACCTTCTTTGTTGATGAAGCCTGATTTGCCGAAGCGGGCGGCCAGGTTGCGTTCGTGGTCAACCTCGAAGCCCAGCAGCGCCAGTCTGCCCAGCGACAGTTCACGCACCATTGCCGCATTTTCGCCGATACCGCCGGTGAAGATAACCGCGTCCAGGCGGCCATCCATCAGCGCCGCGTAGGCACCGATATATTTGGCCAGGCGGTGGCAGTAAACGTCCATTGCACGTTTTGCATCGGCTTTGGTTTCGTAGTTATCTTCTACGTAACGGCAGTCGCTGGTCACTTCGGTCAGGCCCAGCAGGCCGGACTCTTTGGTCAGCAGCTTGTTGATGGCATCAACGTTCATGCCCAGCGTGTCGTGCAGGAAGAAGACGACCGCCGGGTCGATGTCGCCGCTGCGGGTGCCCATGACCAGGCCTTCCAGCGGGGTCAGACCCATTGAGGTGTCAACACAGACGCCGTTGCGGATGGCCGACACAGAACCGCCGTTGCCCAGGTGGCAGGTGATGATGTTAACGTCTTCAACCGGCTTGTTCAGTACCTTCGCCGCTTCCTGAGTCACGTAGTAGTGGCTGGTGCCGTGTGCACCGTAGCGACGAACGCCGTGTTCTTTATACAGTTTATACGGCAGGGCGTAGAGGTAAGACTCTTCCGGCATGGTCTGGTGGAAAGCGGTGTCAAAAACGGCGACGTTTTTATCAGCCAGGTGCGGGAAGTTTTTCAGCGCCTCTTCAATCCCGATCAGGTGTGCCGGGTTGTGCAGCGGAGCAAAATCAGAGGCGTCTTTGATGCCCTGAATTACGGAGTCGTCAATCAGCACGGACTGGGTCAGCTTCTCGCCGCCGTGAACAATACGGTGGCCGATTGCTGCGATTTGTGCTGACAGTTCTGGTTTTTGTGCCAGAATAGTTTTAACCATGAAGTTTAGTGCTTCACTGTGCGCCGCACCGGCACCCAGAGCCGCTTCCTGTTTAGCGCCGTCCAGCTTCCATTTGATACGGGCTTCCGGCAGGTGGAAGCATTCAGCTAAACCTGACAGGAATTCGTCACCGTTTGCCGGATCGATAATGGCAAACTTGAGGGAAGAACTACCGCAGTTCAGAACCAGTACTAACTTACTCGACATGGAAGGTCCTATTTATCTAAAAGTGGCGAAATAAAAGTCAAACAGACTATCAGCGTAGCGCATGAAAGCTGGTACATTAATGATACATGTCATACTGACGATAACTTTACAGTGACCGGCAGTAAAAAATTTTTGATATTTTGCGGGATTTATTTAAATCCTGAATGATCTTTATATGGCCTGACTTGTTGTTGACCACCATTGCTCGCTGTACAGGCTCCAGAAACGCGCTCAGGATAACCAGAGTGGCTCACAAAGACAAAATATTTTGAATAATGTCATGTAAAGTTGGCGTATTGCGGTTTTTTTTTAATTTTTATCTCTGAAGTTGAGGTCCGCTATGGCGAATGAATCCGGCTCCGTGGGTTGGTTCAAGCTGTTCCAAAATGGGCAGCATTATATGAAAACCTGGCCTGTTGATAAGCGTCTTGCGCCGGTGTTCCCCGAAAATCGGGTGACGCGCGCCACACGCTTTGCAATTGCCTTTATGCCGCCGCTGGCGGTATTTACGCTGACCTGGCAGATTGCCCTCGGTGGCCAGCTCGGCCCGGCGGTGGCGACGGCACTGTTTGCCTGCAGCCTGCCGATGCAGGGGCTGTGGTGGCTGGGCAGGCGTTCGGTGACCCCATTACCGCCGACGCTGTTGACCTGGTTCCACGATGTGCGTGAAAAACTCCAGGCGGCGGGACAGGCTATCGCTCCGGTAGAGGGGAAGCCGACCTACCAGTCGCTGGCCGACGTGCTGAAACGTGCGTTTAAGCAGCTGGATAAAACCTTTCTCGACGATCTGTAAGTTATCGCGATTGGTCATCGGTTAACGCGTTCCGTTATTCCGGCCGGGTTTTCATCTGGAAACCCGTTTTGTATCAAAGAAGCTCCCCATGCGGCTGTGAGATCCTTGTCCACAATCTACTTTTCGCAACAGGGAGCCCCCCGATGGACATGACCCCAGCCCAACGTTTAATCCTCTCCAATCAGTACCAGATTATGGCCATGCTTGATGCTGAAAATGCCGCGCACTATCAGCGCTGCCAGACCATTATTAAGCGCGGTTATGGTTTACAGATGCGCGAGCTGGACAGCGAACTCAGCCAGCTGCCGGAAGCCGAATGCCGCACGCTGCTGGCAATGATGGAGATGCATCATGCGCTGCACATATCCTGGAGTAATCTGAAAGATTCGCAGGATATCGATCCGCGCAGGCTGCAGTTTCTCGGTTTTGATAGCAATACCGAAGGGCGTTACCTTGGCTACACGCGCTTTATGGTGGAGCGCGAAGGGCGGTATACGCATTTCCCGACCGGCAGCCACCGCTTTGATGCCCAGGTACCGATGTGGGAAAAGTATCAACGAATGCTTGCCGTATGGCACAATTGTCCGCGACAGTATCATTTGAGTGCGAACGAGATCGCACACGTTATTAACGCCTGATGAGGAAGTCGCAGTGAAGTGTAAAGGTTTTCTGTTCGATCTGGATGGCACGCTGGTAGATTCCCTTGCGGTTGTGGAGCGTGCCTGGAGTAACTGGGGCCGTCGCCGGGGGATCGATACCGACGAGGTTCTGGCTTTTATCCACGGTAAGCAGGCTATCACCTCACTGCGTCACTTTATGCAGGGTGCTTCGGCTGAAGAGGTTCAGCAGGAGTTTCTGGCCCTTGAGCGCCTGGAAGCGGAGGACACGGACGGCATCGTGGCCCTGCCGGGGGCATTATCCCTGCTGGCAACGCTGGATGAGCTGGAGATCCCCTGGGCTATCGTTACCTCCGGTTCCGTGCCAGTGGCCAGCGCCCGCCACGGTGCAACCGGACTGCCGGAACCGCAGGCGTTTGTCACCGCTGAACGCGTTGAGCGCGGAAAACCGGAGCCGGATGCCTATCTGCTTGGTGCGCATCTGCTGGGCCTGGAGCCGGAAGAGTGTGTGGTAGTGGAAGATGCCGCTGCCGGCATTCTTTCCGGTCTTGCCGCAGGGTGCCACGTGGTGGCGGTCAACGCCCCGGCCGATGCGCCGCGGCTTGGCGAGGTGGACATGGCACTGACCTCGCTGGAAGAACTGATCGTTCACCGTGACCCCGACGGGTCGGTCAATGTCCATCGTAAGCACTAATCCCTTGATTTAACCCCGCTATTGCGGGGTTTTTTTATGTCATGCTGCGGGTAATGATGGCTGTATGACGGGAATTCGCCGTGAACAATCAACTGCTCTGGGTACTTTGCCTGCTGGCAATGGTCGTGATGCTTTTCATCACCGGCAGGCTGCGTATGGAAATTGTCGCGCTGTTGGTGATTATTGCCTTTGTACTGAGCGGCACGCTGACGTTGCAGGAAGCGACGCAGGGGTTCAGCGATCCGAACGTGATCCTGATTGCTGCGCTGTTTGTGGTGGGTGAAGGGCTGGTGCGGACCGGCGTGGCGCTCCAACTGGGCGAGTGGCTGATAAAAGTGGCTGGCAACAGTGAAAGCCGGGTAGTTGTGCTGCTGATGCTCACCGTGGCCGGGCTGGGCGCGGTAATGAGTTCTACCGGCGTGGTGGCGATTTTTATCCCGGTGGTGCTGAGCGTTGCCGTGAAAATCAACAGCTCCCCGGGCCGCCTGATGATGCCGCTGAGCTTTGCCGGACTGATCAGCGGAATGATGACGCTGGTGGCCACCCCGCCTAACCTGGTGGTCAACAGTGAACTGGTGCGTGAAGGGCTGAACGGTTTCGGCTTTTTTGCGGTGACGCCGATTGGGCTGGTGGTTCTGCTGCTGGGCATCGGTTATATGCTGCTGGCACGCTTCTGGCTGGTCACGCCCGCCGCCGATCGTCCCGGCCAGGCCCGGCGTACCTTCCGCGAGCTGATTCATCAGTACCGGCTAAGCGGCCGCGCCAGGCGTCTGGCGATCCGCCCTGACTCCCCGCTGATCGGGCATCGGCTGGACGACCTGCAGCTGCGTGAGCGTTTCGGTGCCAGCGTAGTTGGCCTGGAGCGCTGGCGTAAATTCCGTCGGGTAATGGTGCCGGTGACCGGGACCACCGAGTTTCGCAGCGGCGACGTGCTGCTGATTGATATGTCTGCTGCCGAGATCGACCTGCGGGAGTTTTGCGCCAGCCAGCAGCTGGAACCAATGGTGCTGCGCGGCGAATACTTTTCCGATCGCGCCCGCGACGTTGGTATGGCCGAAGTTTCGCTGCTGGCCGACTCGCCGCTGCAGGGAAAAAGCCTGCGTGAAATCGCTTTCCGTTCGCGCTACGGCATCAGCGTGGTGGGGATGCGGCGCGGAAGCGAGGTGCTGGAGAACGCGTTCACCGATGAACCGCTGGCGCTGGGGGATATTTTGCTGGTGATGGGCGACTGGAAAAAAATCGCCCAGATCCAGCAGCAGACCCAGCGTGATTTTATGGTGCTGAATTTGCCTGCCGAGGTGGATGAGGTTGCTCCGGCCAGCAGTCAGGCTCCGCATGCGCTGTTCTGCCTGGCGCTGATGGTAGCGATGATGCTGACCGAGGAGATCCCCAATCCGATTGCCGCGATTATTGCCTGTCTGCTGATGGGAAAATTCCGCTGCATCGATGCGGAAAGCGCGTGGCGGTCGATTCACTGGCCGGGGCTGATTCTGATTATCGGGATGATGCCTTTTGCGCTGGCGCTACAAAAGACCGGGGGCGTGACGTTAATCGTCGATGGCCTGATGCAGCTGGCAGGAGGGCACAGTCCGCAGGTGATGCTGGTGTGTCTGTTCGTTCTCTGCGCCACCATTGGGCTGTTTATTTCCAATACCGCCACGGCGGTGCTGATGGCGCCGATTGGCGTGGCGGCGGCACATCAGATGGGCGTATCGCCCTATCCGTTTACCATGGTGGTGGCCGTGGCGGCTTCGGCGGCGTTTATGACGCCGGTGTCCTCTCCGGTGAATACGCTGGTGTGCGCGCCGGGGGGATATCGTTTCTTTGATTTTGTGAAGATTGGCGTGCCGTTTACGCTGATCGTGATGGTGGTCAGCGTGCTGTTGATTCCGCGTTTGTTTCCGTTTTGAAGATTCGTCGCTGCAAGGTTCCTTCTGCTCCAGCATCGGGACTGTGTGCTCTTCGCTGCTGGCTATGTGCTTTGGGGCCAGTCTGTAGTGGTCCAGTCATTTAGGACATAGCCAGAGGTTCTTTTTGCATTTGTCTTTCTTTTTCTGCGGGCGACAGCCCGCTGTTGTACTTGTGTGGTCGTATCCTGTTGTAATAACCACTCAGATATAACGACACATCTCTCTTCGCTTCTTCTGCACTACAGTAACCTTTGTGGGGAAGCCATTCCGTTTTCAGACTTCGGAACAGCCTTTCTGTTACTGCGTTATCCCAGCAGTTACCTTTCCGGCTCATGCTGGCTGTCATTCCATACCTTGAACACGTCGCACGGTAAGAGTGACTGCTGTACTGCGTACCCTGATCGGAGTGGAACAGGATGCCTGATGGACGACCACGGTTGTGCCAGGCGACTGTCAGAGCATGCTGTGTCAGCTGACTGTCCGCCGTCATTGAGAACGCCCAGCCAACCACCTTACGCGCGTACAGAGCCAGCACTACAGCAAGGTAATACCATCCTTTCTCTGTCCTGATGAAGGTAATATCTCCGCACCAGACCTTGTTCGGTTTTGCCACATTAAATCCCCGGGCCAGTACATTTTTCGCCATCATCGACGGCTGCTCACACACGCGATAACGATGCCTGGAAGGCTGCATACTGACAAGCCCGGCTTCTTTCATAAGCCTTCTGGCCTTGTATCGTCCTACAGTCTGGCCCTCTTTCTTCAGCATTGATGATAACGTGCGTGCGCCAGCAGAACCGCGGCTCATCCTGTGAAGCTCGGCTACTTTCTGACGCAGAGCATCGCGCGCAGCCGTTTCTTTCTGCTGCTGTTTTTTATGGTAATAAAACTGGCTACGGTGTACTCCCAGCACCGCGCAAAGTTCTTTTATGCTGTATGGCCCGCTTAATGCGGTGATGAACGTCAGGATCTTGTGGAGTCCGACATCAGCAAAGCCGCAGCTTTTTTTAATATTTCTTTGTCCCGTTCCAGTCGAAGAATGCGTTCTTCAAGCTGGCGGATACGTTGTTGCTCTGGCGTTAGCGGTGTGGCTGAGGACGAAACAGTCAAACCGGGAGCCTCTATACCACTACTCCGTTCTGCCAGCAGTTGCCTGACCCAGCGGCGCACTGCTGTGGAACCGACATCTGCAGTATTACAAGCCTGTTGTGTGGTGTAGCCATGATCGAGAACGAGTTCAGCACATTCACGCTTGAACTCGGGGGTAAACGTTCTTCCACTCATCGTGTCACCTCTCTGGTTATTAACTTTATAACCTCTGAGAGTGTCCGAATCTATTAGACCACTACAGTCTCTGCGGCTGTCGGGCGGTCCTCGCGCCGCTATGTGGTCTCTTCAGCTCCAGCATCGGGACTGTGGGCTCTTCGCTGTTGGTATGATGCTTTGGGGCCAGTCTCTGCGGCTGTCGGGCGGTCCTCGCGCCGCTATGCGGTCTCTTCAGCTCCAGCATCCGGCCTTTCGGATCGGCGCAGAGCGGGCGTCCTGCCCGCGCCGCGCCTGATCCAGGCATCCATGCCTGGCTCTCCGGCCCCGCTGCTTACGCTTCAGCGCTGCGGATTGCCCAACAGCCGCAGAGACTGGCCCCTTTTCCACATAGTGCTCGCTGGTTGTGACGTTAAGTTTTAATGGCTTCAAAGTCCGATTGTGTTTTCTTAAAAGTCGACACCAGAATTCAACATCAGACGTGTGGCCTGTCCGCCATGGGAATCTGTAATTCAGAACTCAATATGAAAGCCCCAATTCGGCTGCAGGGACGCGGACGAACGCAGTGAAAGCATCGCAAAGGGGGCTAGGATCTGCCTGAGCAGGGGCATGGACAGCTTAAGCCAACTCCCAGGTTTGCAATCAATCTGGATTCAGATTGTGAAGAAGAAACTCACCGTTAAATCCTTAGATTTTTCAGGCAACACGAAAGTCAAAGAGCCGGCTGGCAGTGCCCCCGAGCGGGTAATCCGCAGCGCAACCACTTATCTCTGTATTACCCCTGAAATCAGTACGTAAATAACTGAGACCTGTACAGAATTTATAAAATAAAAACGCATTTATTTTCATAAACACAAAAAAAATCCCGTTCTCATTCGTTGTAGTAACCAGACAGACATCGATGGACTAAAAATCGATGCATAACATCGTGCTTACTATCAGGGGACTGGGATCTAATGAGTTCGTCAGTGAAAATGAATGTGGGGCGCCGTGTCGGAACACGACTGTTTAGCGTCACGCTGCTCGGCAGTATCACGCTGCCGCTGGCTGCGCTGCCGTTTTCCGTGCAGGCGGAAGAGGCAAAACAGGTTAACTTCCGTATTCCCGGCGGTTCGCTCTCGTCGGCGCTGGCCGACTTCGGCAGCCAGTCCGGCATGCAGGTCAGCTATCTACCGGAATATGCAGCAGGGCAGCGTTCTGCCGGCGTTACGGCGACCACCACACCGGCTGACGCGCTCTCCCGACTGTTACAGGGAACCGGGCTCAGCTACAGCTTTACCGGCAGCAACACGGTCACGCTGAGCCAGTCGGCAACCACCGCTGCGGCAGGCGATGATTCACTGATGCTCGGCACCATTACCGTTAATGCTAAAGCGGGCGGTACACCTGCCGATGCGCCTTATGAATCTGCAGGATCCAGCGCTTATCTGTCTGGTGAGCAGGTGGATCGTTTCCGCGGCACGTCGGTGGGCGACTTCCTCTCCGGCGTGCCGGGCGTACTGAACGGTGACGGCCGCAACTCCGGCGCGCTGGACGTGAATATTCGCGGTATGCAGGGCCAGGGTCGCGTACCGGTGATCGTCGATGGATCCAGTCAGGAAACGACCATCTATCAGGGCTATAACGGTTCTAACTCGCGCAGCTATATTGACCCGGACTTTATCGGCTCAGTTTCGATTGAGAAGGGCGCGAGTATGGGTGCAGATGCCGTCGGTGCTACCGGTGGCGTGGTTCGTGTTAACACCATCAGTGCGAAAGATATTTTGCTGCCGGGCGAGAGCATCGGCGTGCGGCTGAAGGGCGGATTCAACGGCAACAGCGGCAGCGTGCCGCGTGAGGGCACCCGAGCGGGGATGAAGAAAACGCTGGGCTACGTCTGGGATGGCCCGCCGACCGATATGTATTATGAAAACGATACAAACCGCCCCGGGCTGTTTGAGGCCACCGGGGGATCCGGCAGTATCGCCATCGCCGGAACCAGTGAATATTTTGAAGGCGTAGCGGCCTACGCCCAACGCTACAACGGTAACTATTACGCCGGTAAGCACGGCGGCAACCAGCCTCATCCCGCTTTTGATGTTGATAATTATGGTAATGAACGCTGGATAAATGGTGGCGTCAGCCCCTATCGCGCTGGCGAACAGGTACTTAACACCTCGCTGAACAATGAGTCATGGCTGCTGAAAGGCAAGCTGAAGATGGTGGATAATCAGACGCTGGAAGTGGGATACAGTAAGTACATCAGCGACTATGGTTACCAGCTGGGATCGACCTACTATATCACTCAGGGGCTTTATCAGGGGCGGCTCAGCAATATCACTCTGGATACTTGGACCGCACGCTATAACTGGCAGCCTGAAGAAACCGACCTCATCAACCTGAAGATCAACACCTTCTACAATAAGGTGGATAACCGGGCGAACGCTACTAACTATAGCAACACGCAGTACGTGTTGAACGATGCGGGAATGCTGGTGGGATCGGAGCGCTGGGGCGGTACGCTGTCGAATACCTCATTGCTGAACACCCCGGCAGGCGACGTCAGCGTGGAATACGGCGGTGGCTACACGCGTGAAGATGTAGGTAGCCCGGATGGCATCGTTTATACCCCGAGCACATTCCTTTCCATTCCGCAGCCGCGCGAAGGCAATCGCCGCGAGAGTAACGCGTTTACCACCGTAGAGTGGAAACCACAGGACTGGCTGACGCTGAACGGGAACCTGCGCTATCAGCATTACAAAACACTGGATAATGCCCCCACGTTGGCGGAGCCGTACGAGCGCACGGACAAAGGCTGGTCGCGGATCGCCAGTGTGACCGTGGAACCCTGGGAAGGCGTTAAGCCGTATGTGAAATACAGCAACGTGATGCGCAACCCAAGCATCTTTGAATCCTTGACCAGCCCGTCCTTCGGCATGCCGGTTTCTGATAACCCGGTGAAGCCGGAGCAGGCACGCAGCTACGAGCTGGGGATTAACTTCCTGCGCGACGGCGTGTTCCTGCCTGAAGATAAACTGCGCCTGCACGCGGCGTACTTTGATAACAACGTTGATAACTACATTACCCGTTCCAATATTCCGATGGAAACCCCATGGTTTACCTGGTACGCACTGGGTCGTGTGAATCTTAAGTCGGCTGAGATGCGCGGTTATGAAGTGACCGCCGAGTACGATACGGGGAAAGTGTTCGGTAGCATCGGCTGGAACCATTACACCCACGTGATGTTCTGCGCCGTCCCGGGCAGCATTAACCCGGAATACACCGAATGCGCGGCGGGCGGGATCTACAACAGCTTCGCCCTGCAGCAGGTGCCCCCGAAGGATACCGTCACGATGAACCTCGGCAGCCGCTTCCTTGACGACAAGCTGACCGTGGGCACGCGGTTTAACTGGATCGGCAGCCGCTATACCGAAGGGATCGGCGACGGCAGTGAAAAAACGATTCAGTCATTAGGTGTAGGTTCAATCCAGGCCTCTAAATGGAACCCATACGCGCTGATCGATCTGTATGCCAGCTATCAGCTGAACAAAAATGCCATCTTCGATCTGAATATCGATAACCTCACGGATCGCTACTATGTTGAAGCGATGAGCATCATGCCGCAGCCGGGCCCTGGCCGGACGCTGCGCGGAAGCGTCACGCTGAAGTTCTGATAATCCAGGGCGGGGCATCCGCCTCGCCCTGAATTCGCCATCCACTTCTTCTGCCCGTACTGATTTCTTGCCAATGTCGCCCCGAAGTAAAAAAACTGCCGATTTAACAGAAAATTTATCCCCCTTATTCGTTTTATTAACCAGAGACCCGAATTCCCGGGGATGCCGTAGGGATTTTGTAATGAGGTTGGTTAGAAAGGGCAACGCCAGTGACGTTTGAAGATGCACGCCGCGCCGGAACGACGAGCTGGCTGACGGGCAGCCTGCTGGCGCTGGGCCTGCATGCTGGTGCCGCGCTGTGGCTGATGTGGATGCCACCGATTACCGCCGCCGACAATACGCCGCCCGCAGCGATTATGATCGAAATGGCGGATACCGCCCAGGCGGTACTGACCGAACGAAACGACATCTCACCGGAAAGCCAGAACTCGCAGGCCAGCGAAGAGAAGGTGAAGGCGGAGACTCAGAGCGATGCCGCCGCTGCACCGGCCGTCGATCCCCAGAAGCAGCCGGAAAAAGAGCCGGAGAAAGCGGTACCCGAGACCGAAAAACCGGAGGTCGCTCTGAGAGCCGCAGCGGGGGCGAAAACGAAAAAAGACCAGAAGGGCAAGTCGCAGCAGGAAAAACAGAAAAAGCAAAAGCTGCAGCAGGCGCAGCACCAGGAGCAGGTATCGGCAAAGCAGGCGGTTCAGGCCCAGGTGCAGACTCAGCAGGCCGAGCGCACCGCCGCACAGAAAACCAACGCCAGCAGTTCGGTCTCCACGCCGCAGGAGGCGAGCTGGGCAGGGAGAGTAATGGCTCATCTGGAGAAGCGTAAGCGCTATCCGGAAGCGGCGCAGGCGCGCGGCGATACCGGCACCGTGCTGGTTCGTTTCACTATCGACGATCGGGGGAACGTGCTGAGCGTTTCGCTGGCGAGAAGTTCGGGCGTGGCCGAGCTGGATCGCGAGGTGATGGCGCTGGTCAGACGCGCCTCGCCGGTGCCTGCGCCACCACCCGGGGCGCAGAAAACGCTGACCGCTCCGGTGGCATTTTTCCCCAAACGTAGCTGAGAGCGCATAAAGACAGCCCCGTGCAGCACATCTGGCTGCACGGTTGAAGGCTGCCGGAGGCGCTACAGCGATTCCTGGCTTATCTCATCCAACGATAAACTGAAGCTCGGGATAAAGACCTCAACGAAATAGTCCATCTCCGGGCTGTGACGCTGGGAGAGGGTTTTCTCCAGTCGGGCTTTCGCCAGCAGGAATTCGTTATTGCCCGCCGACAGTTCCTCCAGGCATTTCAGGTAGGCACAAAGCGCATCTGCCTGCTTAACGATCGCCGTTTCCGCTTCGCTGTGCTGATGTTCATCGATCAGCGGCGCCCAGGCCGAGCGCAGTTCCTCCGGCAGCATTTCAATCAGCTTCTTCTGCGCAATCTTCTCGATTTTTTTGTACTCATGGGCAATCTGCGCATTGTAGTACTTCACCGGGGTCGGAAGATCCCCGGTCAGCACCTCACTGGCATCATGATACATCGCCATCAGGGCGATGCGGCCCGGGTCGAGATTGCCGTTAAATTTCTTGTTTTTAATCACCGCCAGCGCATGGGCAACCATTGCAACCTGCAGGCTGTGTTCAGACACATTTTCAGTGCGCACGTTGCGCATCAGCGGCCAGCGATTAATCAGTTTCAGACGGGAAAGGTGGGCAAAAAAATGACTTTGATTCATCAGGGCATTCCGCTTGCCCGGATAGCCGCGCTGCCGCTATCCGGGACTGATATCTCGAGAGAGGTGACTTACTGGTGGTAGCCGCCGAGGAAACGGCCAAATTTGGTGATGGCCATTTCCAGATCGTCTACGCGCGGCAGGGTGACGATGCGCACATGGTCCGGCCACGGCCAGTTGAATGCGCTGCCCTGAACCAGCAGGACTTTTTCCTGCAGCAGGAAGTCGAGGACCATTTTCTGGTCATCGTGAATGTTGAACTTTTTCGCGTCGATTTTTGGGAACATATACAGCGCGCCGTCCGGCTTCACGCAGCTGACACCCGGAATATCGTTGATCAGCTCCCAGGCACGGTTACGTTGTTCGTACAGTCGTCCACCCGGCTGGATGAACTCACTGATGCTCTGATATCCGCCCAGCGCAGTCTGAATGGCGTGCTGCGCCGGAACGTTGGCGCACAGGCGCATCGACGCCAGCATTTCCAGACCTTCAATATAACCTTTCGCGTGCTTCTTCGGCCCGTTCAGCACCATCCAGCCCTGACGGAAACCGGCCACGCGGTAGGTTTTTGACAGGCCGTTAAAGGTGATGGTCAGCAGATCCGGTGCCAGTGCGGCGATCGAATGATGGCGGGCGGCATCGTAAAGAATTTTGTCGTAGATTTCGTCAGCAAAAATAATCAGATTGTGCTGGCGGGCGATCTCGACCACTTCCAGCAGCAGCTCTTTGCTGTATACCGCACCCGTCGGGTTGTTGGGGTTAATAATCACAATGCCGCGGGTGCGCGGTGTGATTTTACTGCGAATGTCGTCCAGGTCCGGGAACCAGCCTGCGGATTCGTCGCACAGGTAATGCACGGCCTTGCCGCTGGACAACGACACGGCGGCGGTCCACAACGGGTAATCCGGTGCCGGAACCAGCATTTCATCGCCGCTGTTCAGCAGCGCCTGCATCGACTGAACGATCAGCTCGGAGACGCCGTTACCGATGTAGATATCTTCAACGGTGGTATCGCGAACGCCCAGCGCCTGATAGTGCTGCATGATGGCTTTACGCGCGGAGTACAGGCCTTTTGAGTCGCAGTAGCCCTGAGCGCTGGGCAGGTTACGGATCACATCGACCAGAATTTCGTCCGGGGCTTCAAAACCGAAGGGGGCAGGGTTACCGATGTTAAGTTTAAGAACTTTATTACCTTCTTCTTCGAGGCGCTTCGCTTCTTTCAGCACCGGGCCGCGAATGTCATAACACACATTATCCAGTTTGCTGGACTTATCAATTTGGGTCATCTCGGTCACCTTGACTTGCAGGAGGGTTTTCCTGCCGTGGAAAACTAAACGTTACACAATGTACTCCTCTCCTTAATGCTTTTGAAGGGTGGCCGCCGGGTTTGGCGCGTTAATCGCGCTTTTTTCAAGCGGCTCACACGACTGCATGGAGTCTGTACGAATTGTGGAATTAAATACTGTAAAACCAGGAACATTCACCACTTAAAACTGGTCATAAGCGAACAATACTCAGCGTAAAACAGAGCGAAAATTCCTCTTATGAAGAAGAATAGTTGCGGGATATTGCACAATTCATTAACGAAAAATGGATTGATGATTGCTGAAACAGTCAAAATATATTTACTATTTGGGTGTTTTATCTACACCCGTCACTGCCGGGACGCGCCCAATCGTTTGCAAACGCATCGTGCCGCTCAGATGATTGAATGCGTCTAATTCTTATACGGAAGTTTGATTTTAGTCTATTTGAGTCTCTGCTGAGTGCCGTTGCTGATAAAATCTTACTTTAGAGATAAGAATAATCGTATTTAGGCTTAAAAAGTAGGCGGCAGTATGTCAGGATAACTTTCAGGAGACTTTCCGGCGGTTTGCAGGGGCCTTCTGGTAATAAAAAAACGATTTTTATACCCAAAAAGGGTAAGAAAAACTTAATATTCACGCTGTATTGGTCACCGGCGGAGCCCGTAACGGTACCTGCCAGATGCTGTGCTGTCAGATCCAAACAGGTGCACTTTTTCCAGTGAAGCCTGCCTTGTTGAACCTTAACAATGTCGCCTCATGCCGCTTATGGGTCAGTACAGTATGCAATCGTGATTAATCAGAGTAAGACACCTTTAATCCGCCCAGGTTGGTCAGGATTTTTACCTGGCCGGGGCGAATAGCGGTGTTTTATATTAAGCGTTTTAGTGATGCATCAGATGAGTTTACACCGCGTCAGGCGATGCCATTACGCAACAATTATCGACTTATCTCGTTGATAAAAAAGTAATAACACCAGGGTAGCTGTTCGTAAAAAACTTATAAAGTGAAGAAAAACATGACTAATGCAAATCGTCCGATACTCAATCTCGACCTCGATCTGCTGAGAACTTTTGTGGCCGTAGCCGATCTGAATACGTTTGCTGCCGCTGCTGCTGCAGTATGCAGAACCCAGTCGGCCGTCAGCCAGCAGATGCAGCGTCTTGAGCAGCTGGTTGGCAAAGAGCTGTTTGCCAGACATGGACGTAACAAGTTATTAACGGAACACGGTATTCAGCTTTTGGGCTATGCGCGCAAAATTCTGCGCTTTAACGATGAAGCCTGCACTTCGCTGATGTACAGCAACGTTCAGGGTGTGCTGACGATCGGGGCTTCAGACGATACTTCCGACACCATCCTCCCATTCCTGCTTAACCGCGTGACCTCTGTTTATCCTAAGCTGGCTATTGATGTGCGGGTAAAGCGTAATCCATTCATGATGGAGATGCTGAATCAGGGGGAAGTGGATCTGGTTGTGACGACCTCCAGCCCAATGAACTTTGCCTGGCAGGTCCTGCGTACATCGCCGACGCTGTGGTACTGTGCCGCGGATTACATTTTCCAGCGCGGAGAAGCGATTCCTCTGGTTCTGCTGGACGAGCCAAGCCCGTACCGCGATATGGCCATCGATCACCTTAACGAAGCCGGTATTCCGTGGCGCATCTCCTATGTTGCCTCCACGCTGGCTGCGGTGCGCGCGGCGGTGAAAGCCGGGCTGGGCGTGACAGCCCGCCCGGTTGAGATGATGAGCCCTGAACTGCGCGTTATGGGCGCAGCGGAAGGCCTGCCGGTCCTGCCGGATACGGAGTATCTGTTGTGCCGTAACCCAGACAGCGACAACGAGCTGGCGCTGGCTATCTTTAACGCCATGGAGTCAAGCAACGATCCTTATGCCCTGATCAACGCCAGTCCGGACAGTGCGGCGCTGCTGGATGAGGATGAATAAGGCAACGTTATAAACGAGAATGCCTTTCATTTTCATTGCTTAAGTCAGCTTAGCATCAGATATACGCCTTTCAGTGTTTATTTAACCTGAAAGGCTTTTTTTTGTCATTTTTATGTCACGTAATCGCGTTTTCGGTATGAGTAAAATGCACTGCATACGCTGCGGTCCATAACGTCATGAAAGCGCAAGATCTCCCGTCAAAGACCCCAGTATCATTCGCGCGATGAATTGATTTTGCACAATCTCCGCTGACCAAATTTTGCCCATAAAACACAGAAGTGTGTCCTCGATCAAAAAAATAACCCTATTAAGGGGCAGGAAAATATGATTATTCCTGCCAAAATAGAGATTGTTAAATACGCGATCCGCACAGGGTTTTAGCTGCTACATTTTTATCAGGTCTTACCACTGACACGATTTAGCTTATTTTTTGAGCATTAATTGTTAAAATTATGTTGCATCTGTAAATTAGCATGCGGATACTTTTGTCAAAGTTGACAAAAGGTTATTGAAAGGAGTAAAAAACCCCATAAAATAGCTGCCTAATCAAAAGAGGCAGTAAAATTTATAAGGTTTTTTATTTTTCCCTTGAATCGATGTGGTGTGTTAACTGCCAGAGATTAGAGCAGGACGCGAAACACCACTTTTGGTGAGTAAGCAGAGTATGTCAACAACCACAGAAGTCGTCGCCCATCACTGGGCATTCGCTGTTTTTCTGATCGTTTCAGTCGGTCTGTGTTGCCTGATGTTGGCCGGAGCGTGGTTCCTGGGCGGAAAAGGCCAGGGACGGTATAAAAACACGCCTTTTGAGTCGGGAGCTCCTTCCGTTGGTAGCGCGAAACTGCGTCTGTCTGCCAAATTCTATCTGGTCGCTATGTTCTTCGTTATCTTTGACGTTGAAGCCCTCTATCTCTACGCATGGTCGACTGCGATCCGCGAAAGCGGATGGGTCGGTTTTGTGGAAGCCGCCATTTTCATCTTGGTATTGCTTGCTGGTCTGGTTTATCTGGTTCGCATCGGCGCGCTGGACTGGGCTCCTGCCCGCCGTCGTTTTGACGTGAAGCCAACCACCATCTCGCACTCCAACCGTAATACGCAGTAACAGCGAGGCAAAAAGACATGGACTATACGCTCACCCGCATAGACCCGAACGGTGAGAATGACCGTTACCCCCTGCAAAAACAGGAGATCGTAGCCGATCCCCTGGAAAAGCACGTTCATCAGAACGTCTACATGGGCAAGCTCGAACACGCCATGCATGACCTGGTGAACTGGGGACGCAAGAACTCCCTCTGGCCGTTTAACTTCGGTCTTTCCTGTTGTTATGTCGAAATGACGACGTCGTTTACTTCGGTACACGACGTTGCGCGTTTTGGCTCAGAAGTTATTCGTGCTTCGCCTCGCCAGGCCGACTTCATGGTGGTTGCAGGAACCTGCTTTACCAAAATGGCCCCCGTCATTCAGCGCCTGTATGACCAGATGCTGGAGCCGAAATGGGTGATTTGTATGGGTGCCTGCGCCAACTCGGGCGGCATGTACGACATCTACTCCGTGGTTCAGGGTGTCGATAAGTTCCTGCCGGTTGATGTGTATATTCCAGGCTGCCCACCGCGTCCTGAAGCCTATATGCAGGCGCTGTTACTGCTGCAGGAATCGATTGGCAAGGAGCGTCGCCCGCTGTCGTGGGTGGTCGGCGATCAGGGTGTGTACCGCGCCAATATGCAATCCGAGCGTGAGCGTAAACACGCAGAGCGCATCGCGGTGACTAACCTGCGCAGCCCTGACGAGATTTAAGCCAGGCAGTTTATGGATGAGGTCAGCAACAGCACAACAAGACGACAAAGCAACGTGCGCCGACCCGCCTTACGCCAACACTGAGTGCCTGTCGGACAGGCCAGAATGGTGAACAACTTATGACAGATTTAACCACGCAAGATCTCGCACAGCCTTTATGGCAAACCCGCGACCACCTGGATGACCCGGTGATCGGCGAGCTGCGTAACCGTTTTGGGCCAGATGCCTTTACCGTACAGCCAACCCGTACCGGGATCCCGGTTGTCTGGGTGAAACGTGAGCAGTTGTTAGAAGTTATTGAATACCTGCGCAAGCTGCCAAAACCTTATGTCATGCTGTATGACCTGCATGGCATGGATGAGCGTCTGCGTACCCACCGTGCCGGTTTACCGGCGGCGGATTTTTCCGTTTTCTATCACTTCATCTCCATTGAACGTAATCGCGACATTATGCTCAAGGTGGCATTGTCTGAAAACGATCTGAATGTGCCGACCATCACCAAGATTTTTGCCAATGCCAACTGGTATGAGCGCGAAACCTGGGAGATGTTCGGGATTAATATCGTGGGCCACCCGCACCTGACGCGCATCATGATGCCGCAGAGCTGGGAAGGGCACCCGCTGCGTAAAGACTATCCGGCACGTGCGACCGAATTCGATCCCTTTGAGCTGACCAAGCAAAAAGAAGATCTGGAAATGGAAAACATGACCTTCAAGCCGGAAGACTGGGGCATGAAGCGTGGGACCAACAATGAGGACTATATGTTCCTCAACCTCGGTCCTAACCACCCGTCAGCGCACGGTGCGTTCCGTATCATCCTGCAGCTGGATGGCGAAGAGATCGTCGACTGCGTGCCGGATATCGGCTATCACCACCGCGGTGCGGAAAAAATGGGTGAGCGCCAGTCCTGGCACAGCTACATCCCTTATACTGACCGCATTGAGTACCTCGGCGGCTGCGTTAACGAGATGCCGTACGTACTGGCAGTAGAAAAACTGGCCGGAATAAAAGTGCCGGAGCGCGTGGAAGTGATTCGCGTCATGCTGTCAGAACTGTTCCGTATCAACAGTCACCTGCTTTACATCTCTACTTTTATTCAGGACGTCGGTGCTATGTCTCCGGTGTTCTTTGCCTTTACCGATCGCCAGAAAATTTATGACGTGGTGGAAGCGATTACCGGCTTCCGTATGCATCCGGCCTGGTTCCGCATTGGCGGCGTGGCGCATGACCTGCCGAACGGCTGGGAACGCCTGCTGCGTGATTTCCTCGACTGGCTGCCGAAACGTCTGAAAGCCTACGAACAGACCGCGCTGAAGAATACCGTCCTGATTGGCCGTGCCAAGGGTGTTTCTGCCTACAACATGGAAGAAGCACTGACCTGGGGCACCACCGGTGCCGGCCTGCGTGGAACCGGTCTGGACTTTGACGTGCGTAAATGGCGCCCTTACTCCGGTTACGAAAACTTTGATTTCGAAGTGCCAATCGGTGGTGGGGTGAGCTGTGCTTACACCCGCGTGATGCTCAAAATGGAAGAGATGCGCCAGAGTATGCGTATCCTCGAACAGTGCCTGAAAAACATGCCTGCTGGTCCATTCAAAGCCGATCATCCGCTGACGACGCCACCGCCTAAAGAGCGCACGCTGCAGCATATCGAAACCCTGATCACGCACTTCCTGCAGGTTTCGTGGGGGCCAATCATGCCTGCTAACGAATCCTTCCAGATGATTGAAGCGACGAAGGGGATAAACAGTTACTACCTGACCAGCGACGGCAGCACGATGAGCTACCGCACGCGCGTGCGTACTCCGAGCTTCCCGCATCTGCAGCAGATCCCTTCGGTGATCAACGGCAGCCTGGTATCCGACCTGATCGTATACCTGGGTAGTATCGATTTTGTTATGTCAGACGTGGACCGCTAATTATGCACGATCAAAGAATTGCGATCGAAACGATCGATGAATCCGGGGCTTTCATGCTGAGTGCGGCAGAGCGCGACGCCATCGAGCATGAAAAGCACCACTATGAAGATGCCCGCGCAGCGTCAATTGAAGCGTTGAAAATCGTACAGAAACAGCGCGGCTGGGTACCGGACGGCGCAATCCATGCGATTGCCGACGTGCTGGGCATCCCGGCCAGCGATGTGGAAGGTGTGGCAACGTTTTACAGCCAGATCTACCGCACCCCGGTAGGGCGCCACGTGATCCGCTACTGTGACAGCGTGGTGTGCCACATCACCGGCTTCCAGGGCATTCAGGCCGAGCTGGAAAATAAGCTCAATATCAAACCTGGCCAGACGACCGCTGACGGACGCTTTACGCTGCTGCCAACCTGCTGCCTCGGCAACTGCGACAAGGGGCCGGTGATGATGGTGGACGAAGATACCCACGTTCATCTGACGCCGGAAGGTCTTGCCAACTTACTGGAGCAGTATCAATGAAAACGATTATTCGTACTGCCGAAACGCATCCGCTGACGTGGCGCATGCGTGACGATAAGCAGCCGGTATTCTTCGACGAGTACCGCAGTAAGAATGGCTATGCCGGTGCTGAAAAAGCGCTGAAATCCATGTCGCCGGAAGAAATTGTAGGCCAGGTGAAAGACTCCGGGCTGAAAGGCCGCGGCGGTGCGGGCTTCTCTACCGGTCTGAAGTGGAGCCTGATGCCGAAAGATGAATCCATGAACATCCGTTACCTGCTGTGTAACGCCGATGAAATGGAGCCTGGCACCTATAAAGACCGCCTGCTGATGGAGCAGATGCCTCACCAGCTGGTTGAGGGCATGTTAATCGGTGCTTTCGCGCTGAAAGCCTACCGTGGCTACATCTTCCTGCGCGGTGAATATATCGAGGCGGCCGCGAACCTGCGCCGTGCGATTGCCGAAGCGACCGAAGCGGGCCTGCTGGGTAAAAATATCCTCGGCACCGGTTTTGACTTCGAACTGATCGTTCACACTGGTGCGGGCCGCTATATCTGTGGTGAAGAAACGGCGCTGATCAACTCGCTGGAAGGCCGCCGCGCTAACCCACGCTCCAAGCCGCCGTTCCCGGCCTCTGCCGGTGCATGGGGCAAGCCGACCTGCGTCAACAACGTGGAAACCATCTCGAACGTTCCGGCGATTATTGCCAACGGCGTTGACTGGTACAAAAACATCTCCACCAGTGAAGATGCCGGTACCAAGATGATGGGCTTCTCCGGTCGCGTTAAGAATCCGGGCGTGTGGGAGCTGCCGTTTGGTACTACCGCGCGTGAGATCCTTGAGGAATATGCCGGTGGTATGCGTGACGGTCTGAAGTTCAAGGCCTGGCAGCCGGGCGGGGCAGGGACTGACTTCCTGACCGAACAGCACCTCGACCTGCCGATGGAATTTGCCAGCATTGGTAAAGCGGGCAGCCGTCTGGGCACCGCGCTGGCCATGGCCGTTGACCATGAGATCAATATGGTTTCGCTGGTACGCAATCTGGAAGAGTTCTTTGCCCGCGAGTCCTGCGGCTGGTGTACGCCGTGCCGCGATGGCCTGCCGTGGAGCGTGAAAATTCTGCGCGCGCTGGAACGTAAACAGGGACAGCCGGGGGACATCGAAACCCTGCTGCAGCTCTGCCGCCAGCTTGGCCCGGGTAAAACCTTCTGTGCGCATGCGCCTGGTGCAGTAGAGCCACTGCAAAGTGCCATCAAATATTTCCGCGAAGAGTTCGAAGCGGGTATGGCACCTCAGGTATACAGCAACGCGCACGCGATTAGCGGCATCCAGCCAAACCTGTTAAAGGCTCGCTGGTAAGCAAAGTTTAACGCCCGTTTTTTATCGGGCCTTACGGAAGCATGTTCACTATGGCTACAATTCATGTAGACGGTAAAGAATATGATGTTGATGGCGCAAATAACCTGCTACAGGCCTGTTTGTCCCTCGGCTTAGATATTCCTTATTTCTGCTGGCACCCTGCGCTCGGTAGCGTCGGTGCCTGCCGCCAGTGTGCGGTGAAGCAGTTCCAAAATGCCGAAGATACCCGTGGCCGTCTGGTTATGTCCTGTATGACGCCAGCCTCCGACGGTACCTTCATCTCAATTGATGACGGCGAAGCAAAAGAGTTCCGCGAAAGCGTGGTGGAGTGGCTGATGACCAACCACCCGCACGATTGCCCGGTATGTGAAGAGGGCGGTAACTGCCACCTTCAGGATATGACGGTCATGACCGGCCACAGTTTCCGCCGCTACCGTTTTACCAAGCGTACCCACCGCAATCAGGATCTCGGCCCGTTCATCTCCCATGAAATGAACCGCTGTATTGCCTGCTATCGCTGCGTTCGCTACTACAAAGATTACGCGGACGGCACCGATCTCGGCGTTTACGGTGCGCACGACAACGTCTACTTCGGTCGTCCGGAAGACGGCGTGCTGGAAAGTGAATTCTCCGGCAATCTGGTTGAAATCTGTCCGACCGGCGTATTCACCGATAAAACCCACTCCGAACGCTACAACCGTAAGTGGGATATGCAGTATGCGCCAAGCATCTGCCAGCAGTGCAGCATCGGCTGTAACACCAGCCCGGGTGAACGCTATGGCGAACTGCGCCGTATCGAAAACCGCTATAACGGCACCGTGAACAGCTACTTCCTCTGCGACCGTGGCCGCTTCGGCTATGGCTATGTGAATCTGAAAGATCGTCCGCGCCAGCCTCTGCAGCGCCGTGGCGATGACTGGATCAGCCTGAACGCCGAACAGGCGATGCAGGGTGCGGCCGACGTGCTGCGTCAGGCCAACAAAGTCATCGGTATCGGTTCCCCGCGTGCCAGCGTGGAAAGCAACTTCGCGCTGCGCGAACTGGTCGGTGCGGAAAACTTCTCGACCGGCATCCCGGCAGGGGAGCAGGCGCGTCTCGATCTGATGCTGGAAATTCTGCGCGACGGCGGCATTCATACCCCGTCTCTGCACGACATCGAAAGCTATGATGCGGTGCTGGTGCTGGGTGAAGATCTGACCCAGACCGGTGCCCGCGTTGCGCTTGCCGTCCGTCAGGCGGTGAAGGGGAAATCCCGTGAGATGGCAGCGGCACAGAAAGTGGCTGACTGGCAGATTGCGGCGATCCTGAATATCGGCCAGAACGCCAAACACCCGCTGTTTGTTACCAACGTCGACCAGACTCGTCTGGATGATATCGCCGCGTGGAGCTACCGCGCACCGGTAGAAGACCAGGCCCGTCTGGGCTTCGCGATTGCCCATGAGCTTGACGCCAGCGCACCGGCGGTCAGCGACCTGGATAAATCCCTGAACGGTAAAATCGACGTCATCGTGCAGGCGCTGGCCGGCGCGAAGAAGCCATTAATCGTTTCCGGCACCAACTCCGGCAGCGAAGCGGTGATTCAGGCTGCCGCCAACGTCGCTAAAGCGCTGAAAAGCCGTGGGCAGGATGTCGGTATCACCCTGCTGGCGACCGCCAGCAACAGCATTGGCCTCGGCATGATCGGCGGTAACACGCTGGATGCTGCGCTCCAGGAGCTGGAAAGTGGTTCGGCGGATGCGGTCATCGTTCTGGAAAACGATCTTTATCGTCAGCTGCCGAAAGCACGGGTGGATGCGGCACTGAAAAATACGCCAAACGTGATCGTTATCGATCACCAGCGTACCGCCACCACGGAGAAAGCCGGTTTAATTCTTTCCACCGCCAGCTTTGCAGAAAGTGACGGAACGGTAATTAACCAGGAAGGCCGCGCACAGCGCTTCTTCCAGGTTTATGACCCGGCGTATTACGACAACAAAGTTGAGATGCTGGAAAGCTGGCGCTGGCTGCACGCGCTGCAAAGCACTATCAACAGCCGCGAACCGGACTGGACGCAGCTGGATCACGTGATTGACTCCTGCATCGTTGCGCTACCGCAGCTGGCGGCGATCAAATATGCGGCCCCGGATGCCAGCTTCCGTATTCGCGGCCAGAAACTGTCGCGTTCACCGATCCGCTCCAGTGGTCGTACCGCGATGCGTGCCAACATCAGCGTGCATGAACCGCGTCAGCCGCAGGATAAAGACACGATGTTTGCCTTCTCAATGGAAGGGAACAACCAGCCGGGCGCAGCGCGTTCACAGATCCCATTTGCCTGGGCTCCGGGCTGGAACTCACCGCAGGCGTGGAACAAATTCCAGGCCGAAGTGGGCGGTCATCTGCGTAATGGCGATCCGGGCGTGCGTCTGTTTGAAGCCGGTCCGTCACAGCTGGGATGGTTCGAAAATATCCCGGCCGCCTTTGTGGGCAGCGATAACCGCTGGCGTGTTGCGCCTTACTTCCATCTGTTTGGTAGCGAAGAAATGACCCAGCGTTCGCCGGTAATGCAAAAGCGGATGCCGGACGTTTATGTGATGGTTAACCCGGACGATGCGGCAAAACTGGGCGTTAACGCTAACAGCGCCGTTCAGTTCAACTGCCAGGGTGAAACCCTGCGCCTGCCGGTGCGCTTCTCAAGCACGCTGCAGGCGGGGCAGGTCGGTCTGCCTCTGGGCTTACCGGGTATCCCTCCGTTCCTGTCGGGCGCTGAAATCGACAATCTGCAGGAGGCGGCACAATGAGTTGGTTGACACCGGAAGTTATCGACATTCTGATCGCCGTCGGCAAAGCGCTGGTCATCCTGATGGTCGTGGTGGCCTGCGGCGCGCTGATGAGCTTCGGCGAACGCCGAATTCTCGGTCTGTTCCAGAACCGCTATGGTCCTAACCGCGTTGGCTGGGGCGGATCGCTGCAGCTGGTGGCGGATATGATCAAAATGTTCTTCAAAGAGGACTGGATCCCACCGTTTACCGACCGGGTGATCTTCACCCTTGCGCCAATGATTGCCTTTACCTCGCTGCTGCTGGCGATGGCGATCGTACCGGTCACCTCCACCTGGATGGGCGCGGACCTGAACATCGGTCTGCTGTTCTTCCTGATGATGGCGGGTCTGGCGGTTTATGCCGTGCTGTTCGCGGGCTGGTCGAGTAACAACAAATACTCGCTGCTGGGTGCCATGCGCGCCTCGGCCCAGACCCTGAGCTACGAAGTGTTCCTCGGCCTGTCGCTGATGGGCGTGGTGGCGCAGGCGGGCTCGTTCAACATGCTGGATATCGTCAACAGCCAGGAACATATGTGGAACGTCATTCCGCAGTTCTTCGGCTTCCTGACCTTCTGCATCGGCGGCGTAGCGGTGTGTCACCGTCATCCGTTTGACCAGCCGGAAGCGGAGCAGGAACTGTCGGACGGCTATCACATTGAATACGCCGGTATGAAATTCGGCCTGTTCTTCGTTGGTGAGTACATCGGTATCGTTACCGTGTCTTCGCTGATCGTGACGCTGTTCTTCGGTGGATGGAACGGTCCGTGGCTGCCGCCAATCTTCTGGTTTGCCATCAAAACGGCCTTCTTCATGATGATGTTCATTTTGATCCGTGCTGCGTTACCGCGTCCGCGCTATGACCAGATGATGTCGTTCGGCTGGAAAGTTTGTCTGCCGTTGACGCTGTTGAACCTGCTGGCGACAGCCGCAGTGATTCTGTACACGGCGCAGTAAGGGGTTAAGAACATGACATTAAAAGACATTGCCGTTGGTTTCGGTACGACAGTACGCAGTATCTGGCTGATTGGTCTGAACGCCTTCGCCAAGCGCGAAACCATGATGTACCCGGAAGAGCCGGTTTATCTGCCGCCGCGCTTCCGTGGGCGCATCGTGCTGACGCGTGACCCGGACGGGCAGGAGCGCTGCGTAGCCTGTAACCTGTGTGCGGTTGCCTGCCCGGTTGGCTGTATCTCGCTGCAGAAGGCAGAGATGCAGGATGGCCGCTGGTATCCGGAATTCTTCCGTATTAACTTCTCGCGCTGCATTTTCTGTGGCCTGTGTGAAGAGGCTTGCCCGACCACTGCGATTCAGCTTACCCCGGACTTCGAACTGGGCGAGTTTAAGCGTCAGGATCTGGTGTATGAAAAAGACGACCTGCTGATCTCCGGTCCGGGTAAATATCCGGAATATAACTTCTACCGGATGGCGGGTATGGCGATTGATGGTAAAGACAAGGGCTTTGCTGAAAACGAAGCTAAACCTATCGACGTCAAGGGCTTGTTACCTTAAGGAGCCAGGCATGGAATTTGCGTTTTATCTTTGCGGACTGGTAGCGGTGCTGGCGACGTTGCGCGTTATCACCCACACCAACCCGGTACATGCGTTGCTGTACCTGATTGTCTCTTTGCTGGCGGTGTCCGGTGTGTTTTTCTCGCTCGGGGCCTATTTTGCCGGTGCGTTAGAGATCATCGTTTACGCCGGCGCGATCATGGTGCTGTTTGTCTTCGTCGTCATGATGTTGAACCTCGGCGGTGCGGAAGTGCAGCAGGAGCGTGAATGGCTGAAGCCGGGTGCATGGGTGGGGCCGGGCCTGCTGTCGCTGGTGCTGCTGGTGGTGCTGGTTTACGCCATCCGTACCGTTAACGACCAGGGCATTGACGGCACGATGATCGATGCCAAGCAGGTCGGTATCAGCCTGTTCGGGCCTTACGTACTGGCGGTTGAGCTGGCCTCTATGCTGCTGCTGGCCGGTCTGGTCGTGGCGTTCCATATCGGTCGCGAACAGCGTGCAGGTGAACTGCTGAGCAACCGCGCGGACGACGCGTTAAAAAGTAAGAAGGAGGAGAGAGTATGATCCCTCTGCAACATGGACTGATTCTGGCGGCCGTGCTGTTTGTTCTTGGGCTGACCGCCGTAACCATCCGCCGCAATATGCTGTTTATGTTGATCGGCCTCGAAATCATGATTAACGCTGCGGCACTGGCGTTTGTGGTTGCGGGAAGCTATTGGGGACAGGCCGACGGTCAGGTGATGTTTATCCTGGCGATCAGCCTGGCGGCTGCCGAGGCCAGTATCGGCCTGGCGCTGCTGCTGCAGTTACATCGCCGCAGCCAGAACCTCAACATTGACAAAGTGAGCGAGATGCGCGGATGAACCTTCTCTATTTAACAATCCTGTTTCCGCTGATCGGCTTCCTTCTGCTGGCGTTCTCTCGTGGCCGCTGGTCGGAAAACCTGTCGGCTACCGTGGGAATGGGTTCCGTCGGACTGGCGGCGCTGGTCACGGCTTATGCCGGGATCGACTTTTTCAACAATGGACAGCAGGTGTTTAACCAGGCGCTGTGGACCTGGATGCACGTTGGCAACTTTAAAATCGACGTGAACCTGACGCTGGACGGCCTGTCGCTGACCATGCTGTCGGTGGTCACCGGCGTGGGCTTCTTCATCCACATGTTTGCCTCCTGGTACATGCGTGGGGAAGAGGGGTATTCGCGCTTCTTCGCCTATACCAACCTGTTTATCGCCAGCATGGTCGTTCTGGTACTCGCCGATAACCTGATGCTGATGTATCTGGGTTGGGAAGGCGTGGGCCTGTGCTCCTACCTGCTGATCGGCTTCTACTATACCGAGTCGAAAAACGGCGCGGCGGCGATGAAGGCGTTTATCATTACCCGCGTCGGTGACGTGTTCCTGGCCTTCGCGTTGTTTATTCTCTACAACGAGCTGGGCACGCTGAACTTCCGCGAAATGGTAGAGCTGGCTCCGGCGCACTTTGCGGCTGATAACCATATGCTGCAGTGGGCCACGCTGATGCTGTTGGGCGGTGCGGTCGGTAAATCCGCGCAGCTGCCGTTGCAGACCTGGCTGGCCGATGCGATGGCGGGTCCAACCCCGGTATCCGCACTGATCCACGCCGCGACGATGGTGACCGCCGGTGTTTACCTGATTGCGCGTACCCACGGCCTGTTCCTGCTGACGCCTGAAGTGCTGCATCTGGTGGGCATTATCGGGGCGATTACGCTGGTTCTGGCGGGCTTCGCCGCGCTGGTGCAGACCGACATCAAACGCGTGCTGGCTTATTCAACGATGAGTCAGATTGGCTATATGTTCCTGGCGCTGGGCGTTCAGGCGTGGGATGCAGCTATTTTCCACCTGATGACCCACGCGTTCTTCAAAGCGCTGCTGTTCCTCTCGTCCGGTTCGGTGATCCTTGCCTGCCACCACGAGCAGAACATCTTCAAAATGGGTGGCCTGCGTAAGAGCATTCCTCTGGTGTACGTCTGCTTCCTGGTGGGCGGCGCGGCGCTGTCGGCGCTGCCGCTGATCACCGCAGGCTTCTTCAGTAAGGATGAAATCCTGGCGGGTGCGCTGGCGAACGGCCATATCAATCTGATGGTGGCGGGTCTGGCGGGCGCCTTTATGACGTCTCTCTACACCTTCCGTATGATCTTTATTACCTTCCACGGTAAAGAGAAGATTCATGCTCACGCAGGGAAAGGGATTACTCACCATCTGCCGCTGATTGTGCTGTTAGTTCTCTCAACCTTTATTGGTGCGATGATCGTACCGCCGCTGAAAGGCGTACTGCCGGAGACCACCGAGCTGGCCCACGGCAGCGTGATGATGCTGGAAATTGTCTCCGGCGTGGTGGCGATTGTCGGTATTCTGCTGGCCGCCGCACTGTGGCTGGGCAAACGCACGCTGGTAACTGCGGTTGCCAACAGCGCACCGGGCCGTTTCTTCTCGACCTGGTGGTTTGCCGCCTGGGGCTTCGACTGGCTGTATGACAAAGTCTTCGTTAAGCCTTATCTCGCCATTGCCCGGTTGCTGCAGCGCGATCCGCTGGATTCAGTGATGAATTTACCGGCCATCCTGGCGCGAGTGGGCAACAAAGGCCTGATCATCAGCGAAAACGGTTATCTGCGCTGGTATCTGGCCGCGACGAGCATCGGTGCCGTTGTGGTCCTGTATCTGCTGATGGTGCTGTAAAGGTTAGTGAGTTGGGGTGAAGCCGGGCTTCACCCCAGTAGAAAAATTCGAAATAAAGGGAACAAACCGCCATGTTATTACCTTGGCTTATACTCCTCCCCTTCGTCGGTGGTCTGTTGTGCTGGCAGCTCGAACGCTTTGGTCCCAAAGTGCCGCGCTGGATTGCATTGATCGCGATGGGGCTGACGCTGGTGCTGTCACTGCAGCTGTGGCTGCAGGGTGGTTACTCACTGACCCAGGCTTCCGGGCTGCCGCAGTGGCAATCTGAATTTAACGTGCCGTGGATACCGCGCTTTGGTATCAACTTCCACCTGGCGCTGGACGGTCTGTCGCTGCTGATGGTGGTGCTGACCGGTCTGCTCGGTCTGATGGCCATTCTCTGTTCATGGAATGAAATCGAGAAGTGGCAGGGCTTCTTCCACCTGAATCTGCTGTGGATCCTGGGTGGCGTTATCGGCGTGTTCCTTGCCGTAGACCTGTTCCTGTTCTTCTTCTTCTGGGAAATGATGCTGGTGCCGATGTACTTCCTGATCGCGCTCTGGGGCCATAAAGCCTCCGACGGGAAGACGCGTATCACCGCAGCAACCAAGTTCTTCATTTATACCCAGGCAAGCGGTCTGATCATGCTGATCGCCATTCTGGCGCTGGTATTTGTTCACTACAACGCCACCGGCGTGTGGACCTTCAACTACGAAGATCTGCTGAAAACGCCAATGTCGCATACGGTTGAATATGTCCTGATGCTTGGCTTCTTTATCGCCTTCGCGGTAAAAATGCCGGTGGTACCGCTGCACGGCTGGCTGCCGGACGCGCACAGTCAGGCACCGACTGCGGGTTCCGTTGACCTGGCGGGTATTCTGCTGAAAACCGCGGCCTACGGTCTGCTGCGCTTTGCCCTGCCGCTGTTCCCGAATGCGTCCGCAGAGTTTGCGCCAATTGCCATGTGGCTGGGGATTATCGGTATCTTCTATGGCGCATGGATGGCGTTCTCTCAGTACGATATCAAACGTCTGATTGCTTACACCTCGATCTCGCATATGGGCTTTGTCCTGATTGCCATCTACACCGGCAGCCAGCTGGCTTACCAGGGCGCGGTGATCCAGATGATTGCACACGGCCTGTCTGCAGCGGCGCTGTTTATTCTGTGTGGTCAGCTTTATGAGCGTCTGCATACGCGAGATATGCGCCAGATGGGCGGCCTGTGGTCGCGGATCAAATGGCTGCCGGGCCTGTCGCTGTTCTTTGCGGTGGCGAACCTGGGTATGCCGGGTACCGGTAACTTCGTCGGTGAATTTATGATCCTGACCGGCAGCTTCCAGAGCGTGCCAACGATCATTCTGATTGCCACATTTGGACTGGTGTTTGCGTCGGTTTACTCACTGATCATGATGCAGCGTGCTTACTACGGCGCGCCGAAGTCAGATACGCCACTGCGCGGCATGTCAGCGCGTGAGTTCCTGATGATCATGGTGCTGGTTGTCCTGCTGGTGCTGCTGGGCGTTTATCCGCAGCCGATTCTGGATACCTCCCACGCTGCGATGAGTAACATCCAGCAGTGGTTTACCGCTTCAATTTCAACTACAAGGCCGTAATTCGCCATGACAATAACTCCTCAACAACTGATCGCACTTCTGCCGCTGCTGATCGTCGGATTGACGGTGGTAGTTGTGATGCTGTCCATTGCGTGGCGACGCAACCATTTCGTCAATGCAACACTGGCGGTAATTGGCCTGAACCTGGCGCTGTTTTCTCTTTACTTCGTCGGCCAGGCAGGGCCAATGGACGTCACTCCGCTGCTGCGCGTGGATGGCTATTCCATTCTCTATACCGGTCTGGTGATCCTGGCCAGCCTCGCGACCTGCACCTTTGCCTATCCGTGGCTGGCTACCTACCCGGATAACCGCGAAGAGTTCTATCTGCTGGTGCTGATCGCGGCACTGGGTGGCATCGTGCTGGCCAGTGCCAATCACCTGGCGTCGCTGTTTATTGGTATTGAGCTGATCTCCCTGCCGCTGTTTGGCCTGGTAGGCTACGCCTTCCAGCAGAAGCGCTCACTGGAAGCCGCTATCAAGTACACCATCCTCTCTGCAGCAGCCTCGTCATTCCTGCTGTTCGGTATGGCGCTGGTGTATGCAGATTCCGGTAACCTTGGTTTTGTGGCACTGGGCAAGAGCCTGACTGACGGTTTGATCCACCAGCCTCTGCTGCTGGCCGGTCTTGGCCTGATGATCGTGGGCTTTGGCTTCAAGCTGTCGCTGGTCCCGTTCCACCTGTGGACGCCGGACGTTTACCAGGGCGCACCTGCGCCGGTAACCACGTTCCTTGCTACCGCCAGTAAAATCGCTATCTTCGCCGTGCTGATGCGTTTGTTTATGTATGCGCCGATGACCGACAGCGAGGGCGTGCGCACGGTCCTGGGCATTATTGCCGTGGCCTCGATGCTGTTCGGTAACCTGATGGCGATTTCGCAGAGCAACATCAAGCGTATGCTGGGCTACTCCTCGATTGCACATATGGGTTATTTGCTGGTGGCGCTGGTCGCCATTCAGACCCATCAGCTGTCGCTGGAAGTAGTTGGAGTGTATCTGGCCGGTTATCTGTTCAGCAGCCTGGGCGCTTTCGGCGTAGTCAGCATGATGTCCAGCCCTTACAGCGGCCCGGATGCGGATTCACTTTACTCATACCGTGGACTGTTCTGGCATCGTCCGGTGCTGTCTGCGGTGATGACGGTGGTGATGCTGTCGCTGGCGGGTATTCCGATGACGCTGGGCTTTATCGGTAAATTCTACGTGCTGGCAGTGGGCGTGAGCGCCGACCTGTGGTGGCTGACCGGTGCGGTGGTGCTCGGTAGTGCCATCGGCCTGTACTACTACCTGCGCGTTACCGTTAGTCTGTATCTGACCCCGCCGGAAATGGCGATGCGCGATGCGCCGTCTAACTGGGCGTTTACCGCTGGCGGTATCGTGGTGCTGATCTCTGCGATTCTGGTGCTGCTGCTGGGTATCTATCCTCAGCCGCTGATTTCGCTGGTCAATCTGGCACAGCCGTTAATGTAACTTACGGCGATCCAGGTAATAATCGGGCCCTTGTGGCCCGATTTTTTTTGCTCAGAGGAATTATATGGATCTGAACTGGCATGATTTACACCACAGTGAACTCACTACCGGCCAGCTTTACCAGCTGCTGGCGCTGCGTAACGCGGTCTTTATTGTTGAACAGCAGTGCCCGTATCTGGATATCGACGGCAGCGATCTGACCGGGGACAATCGCCATCTTCTCGGGCTTCTTGACGATCGCCTGGTGGCCTACGCACGCATTCTGGTGCCGCAGGAGGCCGACCAGCCGGTAAAGATCGGGCGGGTAATCATTTCCGGGGAGGCGCGAGGCCTGAACCTGGGCAGCCGGTTAATGGAGCAGGCGATCGACAGCAGCGAACGCCACTGGCCGCAGCGGGCGCTTTTTCTGTCAGCGCAGGCACATCTGCAGCGATTTTATGCACGTCTGGGTTTTGTGGCGGTCAGCGATGAATATCTTGAAGATGATATTCCGCATGTCGATATGCTACGGGCAGGTTAATCAGGTTCAGCAGAATAAGCAGGGATCTGTGGGCTGGCTTGAGCCCAGGATTAGCGATGAACTTTAGCCGCGCAGGAAGAAGCGTTCCCAGAGAAAATTTACCACGGATTTCATAAAAAGGCGGCCCATGAAAGGCCGCCTTGTAGCATTCCCCGGCTTGCTGGGAAGCGATAGCGATGTTAGCCGGCGGTCATAATCCGGTCATCAACGTATTTACGCTTATCCGGCGGCGGCGGGAAGTACTGATACAGCCAGGTTTCACTCAGCGTGTCATCTTTGGTACGCAGGAACATACGCATATTCACCGGCGCGGTAGAGTCGCTGTTCGGATACCAGTCAAACAAAATACGATAGCCGTTGATCGGTTCTACGAAGAGGATCTCGACCTGCTTGATCGTGCCGGAGGTGACTTCGATCACCGGTTCAATGCCCTTCGGCGCGGCGGCTTTCAGATCGCCACCGACAAAGTCCACGGCAAAACGACGCGACCAGACGTCCGGATAGTGCTCGCCCGGCGCCCAGCCTTCAGGGAAACCGCCCATACCGGTACGGGTCGCATTCACTCTCGCCAGGCCGCTACGGACCGGCGGCAGGCCGCTCCAGTAAAGCTTGTACTGGAAGCTGTGCTCGCTGCCGGCCTTGATCGGATCGGCCGGCTGCCAGAAGCAGACGATATTATCCAGCGTCTCGCCGGTGGTCGGGATCTCCATCAGATTCACCGCCCCTTTGCCCCATTTACCGACCGGTTCCACCCACAGGCTCGGGCGCTTGTTGTACCAGCCGATCACGTCCTGATAGTCCTGGAAATCGTGATTGAGCTGCAGCATACCGAAGCCGCGCGGGTTTTCATCCTGGTAGGCGTTGAAGGTCAGGCGCTGCGGGTTGTTCAGCGGGCGGCAGATCCACTCACCGGTGCCGGTCCACATGGCCAGACGATCGGAGTCGTGGATCTGCGGATGGATGGTGTCGCACATGCGGCGCTCGTTGTTGCCACAGCTGAACATGGTGGTCATCGGTGCAATACCCAACTGCCAGATATCCTTACGCGCATAGATGTGGTTTTCCACCTCCATCACCACGCGCTTTTCCTCGCAGTGGATGACGAACTTAAATGCGCCGGTGCAGCTTGCACCATCCAGCAGGGTGTAGACGGTGAAGGTGGTGTCATCGGCTTTTGGCGTTTCAAACCAGAAGGCGGTGAAGTCAGGGAACTCTTCTTTACCGTTGCTGAAGGTATCAATCGCCACGCCGCGTGCGGAAAGCCCGTACTGATAGGTTTCATCGACCGCACGGAAGTAGCTGGCCCCCAGGAACGAGACGATATCACGGCGTGCCAGCTCGGGTTTTTTAAAGGCGCGGAACCCGGCGAAGCCGAGATCGGTTTTGCCTTCCAGCTGGGCGGTATCTACGTGTGCATTATTGTAGTTGAACAGCTCGGGGCGGAAATGGATCTCACGCGCTTCGCGGCTGCCGCTGTCCACGGAGAACATGCGGATACGGCGTTTGAATCCCATCCCCACGTGGAAGAACTGAACGTCAAGCTGACGGTTATCGATGCCGTTCCACAGCGAGTGGTTGGCGTCGTACTGGATTTCGTTATAGGCCTGCGGCGTTAAGGTGGCCAGGGTTTCCGGCAGCGGTGCCGGCGCGCCACCGTAGGGTTTTTTCGCCAGATCGGCGGCTAATTTTTTGAGCACGTCAAAATCAAATCGCACGGCGGTGCCGTCGGCAATCTCGCTGTCTGCCCAGGCGGCCTGAGAGAACAGGGTGGAGATACCAGACATTCCACTTAAGGTGGCGAATGCCATTGACGCTTTCATAAACATTCTTCGATTCATGCCAGAAATCATATCCTTTGCTGAACGGAGCTTGTGTTGACTGTCGCGCGTACTACACGCATTCGCGTCGCCGGATTTGGCCCGACTACAGGGAGTTACGACAGCTTGCCTGGTGAGTAATTCAGTTCACGCAAAATTTATCAGATAAATCCAAAAACCGCAGTGATTTCCACGGCAGACAGGCGTGGAAGGTGCAATAAACAGCATCTTTACCAACAATCCCCCGCGCCCGACACGGGGGCTGTGGAGGGATGCTGGCCCTTTTTGCCATGCACGGCAAAAAATAGGGTCTATAGTTATTCAGCAAGCAATGTGTAATTCGCCCACGGAGGATGATAATGGCTACACAGACTGAACCGCATGAGACTCGACTGGATGACGATCTGGCCTTACTGACTAAAACGCTGGAAGAGGTGTTGAAGTCATCGGGCGATCCGGCTGACCAGAAATATGTAGAACTCAAAGCCAGAGCGGAGAATTCACTGCATGAAGTGAAATCGCGCATCAGCAATGCATCTGATACCTACTACTATCGTGCCCGTCAGGCCGTATCCCGCGCCGATGACTACGTGCATGATAAGCCGTGGCAGGGCATTGGTGTTGGTGCTACGCTGGGCCTGGTGATCGGGCTGCTGCTGGCTCGTCGCTAAGGCGAACACCCTGGTGCCCTCTCACGGGCACCGGTTTTTTGCAAATGATTCCCGCCGCCAT
Source organism: Erwinia sp. SLM-02 (assembly GCF_037450285.1). NCBI lineage: Bacteria > Pseudomonadati > Pseudomonadota > Gammaproteobacteria > Enterobacterales > Erwiniaceae > Erwinia > Erwinia sp. SLM-02. The sequence goes on along the minus strand of NZ_JAQISN010000001.1, from coordinate 2,457,819 downwards.
TCCCCCGCTATAACTCTGACTAAAACCTGCGTAATACGGGTTTAAATCAATAAGATCGCCAAACTGCCTGCCTATAATGATTTCAGTCAAGTTGATCTGGAGTGGCAATGTCGCACGCAACGTTCAATCGCCGCTGGGCGACCGTTCTTGTTGAAACGCTTACCCGTCACGGTATCCGGCATCTCTGTATTGCACCCGGATCGCGCTCGGCCCCGCTGGCGCTGGCGGCCGCTGCCAGTGAGAAGCTGGTCTGCCACACCCATTTTGACGAACGCGGCCTCGGCTTTTTAGCGCTGGGGCTGGCAAAAAGTACCGGCCAGCGCGTGGCCATCGTGGTGACCTCGGGAACCGCCGTTGCCAACCTCTATCCTGCCCTGGTGGAAGCCCGGCAGGGGGGTGAGAGGCTGGTCGCCGTAACCGCCGACCGCCCGACAGAGCTGACAGGCTGCGGGGCCAATCAGGCCATTGCGCAGCCGGGGATTTTCGCCAGCCACGTCAGCGCTGCCCTTAACCTCCCTCGTCCCACCCCGGAAATTCCGGCTCGCTGGCTGGTGTCGGCGCTGGATACGCTGCTGGCAGGGCAGAAAAGCGGGGCGGTGCACATCAACTGTCCGTTTGCCGAGCCGCTTTACGGCGAAGATAACGACGACTACCGCTCGTGGGTTGATGACCTGGGCGAGTGGTGGCACGGCCAGGACCCCTGGCTTCACTATCCTGCTGCGCCAGGCGTTCCGCTGATGCCGGACTGGTTTTTTGCCCGCCAGCAGCGTGGCGTTGTGATCGTTGGCAGAGTCAGTGCCGCTGAGGGGCAGCAGATTGCCGCGTGGGCTGAGCAGCTTGGCTGGCCGCTGCTGGGTGATGTCCTGTCGCAGAGCGGCCAGCCGCTACCGCATTCCGCGCTCTGGCTCGGGCATCCTCAGGCCCGCAAGGCGCTGAATGATGCGCAGCTGGTAATACAGTTCGGCAGCAGCCTGACCGGGCGTAACCTTTTACAGTTCCAGCAGCAGTGCCGGTCAGCTACATGGTGGTTAATCGATCCGCTACCCGGACAGCGTGATCCCGCTTTTCATCAGGGCATTCGGGTCGAAGCCCGTGCGGGGGAGTGGCTGACCCGCCATCCGGCGATGCCGCGCCAGCCCTGGTGCCCGCAGCTGGCGTTACTGGCAGAGAAAACCCGCCGTTACCTGGCGCAGCACCTGACCGCCTTCGGGGAGGCGCAGCTGGCACATCGGCTGCCTGAGCTGCTGGCGGAAAAAGGCGTGCTGTTTCTCGGCAACAGCCTGGCTATCCGGCTGGTGGATGCGCTGGCCCAACTGCCTGCGGGATACCCGCTTTATAGCAACCGCGGTGCCAGCGGCATCGATGGATTAATTGCCTCTGCCGCAGGCGTTCAGCGCGGGCTCGGGCAGCCGTTAATGCTGCTGCTCGGCGACCTCTCCGCTCTCTATGATTTAAACAGTCTGGCGCTGCTGCAGCACTCCTCCGCCCCGGTCGTGGTGCTGGTAGTGAATAATCAGGGCGGGCAGATCTTCTCCATGCTGCCGACCCCACCCGATAAACGGGAGCGTTTCTTCGCCATGCCGCCAGCGGTGGATTTCAGCCATGCGGCGGCGGCATTTGGCCTGCAGTACCGGCGTGCTGACAACTGGCCGGCGCTGGCGGCCGCGGTCGATGAAGGATTCTCCCGCGGCGTCACGCTGATTGAAGCGGTCTGCGAGGGGGATGCCGGTGCGCAGACGCTGGCGAGCCTGTTCCGAGAGGTGATAACGCTGTGATTCTTCATGCGCGCTGGCAGGGACATCATCACAGCATCAGGCCGGTGCTGGTCTGGCTGCATGGTTTCCTCGGCAGCGCGGATGACTGGCTGTCGGTGCAGCACTACTTCCGCCACTGGCCGATGCTCAGCGTCGATCTGCCGGGCCACGGCGGTTCTCAGGCGCAAACCGTTAGCGGTTTTGATGAGCTGTCGCAGCGCCTGACCGCGACGCTGAACTACCATGAAGTCGAACGCTACTGGCTGGTCGGCTACTCGCTCGGTGCGCGGCTGGCCTTTTATCATGCCTGTCGCCACGATGATGGCCGCCTGTGTGGTCTGCTTGCCGAAGCCGGGCATTTTGGGCTGAGCCGTCAAAGCGAGCGTGAAACGCGCCGCGAGCACGATTTTGGCTGGGCGCAGCGTTTCCGTCAGCAGCCTCTGCCGCTGGTCCTCAGCCAGTGGTATCAACAACCGGTATTTGCCGAGCTGACTAACCCGCAGCGGCAGGAAGTGATTGCCCGTCGTCTGAATAATCGCGCGGAAGGCCTGGCGGCCATGCTGGAAGCCACCTCCCTTTCCGTTCAGCCCGATCTGCTGGCGGAACTGCGGCAAAAAACGATCCCTGTCCATTACCTGTGTGGCGAATGGGACCTCAAATTCTTACAGCTGGCGCAGCGATCGGGAATGAACCCGCTGGTGATCCGCGATGCCGGGCATAACACGCACCTCGCTAACCCAATGGCATTCGCCCATCAGCTTTCGCTGGTACTGAATCACTCTTAATAGGAGCTCCGATGATTTCTCCCGATGAATCCCTGCTGACCGCCCCGGTACAGTGGCTGCCGGTCCCCATTCAATTCAGCGATATTCGCTATCACAAAACGGCGGATGGCATTGCTAAGATCACCATCAACCGTCCGCAGGTGCGCAATGCCTTTCGTCCGCTGACGGTGACGGAAATCCAGCAGGCGCTGGACGACGCCCGTCGCGATCCGGCGGTCGGGGTAATCATCCTGACCGGCGAAGGCGAGCTGGCATTCTGTTCCGGCGGCGACCAGAAAATTCGCGGCGACTACGGCGGCTATCAGGACGATGCCGGGGTACATCATCTTAACGTGCTGGACCTCCAGCGGCAGATCCGCACCTGTCCCAAGCCCGTTGTGGCGATGGTGGCCGGCTATGCGGTGGGCGGGGGACATGTGCTGCATATGATGTGTGACTTAACGATTGCGGCAGATAACGCGCAGTTTGGTCAGACCGGGCCGAAGGTCGGCTCCTTCGACGGCGGCTGGGGTGCCGCCTATATGGCGCGTATCGTCGGCCAAAAGAAAGCGCGGGAAATCTGGTTCCTCTGCCGTATGTATAACGCGCAGCAGGCGCTGGATATGGGGCTGGTCAACACGGTGGTGCCGCTGGCGCAGCTTGAGCCGGAAACGGTGCGCTGGTGCCGCGAGATGTTGCAAAACAGCCCGATGGCGCTGCGCTGTCTCAAGGCGGCGCTGAACGCCGACTGCGACGGGCAGGCCGGTTTGCAGGAGCTGGCGGGTAACGCCACGATGCTGTTTTACATGACCGAAGAGGGGCAGGAAGGGCGCAACGCCTTTAACCAGAAGCGCCAGCCCGATTTCTCATCATTCAGGCGTAATCCATAATGCGCAGCGCAACGCTGTTCAGCTATCAGCTTGCGCTGGATGCGGGCGTCATTTTGCGCGACAGGCGGTTGAAAACCCGTGAGGGAATGCTGGTTAAGCTGATCGACGATAGCAGTGAAGGCTGGGGAGAGATCGCGCCTCTGCCGCAGTTTAGCGTGGAAACGCCCGAGCACGCGCGGCATGAGGCGGTGAGATGGCTGGCGCGCTGGTGTGCCGGAGAACAGCCGCCGGAAAGTCCGTTGCCTTCGGTCGCGTTCGGCATCAGCTGCGCCCTGGCCGAGCTGGAAGGGCGGCTGCCCGCTGAAGGGAACCTGCGAAGCGCGCTGCTGTGCAGCGGCGATCCGGATGCGCTGTTTGAACGTTTACGCAATCAGCCTGCCCCGCTGGCAAAGATGAAAGTGGGGCTGTATGAGGCGGTGCGTGACGGGATGCAGGTCAATCTGCTGCTGGAAGCGCTGCCGAATCTGACACTGCGGCTGGATGCAAACCGCAGCTGGACGCTGGAGCGGGCATTGAAGTTTGCCCGCTATGTTACCACCGAGCTGCGCGGGCGAATCGCCTACCTGGAAGAGCCATGCAGAACGGTGGCCGAGAGCCTGGCCTTTGCCCGACAGACCGGCATTGCTGTCGCCTGGGATGAAAGCCTGCGTGAGGATACGACGTTACTGAGCGCGCAGCAGGGGGTAAGGGCGGTGGTGATCAAACCTACGCTGACCGGCAGTATCCAGAAGGTGCAGCGGCAGGTTGCAGCGGCTCAGCGGCTGGGACTCACCCCGGTTATCGGTTCCGCGCTGGAGTCCAGCCTGGGGCTGACGCAGCTGGCACGGCTGGCACAGTGGCTAACCCCGGACAGCGTGCCGGGGCTGGATACCCTGCAGCTGATGCAGCAACAGCTGCTGCGCCGGTGGCCGGGCAGTTCGTTACCGGTTTCAGGGATGGAGGGACTGCAATGTCTGTGGCAACAATAAACGACTGGCCCTGGCTGCACTGGCAGCAGCGGTATCCGCAGGCGACGGCCATTGACTGCGGAAGTGAAACAGTAAGCTGGCAGCAGCTGGCTGAGCGAATTACCGGGTACGCTAACGGCTTTCGCCGGCAGGGCGTGATGCCCGAGATGACGATCGCGCTGCGCAGCCGCAACGGCCTGCAGGCGCTGCTGGCGTGGCTGAGCCTGCTGGCATGCGGCACTAAGGTGCTGATGCTCAACCCGCAGCTGCCGGATGCTCAGCTGGATCGGCTGTTACCGGAGCTGGGCGTGGCCTTCGCCCTCAGCCTCGATGCGCCACCGGTCCCACAGGCGGCACAGCTGAACCTGGAAACGGCCAGCGGGCGGGTTCAGTACCCCTGGCGGCGGGACGCGCTTGCGACGCTGACGCTGACGTCAGGCACGACCGGGCGGGCGAAAGCGGCCGTGCATACCTTTGATGCTCACCTGCGCAGCGCGGCGGCGGTGATCGCGCTGATGGATTTCACCCCACGGGATCGCTGGCTGCTGTCGTTACCCCTGTTTCACGTTTCCGGGATGGGGATCGTCTGGCGGTGGCTGTCCGCCGGAGCAACGCTGGTCGTTGATGAGTCACGTGATATGCCGGCGGCGCTGGCGCGCAGCAGTTTTGCTTCGCTGGTGCCAACCCAGCTGTGGCGTTTACTGAATCAGCCCGCGCTACCCTCCGGTTTGCGTGCCGTGCTGCTCGGCGGAGCAGCCATCCCGGAAGAGCTGACCCGTCAGGCGGAGGCCGCCGGGATCCGCTGCTGGTGCGGCTATGGTCTGACCGAGACGGCCTCCACGGTCTGCGCCGGCCGCGTGCAGGGATCCGGCAGCGTTGGCATCCCGCTCCCGGGGCAGGAGGTGAAGCTGGTCGAAAACGAGGTCTGGCTACGCTCGCCAACCCTGGCACAGGGCTACTGGCAAAACGGTGAACTGCAGCAGATGACCGACGATAACGGCTGGCTGCATACCGGGGATCGCGGGCACTGGGATCGGAATGAACTGCACATTGACGGGCGTCTCGATACTCTTTTTTTCAGCGGCGGCGAGGCGGTGCAGCCCGAGGTGATTGAGCGGGTGCTGCTGGCGCATCCGGCGGTAACGCAGGCTGTCGTGGTACCGCAGACGGACAGCGAATACGGCCAGCGACCGGTGGCGCTGGTGTTGGCCGACATCCCACTGGATACGCTGGCAGAGTGGGCGGCTCCCCTGCTTGCAAACTACCAGAATCCGGTTGCCTGGCATCCGCTGCCCCGTTTTGAGGGAGAGGGGATTAAGCCGTCGCGCCATCGCCTGTTGGCCTGGCTGCGCGATCGGAAATAGAGGGGAAAATCACATTGTTTTTATCGGGCGGGCTTCTTACAGTGTAAAGACCTGAGAAACCCGGAGATAAAAATGATAAGAGTGGAAATGCTCGCCACAGGTGATGAAGTGCTGCACGGTCAGATCGTGGATACCAATGCAGCATGGCTGGCGGGGGTGCTGTTTGAAAACGGTTTACCGATGACCAGCCGCCAGACGGTGGGTGACAGCCTTCCCGAGCTGGTCAGCGTACTGACCGAGCGCAGTAAAGTCGCCGATGTGCTGATCGTTAACGGCGGTCTTGGCCCGACCAGCGACGATCTCAGCTCGCTGGCCGCGGCAACAGCGGCCGGTGTCGGGCTGCAGATCCACCCGGAGTGGCTGGCCAAAATGGAGGCGTTCTTCGCCAGCCGCGGCAAACCGATGGCACCCAGCAATCGCAAGCAGGCTGAAATCCCGGCCGGTGCAGAAATGCTGGATAACCCGGTAGGCACCGCCTGCGGTTTTGCCATTGAGCTGAACCGGTGCTGGATCTTCTTTACCCCCGGTGTGCCCTCAGAGTTTAAAACGATGGTCACCGGCGAGATCCTGCCGCGGCTTAAAGCCCGCTACCCGCTTCCCGAACCGCCGCTGTGCCTGCGAATGACCACCTTTGGCCGTGGCGAGAGCGATCTGGCCTCGGCCATTGAACCGCTGCCGCTGCCGGAAGGTGTGGTGGTGGGATACCGCGCTTCCATGCCGATTATCGAACTCAAGCTGAACGGCCCGGCGGACAAGCTGGCAGAGATGGAGCAGTTCTGGCAGCAGGTGCGGGACATTGCCGGTGACAGCGTGATTTTCGAAGGGCTGGAAGGGCTGCCGGAGCAGCTGGCGCGGCGGCTGGGCGAGCGCGAGCTGTCGCTCAGCGTCAGCGAACAGTTTACCGCCGGGCTGCTGCAGTGGCAGCTGGTCTCCGCAGGCGCAAAACTCAATGCAGGCAACGTTCTCCCCAATCGCCCGGAATCCCTGACGCAGCTGGCGGATCGCAGCCGCGTGCTGGCGCAGGAAAATGATGCGCAGGTGGTGCTGATCGTGGGGGGGATCGAAGAGGATATGCTGGGATTCGCGCTGAATACGCCGGACGGTATCTTTGCGCAGCGGGTGAAGTTTAACGTCAGTCGTCACGGTCTGAAAGCCAGGCAAGATATGGTCGCTATGCTGGCACTGAACATGCTGCGCCGCTGGCTGAATGGTCAGACGGTCACGACCGGACACGGCTGGATTGACGTGGTGGAAACGCTGTAACGGCACGGGCCACAGGGCGATCCGAAGCAGTGGTCGCCCGCAGTCCGGGGGTGGTTTTTCCCGATGGGTGCCGCCGTTTTACAGTTCTATCTCGATATCGCCCTGCGCCTGACAGCAGCAGGGCAGGATCTCGCCCTGCTGGATAAAGGCCAGCGGTTTGCTCGCGTAGCTGACTTCACCTTTCAGCAGGCGGGTTCGGCACGAACCGCAGTACCCTTCCCGACACTGATATTCAATACAGACTTTATTCGCCTCAAGCGCGGCGAGCAGGGAAGTATGATGTTCCCTGCACTCCAGCTGCGTGCCGGAAGCACGCAGGGTAATAATCGAACGCGTCATTTTACAGTTCGAAGTCGCTGAGATCGTCGGTATTCACTTCTGCGTCAATCTGACCGACCAGGTAGGAGCTGACCTCAACTTCCTGCGGTGCCACCTGAACGTTGTCCGACACCAGCCAGGAGTTAATCCATGGGATTGGGTTTGAACGGGTTTTGAATGGCAGGTCCAGGCCGACGGCGTTCATGCGAATATTGGTGATATATTCAATGTACTGCCACAGGATATCCTTGTTCATGCCGATCATTGAACCGCCGCTGAACAGGTATTCCGCCCACTCTTTTTCCTGCTCGGCTGCCAGTACAAACAGGTCGTAACACTCCTGGCGGCACTCTTCGGCTATCTCGGCCATTTCCGGATCGTCTTCACCGCTGCGCAGCAGATTCAGCATGTGCTGGGTACCGGTCAGGTGCAGCGCTTCGTCACGGGCGATCAGTTTGATGATTTTCGCGTTACCTTCCATCAGCTCGCGTTCAGCGAAGGCAAACGAGCAGGCGAAGCTGACGTAGAAGCGGATCGCCTCCAGCGCGTTGACGCTCATCAGGCAGATATACAGCTGCTTTTTCAGCGTGCGCAGATTGACGGTGACGGTTTTACCGGCCACCTCATGGGTGCCTTCACCCAGCAGATGCCAGTAGCTGGTCATCTCGATCAGATCGTCGTAGTAGCCGGAGATATCCTTCGCGCGGGACAGGATCTGCTCATTAGCCACGATGTCGTCAAAGACCACGGCCGGATCGTTGACGATATTGCGGATAATGTGGGTGTAGGAGCGCGAGTGGATGGTTTCTGAGAACGCCCACGTCTCGACCCAGGTTTCCAGCTCCGGGATCGAGATCAGCGGCAGCAGCGCCACGTTCGGGCTGCGTCCCTGAATCGAGTCCAGCAGCGTCTGGTACTTGAGGTTGCTGATGAAAATATGCTTTTCGTGATCCGGCAGCGCCTGATAGTCGATGCGATCGCGTGAAACGTCCACTTCTTCCGGGCGCCAGAAGAACGAAAGCTGCTTTTCAATCAGCTTTTCGAAGATATCGTATTTTTGCTGATCGTAGCGGGCAACGTTGACCGACTGGCCAAAGAACATCGGCTCCAGCAGCTGGTCATTTTTGTTCTGGGAAAACGTGGTGTAAGCCATAAATAGTTATCCGTCGTGGTAGCAGAATCGTGCTACAGAAATCAGAGAGGGGGGCCACCGATGGCCCCCTGGGGATTAGATTTTGCAGGCGCCGCTTTCGCAGCCGTCATCCTGAATTGAAGGTGCCAGGTCATCCTGCGCATCTTCCGCACCATCACGGGTGTTCTGGTAGTACAGCGTTTTCACGCCGAACTTATAGGCGGTCAGCAAATCTTTCAGTAGCTGCTTCATCGGCACTTTGCCGTTGGCGAAGCGCGTCGGATCGTAGTTGGTATTAGATGAAATCGCCTGATCGATAAACTTCTGCATCAGGCCAACCAGCTGCAGATAGCCGTCGTTGTTCGGCATTTCCCACAGCAGCTCGTAGTTATCTTTCAGACGCTCATACTCCGGCACCACCTGGCGCAGGATACCGTCTTTAGACGCTTTAATACTGATATGGCCGCGCGGCGGTTCGATGCCGTTGGTGGCGTTAGAAATCTGCGAAGAGGTTTCTGACGGCATCAGAGCTGACAGCGTGGAGTTACGCAGGCCGTGAGTTTTGATCGACTCGCGCAGCGCTTCCCAGTCCAGATGCAGCGGTTCGTTGCTGATCGCATCCAGATCTTTCTTGTAGGTATCAATCGGCAGAATACCCTGAGCATAGGTGGTCTCGTTAAACCACGGGCAGGCACCCTGTTCGATAGCCAAATCGTTAGAGGCCTTCAGCAGCCAGTACTGAATGGCTTCGAAGGTTTTATGCGTCAGGTTATTCGCGCTGCCGTCGGAATAACGCACGCCGTTCTTCGCCAGGTAGTAGGCGAAGTTGATAACACCAATACCGAGGGTACGACGACCCATTGCACCGCGCTTCGCGGCCGGGATTGGGTAATCCTGATAATCCAGCAGGGCATCCAGCGCACGTACCGCCAGGGTTGCCAGCTCGCGCAGGTCATCCAGGCTTTCAATCGCGCCCAGGTTGAATGCGGAAAGCGTACACAGGGCGATCTCGCCGTTTTCGTCATTCACATCCAGCAGCGGTTTGGTCGGCAGCGCGATTTCCAGGCACAGGTTAGACTGGCGAACGGGGGCGATGGCCGGATCGAACGGGCTGTGGGTGTTGCAGTGGTCAACGTTCTGGATGTAGATACGGCCGGTAGAGGCGCGTTCCTGCATCATCAGCGAGAACAGGTCAACCGCTTTCACCCGCTGCTTGCGGATGCTGTCGTCTTTCTCATATTTGGTGTACAGACGCTCGAACTCTGCCTGATCGGCGAAGAAGGCATCGTACAGGCCCGGTACGTCGGACGGGCTGAACAGGGTGATGTCTTCACCCTTGAGCAGGCGCTGATACATCAGCTTGTTGAGCTGTACGCCGTAATCCATATGGCGCACGCGATTGCCTTCCACGCCGCGGTTGTTTTTCAACACCAGCAGGCTTTCCACTTCCAGATGCCACATTGGATAGAACAGGGTGGCCGCACCGCCGCGCACGCCGCCCTGAGAACAGGACTTAACGGCGGTCTGGAAGTGCTTGTAGAACGGAATACAGCCGGTGTGGAACGCTTCACCGCCGCGAATCGGGCTGCCCAGTGCGCGAATACGGCCTGCGTTAATACCGATACCGGCACGCTGGGAGACGTATTTGACGATGGCGCTGGAGGTGGCGTTAATGGAATCCAGGCTGTCGCCGCACTCGATCAGCACGCAGGAGCTGAACTGGCGGGTTGGGGTACGCACGCCGGACATGATTGGCGTCGGCAGAGAGATTTTGAACGTGGAGATCGCATCGTAAAAACGCTTCACGTAGTCCAGACGCGTTTCGCGCGGGTAGCCGGAGAACAGGCAGGCAGCCACGAGAATATAAAGGAACTGGGCGCTTTCATAGATTTCGCCGCTCACGCGGTTCTGCACCAGGTACTTACCTTCCAGCTGTTTAACCGCGGCGTAGGAGAAGTTCATATCACGCCAGTGGTCGATAAACCCGTCCATCTGCTCGAATTCTTCGCGACTGTAGTCTTCCAGCAAATGACGATCGTATTTACCCATCTCCACCATACGCGTCACCTGGTCGATAAGCTTCGGCGGCTCAAACTGGCCGTAGGCTTTTTTACGCAGGTGGAAAATCGCCAGGCGGGCGGCCATGTACTGGTAATCAGGCGCATCGCGGGAGATCAGGTCGGCCGCAGACTTGATAATCGTCTCATGGATATCGGAAGTACGGATACCTTCGTAGAACTGGATATGCGAACGCAGTTCAACCTGAGAGACGGAGACATTTTGCAGCCCTTCGGCAGCCCAATCGAGCACACGGTGGATTTTATCTAGATCGATGCGTTCGGTACGGCCATCGCGCTTAGTGACAAGCAGACTCTGATTCATGTCGCGTTTTACCTGTTTTTAACAAATAATCCCCACGTTTATGCACAGCTTGCTCGTTGTGAGTAACTCTGTGGATAAACACTATATATAGGGGGTGAGAGAAGACTGGATAACAATATGGTGAGTATTCTAGTAAGTTTCGTGTGGTTAACAAGGCTTGATTTTCACTACGATTTGCTGTCCGTTGACCCCCGTTTTGGCTAAGTCCACGTTTCTCAAGGCCCAGGCTCATGTCAATGGGAAAAGATTTTTTTTAGCAGCGTGATTGAACGCAGAAATATTGTGCAGAACGGAAATTTCCAGAATTTTCTGGCTCTAAAGCGTTAGCCGGCGTGCCAGTAATTCCAGCTGATGAGACTGTGGTAAAAAAAGCCCCGGTGATTCACCAGGGCGGAGGGGTTACTCAGGGCGGTGCGTATGGACCATATAGTTAACGTCCACACCCGGTGCCAGCTTGAAGTGGTTGGTCAGCGGATTGTAGTGCAGGCCGATCATGTGGCGCTCGCGCAGCGACGTTTCATCCACCCAGTTCAGCAGTTCGCCCGGGCGAATAAATTTCTTAATATCGTGGGTGCCGCGCGGCACCATGCGCAGGACGTATTCCGCACCGACAATCGCCATCAGCCAGGCCTTGCTGTTGCGGTTAATCGTTGAGAAGAACACGTCGCCGCCGGGCTTCACCAGCTTCGCGCAGGCGTGAACCACGGAGCATGGGTCCGGTACGTGCTCAAGCATCTCCATGCAGGTCACTACGTCGTACTGCCCGGCAAACTCTTCGGCATGCTCTTCGACCAGCTGCTGGACGTAATCAATTTTCACGCCGCTTTCCAGCGCGTGCAGGCGGGCAACCTGCAGCGGCTCCGCGCCCATATCCAGACCGGTTACATTCGCGCCTTCCCGCGCCATGCTCTCCGCCAGGATCCCACCGCCGCAGCCGACATCAAGGATTTTTTTGCCGAAAAGACCGCCGGCATGCTGCGCAATGTAGCCAAGACGCAGCGGGTTGATGCGGTGCAGAGGTTTAAATTCCCCTTCCAGATCCCACCAGCGCGAAGCAACGGCTTCAAATTTAGCAATCTCTCCGCTGTCGACGTTCTGAGCGGCCCCGTTTTGTTCTTTATTCATTGGGTTATTACTCCAGCCAAAGTTCGCTGCAGTATACATGTTTCGTGACCCCTGTGGGCAGCGCTGCGGGTAAGGGGAGGTTCAGAATGCAATAAAGCGGCCAAACTGACGCTTTCCGTTCACCACCTGGGCGCAGTGTGATATACTTTCGCACCTTTGAATCCGGGAATAATCTAGAGGGATAGCGGCTCCATGAGCGACCTAGCCAGAGAAATCACACCGGTTAATATCGAGGAAGAGTTAAAAAACTCTTACCTGGATTATGCCATGTCGGTCATCGTTGGCCGCGCATTACCAGACGTTCGTGATGGTCTAAAGCCGGTTCACCGCCGTGTGCTTTACGCCATGAATGTTCTCGGTAACGACTGGAACAAACCGTATAAAAAATCCGCCCGTGTTGTCGGCGACGTTATCGGTAAATATCACCCGCATGGCGATACCGCCGTGTATGACACCATCGTGCGTATGGCCCAGCCGTTCTCCCTGCGTTATATGCTGGTAGATGGCCAGGGTAACTTCGGTTCCGTCGACGGCGACTCCGCTGCAGCGATGCGTTATACCGAAGTGCGCATGTCAAAAATTGCCCACGAACTGCTGGCGGATCTGGAAAAAGAAACCGTCGATTTTGTGCCAAACTATGATGGCACCGAGCAGATCCCGGAAGTGATGCCAACGCGGGTGCCTAACCTGCTGGTGAACGGCTCTTCCGGTATTGCCGTGGGGATGGCGACCAACATTCCTCCGCACAACCTGACCGAAGTGATCAACGCCTGTCTGGCCTTTGTCGATGATGAGAGCATCACCGTAGAAGGGCTGATGGAGCACATCCCGGGGCCGGACTTCCCGACGGCGGCAATCATCAACGGCCGTCGCGGCATTGAAGAGGCCTACCGCACCGGCCGTGGCAAGATCTACATTCGCGCGCGCGCCGAGGTAGAAGCCGATGCCAAAACCGGCCGCGAAACCATCATCGTGCATGAAATCCCGTATCAGGTGAATAAAGCGCGCCTGATCGAGAAAATCGCCGAGCTGGTAAAAGAAAAACGCCTTGAGGGCATCAGCGCGCTGCGCGATGAGTCCGATAAAGACGGCATGCGCATCGTGATCGAAGTGAAGCGCGATGCGGTCGGCGAAGTGGTTCTTAACAACCTCTACTCGCTGACCCAGCTGCAAACGTCGTTCGGTATCAACATGGTGGCACTGCACCAGGGCCAGCCTAAGATTATGCCGCTGAAGGATATTATTGAAGCCTTCGTGCGTCACCGTCGGGAAGTGATCACCCGTCGAACCATCTTTGAGCTGCGCAAGGCACGCGACCGCGCGCACATCCTTGAAGCGCTGGCCGTGGCGCTGGCCAACATCGATCCGATCATTGAACTGATCCGTCGTGCGGCCTCGCCTGCCGAAGCGAAAGCGGGCCTGATTGCCCGTTCGTGGGAGCTGGGCAACGTTTCCGCGATGCTGGAACGTGCCGGTGACAACGCCGCGCGTCCGGAATGGCTGGAAGAGCAGTACGGTATTCGTGACGGTCAGTACTACCTCACCGAGCAGCAGGCTCAGGCGATTCTGGATCTGCGTCTGCAGAAACTGACCGGCCTTGAGCATGAAAAACTGCTGGACGAGTACAAAGAACTGCTAATGCAGATTGCTGAACTGCTGCGCATTCTGGAAAGCGCCGACCGTCTGATGGAAGTGATCCGTGAAGAGCTGGAGCTGATCCGCGATCAGTTCGGCGACAAGCGTCGCACCGAGATCACCGCCAACAGCGCCGACATCAATATCGAAGACCTGATCACTCAGGAAGACGTGGTAGTCACGCTGTCGCATCAGGGCTACGTCAAGTATCAGCCGCTGAGCGACTACGAAGCTCAGCGTCGCGGCGGTAAAGGTAAATCGGCAGCGCGCATCAAAGAAGAAGACTTCATTGATCGCCTGCTGGTGGCCAACACGCACGATACCATTCTGTGCTTCTCCAGCCGAGGCCGTCTCTACTGGATGAAGGTTTATCAGCTGCCGGAAGCCAGCCGCGGTGCTCGTGGGCGTCCAATCGTCAACCTGCTGCCGCTTGAGGCCAACGAGCGTATTACCGCCATTCTGCCGGTACGTGAATACGCCGAGGGCTGGAATATCTTTATGGCAACCGCCAGCGGTACCGTGAAGAAAACCGCCCTGACCGAGTTCAGCCGTCCGCGCAGCGCCGGTATTATTGCCGTCAATCTGCGTGACGACGACGAACTGATTGGCGTGTCGCTGACCAACGGCAGCGATGAAGCGATGCTGTTCTCCGCCGCCGGTAAAGTGGTGCGCTTTGCGGAAAGCGCCGTGCGTGCTATGGGCCGTACCGCCTCCGGCGTGCGCGGCATCAAGCTGGCCGAAGGCGATCGCGTGGTGTCACTGATTGTGCCGCGTGATGACGGTGCGATTCTGACGGTGACCCAGAACGGTTACGGTAAGCGCACGGCCAATGCGGAATATCCAACCAAGTCGCGTGCGACGCAGGGGGTTATTTCGATCAAAGTGACCGAACGTAACGGACCGGTGATCGGTGCGGTACAGGTTGTCGACAGCGATCAGATCATGATGATTACCGATGCCGGTACGCTGGTGCGTACGCGCGTTTCGGAAGTCAGTGTGGTTGGCCGTAACACCCAGGGCGTTATTCTGATCCGTACCGCGGAAGAAGAAAACGTGGTGGGCCTGCAGCGCGTGGCCGAGCCGGTAGCGGAAGAAGAACTGGATGCCATCGACGGTAGCGTTGCGGAAGGGGATGACGAGATCGCCCCGGAAGTGGACACCGATGATGATGCTGCCGAGGCAGATGACGAGTAATCGTTGATGCTTTAGCGCTCCGAAAAGCCGGTTCAGATGAACCGGCTTTTTTATTGCCAAAAATTGAAGACTGGAAGAAGAAATCTGTTGTGTATATTGCCTTCAGCGATTCAACTCACCGTCCTATCATCCCCGCCTGCTGCAGAAACACCGTCACTGCGGTGACCGTCTGCCGGTGAATCTGCTCCCGCTCCGATGCGGGAGTATCGCAGATAAAAGTTTCCCCTTCTTCAGCCAGAATCTCCTCTGCCGTCGGCTGACACACCGGCAGGAAATCAAAGTGCCCGGCCTGCTGCATGACTATTCGCGGAGTGGATATTTTCTCCGTCCCCAGGGTCATTTTCCCCGTTGGTCGACTGTAATAGCCTGCGGCAATGGTCAGCACCGGAATGGAAATGGCCTTCAGGCTTTCCGGCGTTAAGACGTAGCTCATCCCCGGATCGAGCGCGATAACAAATTTGACACGCGGATCCCGATAGCTGGCCGCGAGGCGGGCATCGTCGGTTTTCTCAAGCTGTATGCCGTTTTGCCTGTAAAAACGGCAGTCCGGCATCTGCGGCATAGCCCCACAGTAATGATTTAAGCCCTGGCGGTTAATTAATCCCCCCGCCAGCGCCAGCACGCTGTAACCGCCTTTGGAGTGGCCTGCCGCGCCGATTTTCGTTGCATCAATCGCGTTTTTCCATGCGGTATCAGTAAGATAGTGATCCAGCATTAACGACAGATCGCGTGTTTGCAGCGTCAGATCCGTTTCGGGGCGTGAATCCCCGGTGGTGCTTCCGGGGTGACTGGCCGCCATCACGATAGCGCCACGCTCTGCCAGCGCCGTGGCAAGCCAGGCCAGGCTGGTATTACTGCCCCCGCTGCCGTGGCTTAACACAATCAGCGGGAAACGACCGCTGGCTATCGGCGCATCGGGAATCGCTCTGTAACCGGTAAAAACCCTGCTGCTGCCGAGTAACTGCGGTTCGCCTCTGCTCAGGGTGGGATAAAAAATCCGCACTTTCAGATCCCGCCCCGGGGAGACGTTTTCCAGAGTTTCCAGTCTGCTTGCCACATCGTAGCTCCAGCCGCTAACGGGAATAAGTAAAAGGACCAGGTAAATAAACAGGCGCATTAAGTTATTTCCTTGTGTATAAAGAGCTTATTATCAGCCTGTTAGCGGCGCCTGGCGTCCTCGATCGCGATAGAGTCCCATGTTAATACCGATTAATTTTCTGTTGAGCCTGCTCTGTTTGCTGCTGCTGGTGAAACGCTGGCGGGCGGGATGGGTGTGGCGCATGCTGCTGCTGCTGTGCCTGATACACAGCCTGAACGCCGGGATCGGCACGCTGTTAAACAGCGGGGGCTGGCATCGGCTCCAGCCGATCACCGGGGCTATGCTGCCGGTCGCTGGCCTGCTGGCTCTGATGGAGCAGCAGGGTAAGCCACTGCGCTACGGATGGAGCGTGCTGCCGGTGATGCTGATGGCGGCGGCCATCGTCGGACTGCCGCAGGCGATAGATGTATTGATGCCGCTTATCTGGTTTTCCTGCGCGGGCGTGATGCTGTTTTCCCTCAGGAGAGGGGGAGATGCGTTGCCGGCGGTAGCGCTGGAGCGCAGCGCCCTGACCGTGAAAACCTGGCGCATGCTGGCGATGATGCTGATTGCGGTGGCGCTGCTGGACGTGGCCGTTTCGCTGTTGGTTTACGTGGCCAGCGGGGCAGGGGTTCAGGTATTGCTGTTCTGCGGCAATCTGCTGGTTTGTGCGGTGTTATCGCTGGCGCTGGTGCTGGCACCGGAAAATGACACGTCGCCTGAGCCGACGGTGCCCAGACAGCCCGAAACCGGCGATCGCGCTATTCTGCTGCGCGTTGAGGGACTGATGAAGGAAGGGCTTTACCGACGGGCGGATTTGAATCTGGCGCTGTTGGCACGTAAAGCGGGGATCCCGGCGCGCGGGGTTTCAGCAGCGATTAATGCACTGTGCCAGCAAAGCGTGTCGCAGTACGTCAACGGCTGGCGGATTAGGGAGGCCTGCACGCGGCTGCGCAGTGAAGAGGGATCCATTATTGAGATTATGGAAGAGGTCGGATTCCAGACTAAATCCAACTTTAATCGTGAATTCCGCCGGGTGTGCGGCACTACGCCATCGGAATGGCGGAAATCTTCTTCGGAACAGACTGAATTAACCTGAGCCAGCGGTGCAAACTGGCTTTTTAAGCAGGCTGGCGCTACTGTATCGGCACGTTTTCTACCATCAGCCTGTTACGGACGTCAGTGGGTTCCATTTGAAATATCTCGTCTCTTTCCGCACCACGTTAAGAATTTCCCGCTATCTGTTCCGCGCGCTGGCGCTGATGCTGTGGACGCTGGGTGCTCTGCTGACCGCGTTTTACATTATCAACATACTGCATGAGAGAGAATCGCAGGTCCGTCAGGAGTTTAACGCCAGCTACGATCAAACGCAGTGGTACGTCCGGCACTCCGCGGATATCACCCGCGAACTCAAATTTATCGCCGAGAACCGGCTGAATGCCGCCAGCAACGGGCTTGACCTGTTAAGCGGCGTGTTTCCCGGAAAAACCGCCACTCCGCAGTTTTATCCGCTTTATGCGGACTCGGACTGTAGCGCGATGAGCAATACGTGGCGCAGCTCGCTCGAATCCCTCAGCTACTTCCTGCATTACTGGAAGGATAACTTTGCCACGGCCTACGATCTGAACCGGGTGTTCTTTGTCGGCGGTGAAAGCCAGTGCCTGGCCGACTTTGGCGTCGGTAATGCTTCGGTGGATCGTGAACGGGCCTTAAAGCTGCTGAATGAGCGTATTCTCAGGTACCGCAACGGCAATGAGGATGAGCGTAAAAGCAGTATCTTCTGGGTGGCTCCGGCCGCGCAGCCCGGCGTGGGTTACTACTACATGATGACGCCGGTTTACGTCGCGAATAAAGTGGCTGCGCTGCTTGGCATTGAGCAGACCATCCGCATGGACGATTTTATTACCCCGGGCAGCCTGCCGGTGACGGCCACGCTGGTCGATGAGGATAACCAGCGCGTGCTGTCTTCCGCCCGCAGCGGGCCGGCGTTTTCTTCCGACGATTTACCCGACGACGACGGCTGGTTTGGCTACGTTCAGGGTTATAAACAGCTAATCATGAAGAAAAGCCTGCCGCCCTCGTCCCTGAGCGTGGTGTATTCCGTTCCCACCGACGTGATGGTGGAACAGCTGAAAATCCTCATCATCAATGCCGTCCTGCTGAATCTGATCAGCGCACTGATCCTGTTTACCCTGGCCTGGCTGCTGGAACGGCGGATGTTTTTACCGGCGGAGGATAACGCGCATCGGCTGGAAGAACACGAGCAGTTTAACCGTAAAATCGTGGCCTCCGCGCCGGTGGGGATCTGCATCCTGCGCACCAGCGACGGCACCAACATCCTGAGTAACGAGCTGGCACATAACTACCTCACGATACTGACGCAGGAAGACAGGCAGCGGCTGACCGAAATTATCTGCGGTCAGCAGGCGAATCTGGTGGATGTGCTGACCGGCAGCAATACCAACCTGCAAATCAGCTTCGTCCACTCCCGCTACCGTAACGAGAACGTCGCCATCTGCGTGCTGGTGGACGTCAGCGCGCGCGTGAAGATGGAAGAATCCCTGCAGGAAATGGCGCAGGCGGCAGAGCAGGCGAGCCAGTCGAAGTCGATGTTCCTGGCCACCGTCAGCCACGAGCTGCGCACGCCGCTGTATGGCATTATCGGTAACCTCGACCTCCTGCAGACCAAAAGCCTGCCGCAGGGCGTTGAGTCGCTGGTGACCGCGATGAACAACTCATCCAGCCTGCTGCTGAAGATCATCAGCGATATCCTCGACTTCTCCAAAATTGAATCGGAACAGCTGAAAATTGAGCCGCGCGAGTTCTCGCCGCGCGAAGTGGTGACGCACATCACCTCTAACTACCTGGCGATGGTGATTAAGAAGCGGCTGACGCTGTGGTGCTATATCGACAGCGACGTGCCGGTAACGATGAATGGCGATCCGATGCGCCTGCAGCAGGTACTCTCTAACCTGCTGAATAACGCCATCAAATTTACCCATACCGGCGGGATTGTTCTGCATGTCTACGTTCGCGACGGTTATCTGGCGTTTCGCGTACGCGATACCGGCGTGGGGATCCCGGCTAAAGAGGTGATCAAGCTGTTCGATCCGTTCTTCCAGGTGGGCAGCGGCGTGCAGCGTAACTTCCAGGGAACCGGGCTGGGGCTGGCTATCTGTGAGAAGCTGATCAATATGATGGACGGTGATATTGAAGTGGACTCCGAGCCGGGTATGGGGAGCCAGTTTATTATTCGCATTCCTCTCTACAGCAGCCGGGTCGTTCCGCCGGTGCTGCACGCCGGCCTGCAGGATAAACACTGCTGGCTGGCCATACGTAACGATACGCTGGCCGATTTCCTGTGCCGCTCGCTGCCGCAGCAGGGCATTCAGGTGCACCGCTATGAAGGCGAATACGGCGAGGATGATGTGGTGATTACCGACCATGATTTCCAGCCGGACAGCGACGTGCGCGCGGTGATCCGCTTTGATGCCGGACACAACGGGGCACCGCAGGAGCTGATTGCCGGGCGCTGGATCTACAGTACCATCGCCCCTCATGAGCTGGTGGCGCTGCTGGGTCGCATCTACCGCGTTGAGGTCGAGCTACCCGCCGACCTGCCGCAGGCCGTAGCCGCCGAGCAGCGTGCGGTCAGCAACGACGATATTTTGATTCTGGTGGTGGACGATCATCCGATAAACCGCATGCTGCTGTCGGATCAGCTGGGATCGCTGGGCTACCGGGTGAAAACGGCCCAGGACGGGGTGGATGCGCTGAACGTTATCAGCCGCAGCGAAATCGACATTGTGTTAACGGACGTCAATATGCCGAATATGGACGGCTATCGCCTGACCCAGCGTTTGCGCCAGCTGGGGCAAACGTTCCCGGTGGTTGGGGTGACCGCTAACGCGCTGGCCGAAGAGAAGCAGCGCTGTATGGAAGCCGGGATGGATAACTGCCTGTCGAAGCCGGTGACGATGGATGTTCTGCAGCAGGCGCTGGCGTTCTATGCTGAGCGGGTGAGAAAGGGCAGGGCAGGTTAAAACAAAGAGGAGGCGACCCGAAAGGGCCGCCCCGCAGTCGATTAATCTTTATCGACGGAAGACATGCTGACTGACGAAAGGTAGTTCAGCAGCGCAATGTCATTTTCCACGCCCAGCTTCATCATCGCCGACTTCTTCTGGCTGCTGATGGTTTTGATGCTGCGGTTCAGTTTCTTGGCAATTTCCGTCACCAGGAAGCCTTCGGCAAACAGACGCAGGACTTCACTCTCCTTCGGCGACAGGCGTTTGTCGCCATAGCCGCCCGCGCTGATTTTCTCCAGCAGCTTCGCCACGCTCTCAGGCGTATATTTCTTGCCCTTCTGCAGGGCAGCCAGCGCCTTCGGCAGGTCGGTTGGCGCGCCCTGTTTCAGCACGATACCTTCAATATCCAGATCCAGCACGGCGCTGAGGATTGCCGGGTTATTGTTCATGGTCAGAACGATAATCGACAGATCCGGATAATGGCGCTTGATGTATTTGATAAGCGTAATGCCATCGCCGTATTTATCCCCTGGCATTGAGAGGTCGGTGATCAGGACGTTCGCTTCAAGTTTTGACAGGCTGTTAATCAGACTCGTGGAGTCTTCAAATTCCCCTACGACGTTGACCCATTCAATTTGTTCGAGGGACTTACGAATACCAAACAGGACAATGGGATGGTCGTCGGCAATAATGACATTCAGGTTATTCATTTTATGGGTTACCTTGCTGCAGCAGATCGTTGACGTAGGCGTCAATTTCACTGGTGGTATTTTTAATGTATGAATCGTTACATTCGCGGATGTGCTGCTCTAGCGTTTCGCAGAGCTGCTTGCCGGGGAGCAAGTTGAGCATGGCAAACACACCTTTTAACCGGTGTGCAGTCTGAGCAAGCGCACTGTATTCCCTGTCTGCTGCCTCATTATACAACCTCCTGACATCATCCGGTACTGTGTCCACAAATAGCTGGAAATAACCGCTGGCAAAAAGCTGTGCCAAATCCTGCGGTTCCACGCTGTCCTCAACCGACTCTTCCTGGGCCAGCTGTTGTTCAATCAGCTGCAGCAATGCATCCTGCATGGCGCTGCTGATGTTAAAATTCACCCGATACTGGCCGTGGGCCAGCAGTGTAAAGCCGGGTTCGTCGTCCGTGAGCAGTAACGACCACGGCGTCAGACGTGCCGGATCGTCGGTGACCAGAACATCATGTTCCTGGCCGGAGAAGCGCTCATCCGGTGTGATGCAGTTAGCGCCCCAGTCTTCGAGCTGATGAACCACGATTTTACGCACGTCATCAACGGTAATATCAATGAGTGCATTCACACCCTCCAGCAGCTTTTCCTCTTGATCCTGCTGCGGTTCACGCGGCAGCGGCAGCTGAATGCTGTAGCGCGAGCCGATTTCCGCCGCTGCGTGGATCTCTAACTGGCCGCCGAGCTGTTTGCACAGCTGTTTGCAAAGGAAGAATGCCATCCCCGACGCCTGGCCAAAGCGATCCTGATGCGTTTCACCCAGGAACGGGAAGTCGGTATTGACCATCTCGTCAGCGGAGAGGCCGGAGCCGGTATCGACGATATCAATCGCCAGCCGATCCGGATTATCCGCAAGCGGTTCAACGGTGATGCTGACCCGCCCCCACGTGGTGGTGGTGACGGCATAGTACATCAGCGTGGAGAGGATTTTGGCCGTCGCGCGGCGATCGCCCAGCCGCAGCTCGTCGCTGCTCAGACGGTTGGCGATCATCAGCGTTAAGCCTTTGCGTCGCATCACCGGCAGAATGTCCTGTGCCAGTTCATCCAGCAGCACCTGCAGGCTGAACTGGCTGACTTCGGGCGCCCAGTCCAGCGTTTCCAGCTGGTTAAGCAGCACGATATCGTCGATCAGGCGCGCGAGGGACTGCGCCGATTCCAGGGAGTGATGCAGCGACTCAACATCATAATCGCTGCCCAACGTCAGCAGGCGCTGAATCACATCGCTGAGCGGGTGCTGGAGAGCATGACCCAGATTCTGCAGCAGCTGCTGGCGCGCCTGATGATTTTTATCCAGAACCTGCTGCGCCTTCTGCAGCTTTTTGTTGACCAGCAGCTCACGGTCCTGATCGCGCATCATAAACAGCTGGGTATTCGGAGAGATGGCGCTGCGCGCGTGGCGGATCTCATACACTTCGTTGTTGACCGTCGCCTGCAGAACGCCCTGGTGCTGATCGGACATATTGATAATTTTCTGCAGGTTCAGGTGCGGCAGCAGGTGCTCAGCAATTTTGTTACTCAGCAGGGTGCGGTTGTTGGCAAAATCATAGACCAGCAGCCCCACCGGCAGCGTGGCGACAATCTCCTCATTGAGCTGGCGTAGCGACTCCAGCTCGGCACTCTGGTTCTCGCTGGGGCGCAGCGACTGCTGACGCAGCAGGAACAAACCGGCCAGCGACAGCAGCAGCAGGCTGAGGTTCGCCAGCAGCGGCCAGAGCAGGTTGTGCAGGGTATCCAGCGCCAGCTGAGTTACCGGGACGCGATAAACCAGCTGTAATGGCGTGCCGGACAGCGAGGTGGCGATTTCAATGTTCGGGTTTACCCAGTTCACTCTCGCTTTATCGCTGCTGTCTTCGCTCCCGCTGCCTTCTGCCACCGGAGCGGTATCCTGACGTAGCTGGAAGTTCTCCAGCGGCATCGTTTCAGGAATGATGTCGTTGACCGGCAGATCGAACGCCACCACCGTAGCCAGGTGACCCGGCTGGTTGAAGGTGGTACGCATGGTGAAATAGTGGTCGTTCTGCCAGCTTAGCCGCCGCAGCGGTGAGAAACTTTCTCGCTCATCCAGCGCGTTGGCCTGCTGCAGCATTTCGGCACGGCGCGACTCAACGATTGTGCTGATGGCGCTGTCCTTATAGCGGGTGGCCATATCTTTCAGCGGCAGAGTGGAAACCAGAATCAGGCTGTTATCCTGGCCGTTAAGAAAGTACATCGACCAGGTACTGTTTTCAGCGCCCCACAGCGTATCCAGGTAGTTGGACATGCGCAGCGACATATCCAGCGTGCTGCTGTCGTGCGATCCGAAAATCAGCGCTTCCGTTTTACGGCGGCTTTTTTCAAGCGCGTAAACGTCAGGGCGCAGGCGGGTTTCCTGCAGGCTGTCAGACGGCGCGGTTCCCGCCGCGGTAGCGGCAAGATTTTCATAGATTTGCCAGGTGGCGAAGCGGTAAGTATCAATACGTTTCTGCATGGCATGGGTGATGTCGTTCATCACATAGTGCCTGGCCGTCAGCCAGGCACTCACCGCATTCTGGATCATAAAGCCGGATGCCAGCAGTAACAGCAGAATAAACAGGACAAAAAAACGCGTTACGTTGGCGGAGGTCAGCGGAAACTTATACGTGGTCATACAGGGTTACCGATCATCGTGTGATCAACCGCGCGCAGGCGGCGACGACTAACAGCAGCGCGGCAACGACGCTAAAGGCAATGGAAAGGCTCGACAGCTGGGCGATAAAGCCGATCAGCGCCGGGCCGGCGAGAATACCCGCGTAGCCTATGGTCGTCATAGCGGAAATGGCCAGGTTTATTGGCATGGTTTTTTGATTTCCGGCCGCGCTGAACAGAATTGGTACGGTGTTTGACGCGCCAAAACCAATCAGTAAGAAGCCCACCAGCGTCATCGTTGAATCGTTGATGGTTATCGCCAGCACAAACCCTGCCGCGGCACACAGTGAGCCGAAGAGCAGCGTTGCCTTGCGGCCCGCTTTTAGTACAACCCAATCGCCGCATAATCTGCCGATAGTCATGGCGACGGAAAATACCGCGTAGCCCATGCCGGCCTGTGCGGCTGGCATATCACGGTTATGGGTTAAAAACAGCGCGCCCCAGTCGAGGATGGCACCTTCGGCAAGAAACAGAATAAAGCACAGCACGCCGAGAAACAGCACCCAGCCGCGCGGGACCACAAACACCGGCGTATCCGGCTGATGCAGGCGTTCATTGAGGATGTGGCTCTGGCAGAATAGATACAGAAGGATCAGCAGCAGGTTGATCGCCAGCACCGCATGAACCGGCGCCATGCCCATCGCCAGGATCAGGCTCATCAGCCCGGCTCCGACAATACCGCCCATACTGAAAAAGCCATGGAAGCCGGACATCATCGCTTTACCCGAACTTTTCTCCACCTCGACCGCCTGGATATTCATGGCAACGTCAATCATGCCAATTGAGCCGCCGAAGGCCATCAGCGCCAGCGCCAGAGAGAAAGGGGAGGAAAGGGTCGCAAGCAGAGGAAGGAGAACCAGTAGTAAAACACTGCCGCAGGTGATGATACGTTTACAGCCGTAGCGGCCAACCAGAACACCCGTCAGCGGCATCGCAATCAGCGATCCCAACCCGAGAAACAGCAGCAGCGTACCTAAGGACGCATCGCTTAATGCGGCACGATCTTTGGCATAGGGAACCAGCGGAGCCCAGGCCGCCATACCGATGCCGGCAATTAAAAAAACGACGCGGGTTGCCCGCTGGCTTAGCCGTGCTTCATTTGCTGATTGCTGCGTTTCCAGTGTTGTCATTTTATCCATTCAGCCTGTACAAAGTTAACCCCGTTTTTTACCACAAATACCGAAAGTAAAGAAGCGCAACACAGCCCCGGTGCGCCTGTCCTTACGGTTTGTCAGGGCTCTTTCATCCATCAGGCAGAGTTAATAGCCTGAAAGAGAACCGCTGTGAATCGGAATCATCGGGTATGCATATTTTTCCAGAGGAGTCCTGGTCCTGGTCTGGTTCTTAGCCGGGATGGGGATGAGGAGAAAACAATGACGGCTGTCGTCACGCTCTTTAATAGTCACCGGAGGGGATGAAATAAAACCCGCATTTTTCTGCGTGATTATTCCCGTCAATAATCCTGTATCAGGGGCGGTAATTTCCCCGTCAGCGGCAAAGAAGAGGCCATGCCTTTTCTTTTTGGCGTGAATTAACTTTACTTAAATTGACATGTTTATTAGGCGCAAAAAAAACCGGACCATTAAGGTCCGGCGGAAATATTTGGGGTGACACAAATCATTCGGGGTGAATGAAGATAATAATGAAATTAAATGATGATAGCGTAATTATTATAGCTTTTGCTGAGTGGCATTATTTATCATTCAGTGCGCATAATTTACAACTCAATTCACTGATATATATAGGTTAATTTATTTTTTGATTATTGATGCTATATAAGTTACCAATTAGTGCCCTTGAAAAGTTCCGTGGAGTTCATATTTTGAAATATTTGCGAACTGTTCTGAAACACATTATTGTAATTGGTATCATTTTCTCAATGGATTATTGCCCTCAGTTCCTTAATATGACTTTCAACGCTGAATTGAGACATTCAGTACGCAGTGGCAAATAACATAAAATATAATGAGAGGGTAATTACATGAAACTTCGCGTTCTTTCGCTGATGATTCCAGCCCTGCTGGTAGCCGGTACCGCTGGCGCAGCTGAAATCTACAACAAAGACGGCAACAAACTGGATCTGTTCGGTAAAGTTGACGGTCTGCACTACTTCTCAGACGACAACGGCACCGACGGTGACCAGTCTTACCTGCGCTTTGGCTTCAAGGGCGAAACGCAGGTGACCGATCAGCTGACCGGTTACGGTGAGTGGGAATATCAGGTTGCGCTGAACAACACCGAGTCTCAGGGAACTGCTGACAACTACACGCGTGTTGGTTTCGCGGGTCTGAAATTTGGCGATGCGGGGTCTCTGGACTACGGTCGTAACTACGGTGTGATGTACGATATCGGCGCATGGACCGACGTTCTGCCTGAGTTCGGTGGCGATACCTACGGTGCAGATAACTTCCTGTTCCAGCGTTCAAGCGGCCTGGCGACCTATCGTAACAATGACTTCTTCGGTCTGGTTGACGGCCTGAACTTTGCTATCCAGTATCAGGGCAAAAACGGCAGCCCGGAAGAAAGCAACAACGGTCGCGATGTTCTGGGCCAGAACGGTGATGGCTTCGGTCTGTCAACCACCTATGACATCGGTGAAGGTTTTGGTATCGGTGCCGCCATGTTCTCTTCTGACCGTACTGACGAGCAGAACAACAGCGCAGCGCTGGGTCACGGTGACCACGCGACCGCATACTCAGGCGGTCTGAAATATGACGCTAACAACATTTACCTGGCCGCTATGTACAGCCGTGCGTACAACGCGACCCGTTTTGGCAGCATTGACTCCAGCGCTTACGGTTACGCCAACCAGGCAGATAACTGGGAACTGGTTGCACAGTATCAGTTTGATTTCGGCCTGCGTCCATCACTGGCCTTCGTTAGTTCACGCGGTAAGCAGATTGAAGGTTACGGTTCTCAGAACCTGAAACGTTACATTGATGTGGGTACGACTTACTACTTCAACAAAAACATGTCTACCTACGTTGATTACCAGATCAACCTGCTGGACAGTAACGAATTCACCGACGCTGCCGGCATCAACACCGATAACGTAGTGGCAGTCGGTCTGGTTTACCAGTTCTAAGTCTTGCTGCCGTCATCGGGCTGCGCGATATCCTGATGCCCGGGAGTTGAGAGTCACAGAGCCGCGATCTTTTTAAGATTGCGGCTTTTTTATCAGCCGCGGCTGGATAATCTTCACTTCACCTCATCCTTTCCGGAACGTGCCTGTATTAAACCGTAACATGTTGCTAAGGGATGGCGAGCCAGGCCCGACCTCTGCGGCTGCCGGGCGGTTCTCGCGTCATGCTGCGCATGATGCCTTCGTTTCCGGCTTCTGGTCTTTCGGACCGGCACGGAGCGGGCGTCCTGCCCACGCCGCGCCTGATACCCGCGTCCATGCGGGTCTCTCCGGCCCAGAATCCTCCACCTCAGCGCTGCGGATTGCCCGGCAGCCGCAGAGGTCGGGCCTCCCTAACCCTGGTCATCGCTTTCACCCACATGCACCTGTGCCTTTGTTAACAGGCGACACAACTTTGCTGAGCGAACGGGCTGATCCCGACCAGGGGCCATCCACAGCGTTAAACGGAGAGGAAACCCGGATACACTTTTCAGGCAACGCCGAAGTCGAAAAGCTGGCGGATTGTGCACCAGTCTTGGGGCGGCCCACAGCGCTGAACGCAGAGGAACCCCGGATTCACTTGTCAGGCAACGCAGAAGTTAGAAAGCAGGCGGGTTGTGCCCCGGGCGGGCCATCCACAGCGCTGAACGCAGAGAGGAAGCCAGGATTCGCCTGCAAGGACGCAGGCGAAAGGTACAGCCGCGCAGGACGCGCGTCTGTACCGGTCCGTGTGGCTGACGAGCGAAGTGAAGGAACCGCAAAGCGGCGCGAGGACCAGCCTGCCCGGGGGCACAACCCGCCAGCGCCAGCACCTCACTTTGCAAACGATCCGGTGAAAATTCCCGTCGCTGCCGATCCGTTCTCGTAGATCTCAGTGCTCCCAGTCGGCCCAGATATCACCATCGTTGCAGTCATCGCGATCAACGAAGTCACAACAATTACCTCCGTTAACACCCCCGATTTCTAAACCTTCCCTGAATCGCCACACCGGCATCGCTTGTCATTACGGCAGCCGGCAAAGATAATCATTGCCACAAATTTCCTGAAGCAGATAAAAATCGGCACAGCGCACAGCTCAGGCCGAAACAGCAGCAAAAAGGTTAGAGAGATAATGAAAGCGAACTGGCGACACCTCATCAGCCTGGCGGCAGTATTTCTGCTGGTAGCCTGCGACAACCCTAAAACTCCCGCGCAGCGCGACGCGATGGTGCTGGAGGGGAAAACGATGGGCACCGTGTGGCGCGTCAGCCTGGCAGGCGTGGACGGCTCGCGCCGCGAGGCGTTGCAAAACGCCATCCAGCAGCAGCTCAATAATGATGACCATGAGCTTTCAACCTGGAAAAACGATTCTGTCCTTTCCCATTTTAATCAGTATCGCGGCAGCGACCCGCAGCCGGTCAGCAACAATATGGCCGATATCATCACCCTGGCGTTAAGAATTGGCCATCAGACCGGCGGGGCGATGGATATCACCATCGGTCCACTGGTCAATCTGTGGGGATTCGGCCCCGATAAACAGCCTGCCAGCACCCCGAGCATCCAGCAGATCGATGCCGCTCGCGCGCTGACCGGATTGCAGCATCTGCAGGTGATTAATCGCGCCGGGCAAGCGTATCTGCAAAAGGACCTGCCCGAGCTGTACGTCGACCTCTCAACCGTCGGCGAAGGCTTCGCTACCGACAACCTGGCCCGGCTGATGGAAAAAGAGGGCATCAACAACTATCTGGTGTCGGTCGGCGGTGCGGTGCTGACGCGTGGGCACAATGCGCAGGGCAAAGCCTGGCAGGTGGCGATTCAGAAACCGACCGATCGCGAAAATGCGGTGCAGGCCATTGTCGATTTACAGGGGCATGGCATCAGCACCTCCGGCAGCTATCGCAACTATTATGAACTGGACGGCAAGCGCATCTCTCACGTCATCGACCCGGTCACCGGTCAGCCGATCCAGCACCGACTGGTTTCGGCCACGGTGATTGCCACTACGGCGCTGGAGGCCGACGGCTGGGATACCGGTCTGATGGTGCTGGGCGAAGAGAAGGCCAAAGCGCTGGCGCTGCGTGATAAGCTGGCGGTCTATCTGATCTATAAGCAGGGAGACGGCTTTGCCAGCTGGATGTCACCGCAGTTTTCGGCTTTTATACAGACTGATACCGGCAGCAATAAACCCTGAGGAGTCGCTATGCTCGATCTGTTTGCGGAAGAGGAACCCTGGAGCGAACCGCTGGCCGACGGCGCGGTGATCCTGCGCCGCCGCGCGCTTGGTGAGGCCGACGCGCTGCTTGAACAGGTGGCACAGATCGCGGCACAGAATCCGTTTCAGCACCGCATCACGCCCGGCGGCCACCGTATGTCGGTGGCGATGACCAACTGCGGGGATCTGGGCTGGACCACCGACTCGCGTGGCTATCAGTACAGCGAGCAGGATAACGCCGCAGGATCCCGCTGGCCGCCGATGCCGGGGCTGTTCCGCCAGCTTGCCGTCAGCTGTGCGGCCGAGGCCGGTTTCCCACATTTCAATCCCGATGCCTGCCTGCTTAACCGCTATGAGCCTGGCGCCAAACTGACCCTGCATCAGGATAAGGACGAGCGTGACCTTCGCCAGCCGATCGTCTCCGTCTCACTCGGGCTGCCTGCGGTCTTCCAGTTCGGCGGTTTTGAGCGCGGCGACGCCACCACGCGAGTGCTGCTGGAGCACGGCGATGTCGTGGTCTGGGGCGGGCCTTCACGGCTGCGCTATCATGGCATTTTGCCGCTGAAACCCGGCATCCATCCTCAGGCCGGTGCCTTTCGCTTTAACCTGACCTTCCGGCGCGCGCACTGAAAGCGGATAAGCCGGCAGCTATACGGTGATAATGAGAATTAGTATTGATATCGCCCGTCATCTCATTAAACTGCTAGCTGTTTTTTACCTGCCGGGATGTTTTCATGGAGTTGCTTCACGTCGTCTATAAGCAGTATCGCTGGCCGTTTATCGGGGTGATCCTGCTTAGCCTGCTCAGCGCGGTGCTGGGTATTGGCCTGATCGCCTTTATCAACCGCGAACTGATCGTTACCCTCAACTCCTCGCTGATGGTGCTGCCGCAGTTTCTCGGCCTGCTTCTGCTGCTGATGGCGGTCACGCTGGGTTCCCAGCTGGCGCTGACCCTGCTGGGCCACCATTTTGTCTATCGTCTGCGCGGGGAATTTATCCGCCGCATTCTGGATACCCGCGTTGAGCGCATCGAGCAGATTGGTAATGCCCAGCTGCTGGCGGCGCTGACCAGCGACGTGCGCAATATCACCATTGCCTTCGTGCGCCTGCCGGAGCTTATCCAGGGGATTATTTTAACCGTGGGATCGGCGGCCTATCTCGGCTGGCTGTCACCTAAAATGCTGGTCGTCACCGCCGTCTGGGTGGCGATCACCATCGTTGGCGGCTGGCTGCTGGTGTCACGCGTCTATCGCCATCTGGAAGTGCTGCGCAATACCGAAGAGCGCCTGTATGCCGACTTCCAGACCATTATCGAAGGCCGCAAAGAGCTGGCGCTGAACCGCCAGCGCGCGCAGCAGATTTTTGACCACGTCTACGGTGAGGATGCCCGCACCTATCGCCATCACATCGTGCGTGCCGATACCTACCACCTCAGCGCCGTTAACTGGTCGAACATTATGATGCTCGGCGCAATCGGGCTGGCATTCTATCTGGCAAACAGCCTGGGCTGGGCGGATACCGCCGTGGCCGCCACCTATTCGCTGACGCTGCTGTTCCTGCGCACGCCGATGCTCTCTGCCGTTGGCGCACTGCCGACGCTGCTGACTGCGCAGGTGGCGTTTAACAAACTCAACACCTTCAAACTGGCCGACTATCAGGCTGAATTCCCGGCGCAGCGCGGCAAAAGGGCGTGGCAGACGCTGGAGCTGCGCAACCTGGTGTTCCACTACGGCGATAACGGATTCAGCGTCGGGCCGGTTAACATGGTCCTTAACCGTGGCGAACTGGTGTTTCTGATCGGCGGCAACGGCAGCGGAAAATCCACGCTGGCGATGCTGCTGACCGGGCTGTATCAGCCGGTATCCGGCGAGATCCTGCTTGACGGCAGGGTGATTCAGCCCGAGTCGATGGACGAGTACCGGCAGCTGTTCTCGGCGGTATTCACCGATGTGCATCTGTTTGACCGCCTGATCGATGACAGCGGCCAGCCGGCCGACC
Source organism: Erwinia sp. SLM-02 (assembly GCF_037450285.1). Taxonomy (NCBI): domain Bacteria; kingdom Pseudomonadati; phylum Pseudomonadota; class Gammaproteobacteria; order Enterobacterales; family Erwiniaceae; genus Erwinia; species Erwinia sp. SLM-02. The sequence goes on along the minus strand of NZ_JAQISN010000001.1, from coordinate 2,427,225 downwards.
CTGAGCGGGTGCAGGCGTGGCTGGAGCGGTTGCAGATGCAGGATAAAATCCAGCTGGACGGCAACCGCATACTGAATCTGAAGCTGTCGAAAGGGCAGAGCAAGCGCCTGGCGCTGTTGCTGGCGACCGCCGAACAGCGCGACATCCTGCTGCTCGACGAATGGGCGGCGGATCAGGACCCACATTTCCGTCGTATTTTCTACCGCGAGCTGCTGCCGTGGCTGCAGGGCATGGGCAAAACCGTCTTTGCTATCAGCCATGATGACCACTATTTCCTGCATGCGGATCGCCTGCTGGAAATGCGTCAGGGGCATCTCAGTGAGCTGACCGGCGCAGAGCGCGATATGGCCACGCTGGACGCGGTCAAACGCACCGATACCGCAGGTTAAGAGGCAAAAGGACTTTGCATAACTTCAGCTACTATTGTTATTAGTCAACGGCTTAGTAGAGGGGTAAGCTGTCTGTGACGGTTGAGTACCGCCGTTAACTTCCCTGAACTTTCTCGTCGTCTTACCAAATGGTTGCAACGGCTTATCATCATGATAAGCCGTTTTTTTATGCGTCAGAGAGAGGAGGGCGTTACAGAACTTTGGCGAGGAAGCGGCTGGTGCGCGGATGCTGGGGATTATTCAGCACCTGGTGAGCGCTGCCCTGTTCAACGATTTTACCGTCCACCATAAACACCACATTATCTGCCACTTCGCGGGCGAAGCCGATCTCGTGGGTAACAACCACCAGCGTGGTGCCGGAACGAGCGAGCTTTTTAATGGTGTCCAGCACTTCGCCAACCAGCTCCGGATCCAGTGCCGAGGTCGGTTCATCAAACAGAATAACCCGAGGGTCGAGCGCCAGCGCGCGGGCGATGGCGATGCGCTGCTGCTGGCCGCCGGAAAGATGGCGCGGCCAGGCGTCCGCCTTGTGGCGCAGCCCCACCGCGTCCAGCAGCTCACCGGCGCGGGCAATCGCCTGCTGCCGGGTTAAGCGTTTATGCACGATCGGCGCTTCAATAATGTTTTCCAGCACCGTCAGATGCGGGAACAGATTGAAGTTCTGGAAAACGTAGCCCACTTCGGTACGCTGCTTGAGGATCGCTTTCTCTTTGAGTTCATACAGCCGGTCACCTTTACGGCGATAGCCAATGTAGTCGCCATCAATGCGGATAAAGCCTTCGTCGACGCGTTCCAGGTGGTTAATGGCCCGCAACAGGGTAGATTTTCCGGAGCCGGAAGGGCCGAGGATCACCGTCACCGAACCCGGCGGCAGCTCCAGCGACACGTTATCCAGCGCCTTGAAGCGGCCAAAGCTTTTACTGACCTGAGTAATTGAAATATGGCCGCGCACCGCGTGGCTGTGCAGATCGAGGGCTTCTGACATCGTTAGCTCCTTAGCGGGGTGATCGCCGCAGTCTGGCGGCGCAGGCGCCAGCGTGGACGCGGACTCGAAGATTCACGGGTGGCACTGCGGGCCAGCCAGCGCTCAACGTAATGCTGAAGAATCGACAGCACGGTGGTGATCAGCAGATACCAGACGGCGGCCACCATCAGCAGCGGGATAACCTGCTGCGTGCGGTTGTAGACCATCTGAATGGTGTAAAACAGCTCGGGCATCGCCAGCACGTACACCATCGCGGTGCCTTTGGCGAGGCTGATGATTTCGTTGAAGCCGGTCGGGATAATCGAGCGCAGCGCCTGCGGCAGGATAATGCGCAGCGTGCGGCGCGAGCCGGGCAGGCCCAGCGCGGCGGCGGCTTCAAACTGCCCCTGATCGACGCCCAGGATGCCGCCGCGAATAATTTCGGCGGTGTAGGCCGACTGCACCAGCGTCAGGCCAATCACGGCGGTGCTGAACTGGCCGAGTACGTCAATGGTCTGGTATTCAGCGAAGGTGAGCGGGGTAAACGGAATACCTATCGACAGCGTGTCGTACAGGTAGGAGAAATTATAAAGAATAATCAGCACCACGATCAGCGGCAGCGAGCGGAACAGCCAGATATAGCCGAAGGCCAGTCCGGAAAGCAGCCACGAGGGCGAAAGGCGCGCCAGCGCCAGCAGGCCGCCGAAGACGATGCTGAGCACGGTGGCGATCAGCGTCAGCAGCAGGGTCTGGCCCAGTCCGCTAAGAATGGCCGGGTGGAAGAACCAGTGGGCGAAGACCTTCCACTCCCAGCGTGGATTAAAGGCCACCGACTGAATCACCACCGCCAGCACAAACAGGGCGATAAACCCGCCCAGCACTCTGAGCGGGTAGCGCGCGGGGACCACGCGCAGGGTTTCCGTTTCATTCAGTTTCATGCGCGGCTCCTGCGGTAACCCGCTGATTCAGGGTTTTGCGGAAGCGCAGGCGACCATCGTGCGGCGGCAGGCTGTACTCTTCCGGATTGCGGGTGATATCAAACTGCGGCTGATAGCCGTGGGAAAGATAGAGCCTCACCGCCTCCGGTTGGCGGAAACCGGTGGTGAGAAACACCCCCTGATACCCCGCCAGCCCGGCGCGCCGCTCCAGTTCCACCAGCACCTGGAGTGCCAGCCCCTGGCGGCGCAGATCGCTGCGCGTCCAGATGCGTTTCAGCTCGGCGGTTTCCGCATCGAGCGCCTTGTAGGCGCCCATGGCAATAATCTCACCGTCGCGCTCCAGCACCACAAACGTACCCCGCGGCGGCAGATACCACTCGGTCAGCTCAACTTCCGCATCGCGGGCGAAGAAATCGCCGTAGCGTGCGCTGTATTCACCGAACAGACCTTCGATAATCGGTGCCAGCTCCGGGGCTTCCGGTGACAGCTGGCGGAACTGTGCTTGGCTCATCACCAACTCCTTAGTCGCCCAGACCCGGCGGGTTGATCTCTGAGCGATCCAGGCGTTCAATGCCTTCGCCCCAGCGGTTCAGCACTTTGTCGTATTCGCCGCTTTTAATCACGCCGTTCAGCGCGGTATTTACCGGCGTCACCAGGCCATTGCCTTTCTTCAGCGTAACCGCGATGTGTGCCGCCTTCGGCCAGCCGCCGTCAACGCTGCCCACCAGTTTAGTCTGGCCTGTCAGCGCGGCTTTCCATGCGCCGATCACGTTTGGACCAAAATAGGCATCCGCACGGCCCGACTGCAGGGACAGTGTCTGCGCGGCGTCATCTTTCACGTAGATTGGAGTAAACGGCTTAAGGCCTTTTTTCTGATTGGCTTCATCCCAGGCCAGCAGGATCGCTTCCTGGTTGGTGCCGGAGCCGACGATAATGCGCAGGCCGGCAATATCTTCCGCTTTTTTCAGCGAGGTGATTTTGCTGGTGGACTTGACGTAAAAGCCCAGCGAATCCTGACGGTAGGTGGCGAAATCAAACTTCTCTTTGCGCTCTTTGGTGACCGTGACGTTGGTGATCGCCGCGTCGTATTTGCCCGAGCTGACGCCCAGCGGCCAGTCCTCCCAGGAGGTCGGTACCACGTTCAGCTCCAGCCCGAGGCTGTCGGCCACCAGGCGTGCGATGTCCACTTCGCTGCCCTGCAGGGTTTTGTTGTCGTCGGAGAACAGCGTCAGCGGCGGGGAGTTCAGCGCGGCCACGGCAACGGTAAATTTACCCGGCACGGCGAAGCGGTGATCTTTGGGGATCTGCGCCACGGCTTCAGGATTCACCGGCGCATGAATCGGTGCGGCGTTGGCTTCCACGCTGATGCCGGTGCCGTTAACGGTGACGGTTTCAGCCCAGGCTCCGCTGGTTAACAGGGCAGTGGCAACGAACAGTCCTGACAGTAATGAGGTTTTAAGCATAATGTTTACTCTTATTATTTGAATGTGCAGGTGGAAACGCGGTTTGCTGTGGCTAACTAATTTCACGCAGCGCGGCTTCTGCCAGCTGGCTGAAATAACGGGCGGCCGGTTCGATCAGGCTTTCATCCGGCTTAAACCCGGGATGATGCAGGCCAAATTCGCTGGCGCTGCCGATACTGACGAAGGTGCCGGGGGTGTTGTGCAGGTAGAATGCGAAATCCTCCCCGCCCATTTGCAGGTCAGCGTGCTGGACGGTGTAACCCGATTCCGCCGCGACCCCTTTACTGAATTCTGCCCAGCGATCGGTATTCACCAGCGCCGGAGGACCGGCATGCCAGTTCAGCTTTGCGGTTGCGCCGAAGCCTTCAGCGATGTTGCTAATCAGCTGCTGGAAGCGCTGCGGTAATGACTCGCGAATGGCGGCGTTGTGGGTACGCACCGTGCCTTCCAGCACCACGGTCTGCGGCAGCACGTTCCAGGTATTGCCACCCTCAATGCGGGTTACGCTGACCACCACCGATTCCAGCGGGCTGTAGCTGCGGCTGACCAGCGTTTGCAGCGCGGTCACGATCTGGCTGGCAATCACAATCGCGTCAATCCCTTCCTGCGGACGGGCAGCGTGTGCGCCTTTCCCGGTGACTTCAAAATCAAAGCGGTCAACGTTGGCATAGAACGGTCCGCCGCGCGTGGCGAAGGTGCCGACCGGCAGCTCCGGGGCGTTGTGCATGCCGAAAATGGCGCTGACATTGTCCAGCGCACCGGCTTTAATCAGCGTTTTTGCGCCGCCAAAGCGCTCTTCCGCCGGCTGAAACAGCAGCCGCACCCGGCCGGGCAGCGTCTTCTCACGCGCTTTCAGCAGCAGGGCCGCACCCAGCATCACCGAAGTATGCACATCGTGACCGCAGGCGTGCATCACGCCGGGATTCTGTGAGCGAAATTCAACCGGCGCGATCTCGTCGATCGGCAGGGCATCGATGTCGGCACGCAGCGCAATCAGCGCGTCGCCCTGACCGATTTCGGCGACTACGCCGGTGTTCAGCCCGTAGGGCTGTGGCTCGATGCCCGCGCTGCGCAGCCAGCCCTGAATACGTTCCGTGGTGGCAAATTCTTCGTTCGACAGCTCGGGGAACTGATGCAGTTCACGTCGCCAGGCGATTAACTGTTGTCCGAGATTCTGACTCATTGTGTGTGCTCCTCAGGCGGCGACCAGGCGATGGCTGGCCAGTAGTTCCAGCGATTTCACCCGCGCCGCGCCGCTGCTGACCGGCGTATCGATAACAAACTCGTCAATGCCGTACTGCTGATGTAGCGTTTCCAGTTCGTCGTGAACCTGTGCGGCCGTGCCTTTAATCACTGCCGCTTCACGCGGTTCAATGCGGTAATGGGTGGCGTTGGCCTGGCGGATAAAGGCTTCCGCCTGGGCAATAGTTCCAACGGTCACGCTCTGGCCGTTTTCCACATGCACGCGGTAGTGCTGCAGATCGGCGGCCAGCAGATCGGCGTCTGCTGCCGACTCGGCCACAATCACCTGTACCGCCACCAGCGCCGACTGACCGCCGCTCAGGCGACGGTAGGTGGCTAACGCCTGCTCCAGCTCCTGACGGTTACCGTTCAGGTGCGCGGCAAACACGAACTGCCAGTTCAGCTCGGCGGCCAGCTGCGCGCTGCCTTCGCTGGCGCCCAGCAGAAAACGCTGAGCCGGGCGAGCAGGGACCGGCGTCGCCAGCAGCGTGTCTTCCGTTTCGGTGTGACCGGCGGCGGCGTTCAGCCAGCCGTCCAGCGCCCGCAGCTGGCTGGCGAAATCGCCTTTCGCTTCGGCGTTAATGCCGTGCTGCAGTGCGCGGGTGGACAGCGGCAGTCCGCCCGGCGCTTTACCCACGCCAAGGTCGACGCGGCCCGGTGCCAGAGAGGCCAGCAGGTTGAAGTTTTCCGCCACTTTATAAGGGCTGTAGTGCTGAAGCATCACGCCGCCGGAACCGACGCGCAGATGGCGGGTATGGGCCAGGATCCAGGCAATCAGCACTTCCGGTGACGGGCTGGCGAGCGCCTGGGTATTGTGGTGTTCGGCCAGCCAGAAACGCTGAAAGCCCCACTCTTCGGCTTTTTGCGCCAGCAGCAACGTCCGTGCCAGCGCCTGGGAAGGGGTTTCACCCTCTGCTACCGGACTTTTGTCCAGCAGGCTCAATTGATAAGCCATGATTAATCCTTAATGAGCTTCAGTTGCTGGCAATTATTGAAGGGAGCTGCGGGGGGAGTAAAACAACAAATCTGGCATATATCATTCATCAGGCGGGATAAGCGGCTATTACCGGCGGCTGGCAAAGGCTGTGCGAAATGGATATTTTGCGGCGGGGATAAAGTCAGGTTTACTAATCTTTCACAACGCAGAGGAGCGATTTATGAAAGGTATATGGCTGCATTTTACCCGCTTTTTCCAGGTACCTGCCGGAATGGCAACGCTGGACAGCTGCCGGGTGGTTGAAGCGATGATCCCGATGGTGGAACTGTATGGGGTGGACCTGCACAATCTGCCGCCGCTGAGCGACCGCAGCCCGCGCGACGGTAACTAAGCTATGCAGATGACGCCTGCAGCCCGATAACCCAGGTTAAAACCGTATCGGGCTGTAGCTTAACTTCCGCAGTAAACTCTCTTCCGGCATAAAACTCCGCAGAAAAGGTCCCGGCCAGCCGCAGCGTTAGCCTGTTGTTTGTATCCCAGCCGACCACCTCCGCCGCGCTGAAATCCATAAAACGCCGCAGTTCGGGCCATATCGCCTTATACAGGCTCTCCTTCGCCGAAAAAACCACCGTCAGCGCGCAGTGAAAAGGCAGCTCAGTCTGTTCAATTAGCGCCTTCTCGGCCGCATTAACAATCAGATGCGCCAACTCCGACGCGTGTTTCTCCGTCATTATCTGCTCGCAGTCGATGCCCGGCAACACCTCACGGCGGTGGGTGAGCAGCGCGCAGATGCGCTGACAGGTGTGGGAGAGCGAGCCGCGAATTCCCGCAGGCCACAGCGGAGCGCGTTCTTCGTCGTTATGCAGAATAAACTGCTCAACGCCCAGCGTGCTCATTGCCTGTTGCAGACAGTAGCGGCTGGCGAGATATTCCGCCCGGCGCTTGTTCACCGCATTTTGCAGTCTGACGGGGACAGGGATGCTCAGCGTGTCGAACAGGGAGTTATTGAAATACGCGGCGTCAAAATGGACATCAAGCAGCAGGATATCGGGATAAGCGGCGAGTGGGCTGAGAACAGAACGGTGAATGAACGGAGGCACTACAGGCAGCTTTACTGAAGACATAGCCACTAACCGGTTGAAAGATGATACGTAATTTAAACAGGTTAGTGGCCAGATATCAAAACCGAACGGACAGACTCAGTGGTTCGGTGGGATGGCGAGATTTTTTATCGATACGACAAAATGCTCGTTACCCTTGGAGATTTTGGCACCACGGGTGCACCAGTGGCTGGCGAGACGGAAAAAGTCATCGCTGCCGATGTCGTAGGCCAGTTCTACTTTGTGGATCCCCGAATGAAGCAGTTCTTCTGCATCTTTGAAATTTGTCGCTTTTACTGTCGGCATGTTAGTCATCCTGTTGTACACAGTGCGATGAAAAGTGTATCCACAGCGTATGATATTTGTGTGACAGTTTTGTTGCACTCAAACGGGTTGCTGACAATATGCGATGTAACCTGCAAAATTTTGCAACGTGCTGTAATTCAGCCGGCGGGCGCGGCTGATGACGTCTGGCATCGCTCTTTCGCCTTAGCTCTCAGGCGTCCGTAATCCCCCCGCGCAGCCCGCGCGGGTTTCCCGAACGGTGCCGTATTAGCGCCTCAAGGCCAGCGATTAATTTTTCCACCCCGGCCTCGACTTTCGACTTCGGGCAGCCGACATTCAGCCGCAGGAAACCATTGCCCTCTGAACCATAGGTATAGCCGGGCATAATCGCGACCTTCTGATGTTCGATCAGTTCGTTTTGCAGCAGGCGATCGTCAATGCCCAGCGGGCGCAGATCGATCCACGCCAGATAGGTTGACTGCGGTGGCTGCCAGTCCAGCTGCGGGAAGGCGTGATTCAGCCGATCGGCCACGTAGCGCAGATTATCCTGCAGATAGTCACGCAGGGCATCAAGCCAGGGCCCGCCGGCGCGATAGGCTGCCACATGGGCATGAACGGCCAGTACCGCCGGGGAAGAGAGTCCGTCGCAGGCTTTCAGCTGATGCAGATAGGCATCGCGAGACGTTTTACTGGCGATCAGACCGTAAGCCCCGGTCAAAGCGGGAATATTGAAGCTCTTGGATCCGGAGGTCAGCAGCGCCCAGTCGCTGCGCGCCACCTCGTTCCACGGCGTATGCCGGTTGTCACCCCAGACCATATCCATATGGATTTCATCGCTTATCACCCGGACGTTGTGACGTTCGCACAGCTCAGCGATCAGCGCAAGTTCCGGCCGCGTCCAGACTTTGCCGGTAGGATTGTGCGGGCTGCACAGCAGCAGCACCGAGCAGGTGGGCTGTTTCAGCAGGCTTTCCAGCAGGGGAGCATCCATGATCCAGTCGTTGCCCTGTTTGACAAGCGGGCAGGGCAGCAGGCGGCGCTGATTGCCGTTCACCGTCTTATAAAACGCGTCATAGGCCGGGGTGAAGGTCACCACGCCGTCGCCGGGCTGGCTCCACAGGCGGATCAGCTGGGCCACCATGTAGATCACCGAAGGGCCGTAGACCACCGTTTCGGCATCGATACGGCTGTGAAAGCGTTGCTGAAACCAGTGGGCAATCGCGCCGAGAAAGTCGTCATGCTGCCAGCGGCTGTAGCCCAGCACGCCGTGCTGCAGGCGCTGCTGCAGTGCCTCCAGAATGCACGGCGCGGTGGGGAAGTCCATATCCGAGATGGTGAACGGCAACAGATCGGCGCTGCCGAAGCGATCGGCGACGTAATCCCACTGGGTGCACCAGGTGCCGTGGCGGTCGGTGACGGTGGAGAAATCAAAAGGCATGCGCTTCACTCCCTGTATAAAGCAGAAAAGGGCGACCGCAGTCGCCCGTCGAAGGTTTTACGATACGGCGAGGGGTTCCGCTGCCGCAGGGCGGGCCGCCGCGCGGATCAGTGCATCCAGCTCGTCTTTCACCGACTGCACCTGCGGGCCAATCACCACCTGCAGGTTGTGTTCATTCAGATGCACCACGCCAATCGCCCGGTTAGCCTTCAGCGTGGCATCGTCCACCAGAGTCATATCCGCCACCGACAGGCGCAGGCGGGTAATGCAGTTATCCAGTGAAACGATGTTCCCCGCGCCGCCTAACGCAGTCAGTATCGCCGGTACGTTATAGCCCGATTTACTGGAGGACGTTACGGCGGCCGCGGCCGGCAGGCTGTCCGATTCGCGGCCCGGGGTTTTAATATTGAAGCGGGTAATCGAGAAGCGGAAGATGGCGTAGTAACCCGCGAACCAGATGGCCGCAACAACCGGCACCAGATACCACTTGGTGGCGGTACCGTGCAGGATACCGAAGACCACGAAGTCAATGATATTACCGTCCGTATTGCCGATGGTCACGCCCAGTACCGACATAATGGTGAAGCCCAGACCGGTCAGGAATGCGTGGATCACGTACAGCGCAGGTGCGACGAACAGGAACAGGAATTCGATCGGTTCGGTGGTGCCACCGACCACGCAGGCCACCACGCCGGAAATCAGCAGGCCTTTAATTTTATGACGGTTTTCCGGTTTAGCGCAGTGGTACATCGCCAGTGCCGCACCCGGCAGGCCACCGAGGAAGGCCGGCATCTTACCCTGCGACAGGAACTGGGTGGCGCTTTCAGAGAAGCCGTGCGTGGTCGGGCAGGAAAGCTGAGCCTGGAAGATGGTCAGCGCGCCGCTGACTTCGCGACCGCAGACATCCAGCGTCCCGCCCGCTTCGGTAAAGCGGATCAGCGCCACCAGAATGTGCTGCAGGCCGAAGGGGAGCAGGAAGCGTTCGCCGGAACCGAAAATCATCGGGCCAAATACGCCCGCACCCTGAATCAGGCGGCCAAGGCCGTTAATCCCGGCGGCGAAGAAAGGCCAGATCAGCGGGATCAACAAGCCGACCAGCCCCAGCACCACGGTGGTGACAATCGGCACGAAACGGGTACCGCCAAAGAACGCCAGCGCATCCGGCAGGCGGATGGTGTTAAAACGTTCATGCAGCCGGTAGACGATAACACCGACGATCACCGCGCCCAGAATGCCGGTATCAATAGACTGAATGCCCAGTATCATCTGGATATTATTGGCCTTGAGAATCGCCGGATCGGTGGTCGGCAGCGTACCGTTGGCGGTCAGGTAGAAGTTGACCGCCAGATTCAGCACGGTGAACCCCACGAAGCCGGAGAAAGCCGCCACGCCTTTGTTCTCACGCGCCATCCCCAGCGGAATGGCAATGGCGAACATCACCGGCAGGAAGCTGAAGGCGAACGAACCGACTTTGCTCATCCAGACAAAAATCAGCTGCAGCACCGGGTTTCCCAGCACCGGCAGCAGGGTGATGACATCGCGGCTGCTCAGCGAGCTGCCAATGCCCAGCATAATGCCGCAAAACGACAGCAGCGCGACCGGCAGCATGAAAGTTTTACCCAGGCTCTGGAAGAACTCCCAGAGTGTGAAACGTTGTTTTTTATGTGCAGGCATACCCGCTCCCCGAATGGTGTTGTTAGGCTCTGTATTGCTGGTGGCTAAGATAAAACGTTTTACCAAACTAATACGTGTTGGATCTCACACTATTTGATCAATCCAGTCATAATGGGGTTTAAGAAGGGTTTAACGTTTTACTAAAATTGATTAGTCAGATATAACTCTCTGACCAGGCTAATTTTTTGCATCCGTGAACGTATAATGGCGGCCGGGAGTGATGCCGTTTCGTGGAGTCCGGTATGAACGATAAAGTCCGATGAGCCAAAAAAAGATCACCATTATTGATGTAGCCCGCCACGCTGGCGTGTCGGTCACCACCGTGTCGCTGGTGCTGGGCGGCAAGGGGCGGATTTCTCAGGCAACGGCTGAGCGGGTTAACCGCGCCGTCGATGAGCTGGGCTTTGTGCGTAATCGCCAGGCCAGTACGCTGCGCGGCGGGGAATCCGGCGTGGTCGGGCTGATTGTCCGCGATATCTGCGAGCCGTTTTACGCCGAAATGACCGCGGGCCTGAGCGAAATGTTTGAAGCGCAGGGCAAGGTGCTGTTCCTGCTGCAAAGCGGGGCGTCGGGGAAAGGGCTGATGCGCTGCTTCGATACGCTGCTGACCCACGGCGTAGACGGCATTGTCATTGCCGGCGGCGAAGGCTCGATGAGCGGCCTGAAGGAAAAAGCGGAAGAGCAGGGCGTGCCGCTGATTTGCGCCACCCGCTCCGGCGGCATTGACGGGGTTGACGTGGTTCGCCCCGATAATATGCAGGCGGCAAAAATAGCCACTGAATACCTTATCCGGCAGGGACACAAGCAGATCGCCTATCTCGGGGGGCTTAGCAATTCACTGACCCGCGCCGAGCGCCTGGGTGGTTTTTGCGCCACGCTGCTGCAGTACGGTCTGCCGTTCCGCACCGAGTGGATTATCGAATGTGATTACCAGCAAAAATGCGCGGCGGATGCCACCGAGGCGCTGCTCTCTCACTATCCCAAAATCAGCGCCATCGTCTGCCATAAATCCTCCGTCGCGCTGGGGGCGTATTTTGGCGTGCTGCGTACCGGTGCTGAAGTCGGCGGCGGGGCGGTTGACAGTTTCTTCCAGCAAAAAATCGCCCTGATTGGGATGGAGGACGCCCCCGAATCCGAACTGACCGAACCCCCGCTAACCTCAATTGCTAACTCCGCCCGTGAAATCGGCCACGCCACGGCGCGGCGCCTGCTGCTGCGCATCGGCGGCCAGAATCTGGAAGTGCAGAACATCATCGTGCCGCCTGCGCTGGTGGAGAGGGCGTCGGCGTGATTCGAGTTGATAAAATCCGCCTTAGCGGGCGGGCTTTATCAATTATCGGGGCGACAGATAAGTAGCCCGATCGTTTTCGTCAAAGACCTATTATGATGTTCCTGAGTTCGATATTAAATTCTAATTCCTGATGCGATAATTCACAATGCGATATTGATTTATTGGTTTTTAAACTTCACGGTCTATTAATTCAAATGCCTGTAAATGTGATGGTGTTCAATTTTTTTAGCAAAAAACTGACCGCTTTAGTTTTTAATTAGATTTTCTGTGGTTATTTTATGTTAAATCATTGATGTGTATGTGTTTTTGTATTATTTAGCTTTCCGTTAAATTTCCTGTAAGTTTAAATTATATGGATGTATCCTTTAGTTGGGGTTGAAATGTAATTTTTTTATAAAGGAATATGAAAATGATGGAGCTAAACATTAGAAAATGAAAAATAAAATATTCAGGGGCATAATATTACTTCTATCCATCCTGATTGTGGCGGCCTTGCTGAATGGGGCGGGGGTATTTGAAAATACCTTTTATGCTGCCCCACGCGAGCTTTCTAATCTGGTGATAACCGTTCTGAGCATGTTCGGTATGGTCAAGATCACCGATGGGATATTTGTGTTCTTTTCCAGAAGATGACGGCGTCAGTGACAATGTGCTGACCTGTACCCTAAAGGCCTCTTTTAACAGAGGCTTTTTACATTCACAAACAGAGCGGATTTCATTCAAACTTAACGATTACACAGGCTTAATTATCAAAGTATTTTCGCCGATGAGATACAGGGCGTGATTCAGGCATAAAAAAACCAGCCGTAAGAGGCTGGTTTTTTTAAGGTATTTGGTCGGCACGAGAGGATTTGAACCTCCGACCCCGGACACCCCATGACCGTGCGCTACCAAGCTGCGCTACGTGCCGATATTTGCAGCATAGTTTACTGAACTGGCCTTCGAATGCAAGTAGCTAACGTCTTGACTGCGTTATATTTATACAGTCAATTAGCAATAAATCGTTTTTCGTCGGTCAGCACCTGAAGCAGCAGCGCCAGCTGCGGCTTGTGGTTTTTCAGTTCCTCGCCCTGCGAATTCCATGCCGTATAGCTGCCGTTGTTATCCAGCAGCAGCGTCTCATCGGCGGTCGTGATGACCAGGCGGTGATGGCTGATACTGCTGGCTACCCAGTTATGGCGGCGCTTAGACGAGAACAAATCTTCACCCTGAGAGTAGTCAGCCAGCGGCGTATTCACGTGCAGGAGACGCTGCATCAGGGTGGCCATAATGTCCTGATGGTCGGTCAGTTTATTCACCGTTTGTGCGGGCGTTTCCGGCCAGTGAACGATCATCGGCACCTGTAACGCCGCGCGATTGCCGGGATTATCATCGCCTTCCAGCACCACGCCGTGCTGCGCGGTGATCACCACCACGGTGTTTTTCAACAGGCCTTTCTGCTCCAGCGTGGTCAGTACGCTCTGTATCTGCCGATCGACATTGGCGGCGGCGCGGCTGTAACGACGCAGACGCTGCTTATCAGATCCCTCTTCACCGCTGGCATCCGTCGTGGTTAACGACAGATAGGAGAACCACGGGCTGCGATCGTTTTTATGCCCGTTCAGCCAGTTCTGCCACTGGCTGGTGGTCTGATCGTTGCTCTGCGCGCGGGCTTCCGGCAGCGAAAAATCAGACAGCAGCGCCTGGCGATACAGCGGTGAGTTAAAGCCGTCGCTGGCGAACAGGCCGAACTGATAGCCCTGCTGGCCCAGCGTACCCACCAGCGTTGAGGCGATGCGCGATGACAGAACGCCGTCCATATAGCTGGGTGAAATCCCGTAAAACAGGCCAAACAGGCCGGTATCGTCCGTCCCGCCCGAGCTGAAGTGCTGGCTGAAGCGCACGTTGCTTTCGCCAAAGCGCGTCAGGTTCGGCAGCAGTTTAGGCATGGTGGCTTCATTCAGCCCGTCCACGGTAATCACCAGCAGATTGTTACGTGTACCCGCGTCGCTGACGGTAATGTCACTCAGCGGATAGGCCACCGACAGCGCTTCAGGATTACCCTGCTGCACCAGGCGGCGCTGGTATTCCTGGGCGTCCAGCAGGCCATATTTTTCCAGGAAGCGGCGCGCCGTCATCGGATAAGAAAGCGGCAGGTTCGAACGCTGCATGGTAATCGGGCGATAGAAGTTGGCATCCGCCCAGATATACAACAGATGGCTGGCGAAGAAGGCGCTGATAAACAGGGCCGCCAGCGGTTTGCCAAAGCTGCGTCGGTTCAGGCTGCGCAGCTTCTGCCAGCTCCAGGTGGCAAACAGCATCTCCACGAGGAAGATAACCGGCACGCTGATAAACATCAGCTGCCAGTCGCGCGCCAGTTCGCTCTGATCGGGGTTAATCACCAGCTCCCAGACCACCGGGTTCAGGTGCAGGTGGAACCGTTCAAAAACGGCCCCATCAACCAGAATCAGCGTCAGGCCCGCGGTGGCAATAATCGCCGACAGAAAGCGCAGCAGCCGCTGCGACATCACCACGAAGGTCAGTGGGAAAACGATCAGCAGATAGGCGGCAAAAACCAGGAAACTGAAGTGTCCGATCCAGCTACTGAACGCATAAATCCGACCGGCCAGCGACGTTGGCCAGTCTGAAACAAACAGGTAGCGGCTACCCAGAATGAACGCGAAAATGATGTTAAACAGGGCGAACCAGTGCCCCCAGCTTATCATCTGGGAGACTTTTTCACGGTAGCGCTGCCGATTTGTTACCATAACGGGATCAGAGTCGTCTCATCAGTGGGCTTTATCATCGCGTACCGACGCCTGAAGCGCTTCGGCAAACGAACGAGCCATGGTCTGGCGCTGCGCGGGGGCAACGCTGGTATTAAGCAGGTTGGTCACCATATTCCCTAAAACCATCAGGGAAAGATCGGTTGGGGTCTGGTTTTTCTCCAGAACCTGGACCATTTCTGCGAGGATTTTTTCCACGCGTTCGTTACTGTATCGGGATGATTGTGCCATAGCGTCTATTTTACTGAGATTTAAAAGGCGCCATTTTAACGTAACAGCAGGTTTTTTTCTGCTTTTTTATCGTCAGCATCAGGTTAATGTTGTTGCTGATTGGTTGATCGAAAGAGCACTCGGTGATTGAATACGCGCCTGTGCCCAAAGGAGAGTTTACCATGAGTCTGGATATCGACCAGATTGCCCTTCACCAGCTGATCAAACGTGATGAACAGACGCTGGATCTGGTTCTGCGCGATTCGCTGCTGCCGTCCACCCCGGCGGTCACCGCCATGATGGAAGAGCTGCATCGCGTTTACAGCGCCAAAAGTAAAGCCTATGGCCTGTTCAATGAAGAGAGCGAACTGGCCGATGCGCTGCGCAACTGCCGCAAAGGTGAGGACGATTTCCTGGCTTTCAGCCGTGCCGCCACCGGCCGCCTGCGCGATGAACTGGGTAAATATCCGTTTGCCGAAAGCGGCGTGGTGCTGTTTGGCCACTACCGCTACCTGGCGGTGAACTACCTGCTGATTGCGGTACTGAGCAGCCAGAACAGTATGCGCGTGAATGAAGAGCTGGATATCAGCAGCACGCAGTTCCTCGATATCAATCATGCCGATATCGTGGCGCGCGTCGACTTGACCGAGTGGGAAACCAACCCGGAATCGACCCGTTATCTGACCTTCCTGCGCGGCCGGGTAGGGCGCAAAGTGGCCGACTTCTTTATGGATTTCCTCGGTGCCAGCGTCGGCCTGGATACCAAAGCGCAAAACCGTGGGCTGCTGCAGGCGGTGGATGACTACTGCGCGGAGGCCAGCCTCGATAAAAACGAGCGTCAGAACTACCGTCAGCAGGTTTACAGCTATTGCAACGAGCAGCTGCAGGCGGGCGAGGAGATTGAACTGCAGGGGCTGTCGGAAGAGCTGGCGCCGCTGGGTGAGAAAACCTTCCAGGCGTTTACCACCGAGCAGGGCTACGAGCTGGAGGAGAGCTTCCCGGCCGATCGCAGCACTCTGCGTCAGCTGACCAAGTTTGCCGGCAGCGGCGGCGGCTTAACCCTGAACTTTGACGCCATGCTGTTAGGCGAACGTATCTTCTGGGATCCGACCACAGATACGCTGACCATCAAGGGCACGCCGCCCAATCTGCGCGATCAGCTGCAGCGCCGCACCAGCGGTAAGTAGTCACATGGGGTGGGCCTGATTCAGGCCTGCCCGAATTCAGCATAAAAAAAACGCCGCAAATGCGGCGTTTCTTTTACATCAGTTACGAACGTGCGATTAAGCGCGAACGAAGTCGATGTGGTGCAGTTTTGGCTTGAACGGGTGACGCTGAACAGCCTGCACTTTAACTTTGATTTCTTTACCATCGGCAACCAGAGTCAGCACTTCTTCGTAAAAACCAGGCTTAGCCTGCATGTTCATTACGGAGTCGTGGTCCAGTTCGATAGCGATAGCTTCTTCTTTGCCACCGTAAATGATAGCTGGGAATTTGTTAGCTACACGCAGGCGGCGGCTCGCACCCTTACCCTGCTCTTTACGTACATCTACATTGATAGTGAACATTTTAAAGTCTCTTGTGTTTTTGTTCCTGCTACAGGCGACCCAGCAGCAGGCGGATTGTTCAGCCTTTGCAGAGCAAAAGCGGGCGGCATTATAGCCCTGTTTGCCGCTGCGGGCAATGTAATAAACTCACCGCAGTTCATTAGCCCGACGAAAACGTCCCTGGTAATCAAAGACTTTCTCCCGCACCTGCCAGAAATGGCGCTGTTTGCGGGCGACAACAAAATCAGGATGGCGCAGCAGCGGCTGGAGGGTGACGATATCCTGGGCCGTTTTCCAGCCCAGCGGCACGCCCGGTGCGCGCTGGTGCGGGCGCAAAAACAGCTGCTCAAAAGCCGTGCGCTGTGCCGGGCTTTTCAGCCGGAAACGCTCGCTCACCTCGGTGGCCTCTTCATCAAAGTAGCGCGCCTTAATCCACTCGCCGTGCTCATCCGCGCCGGCCTCCAGCACCATCGCCGCACAGCGCAGCACCAGCGCATCCTTCAGCTTAAGCGCCGCTTTCAGCATGTCGTCGGGATCGACCAGGATGGTGTCGCATTCCCGGCAGCGGCGGGCGGCAATATCATTTTCGGCGTTGCACTGCGGGCAGTTCTTGAAGCGGAAGCGGTAGTCACACTGTTCGCGGTTGCCTTCATCATCCTCCAGCACGCCCTGGCAGCGGCGGCCAAAGTGCTCAACGATCGTGCCGTCGGCGGTGGCTTTCCCCCAGAAGGTGTTGGCGAAGCCGCAGCCGGGACAGAACACCTGCACCGGCTTGTTGTCACTTTTTCCTTTGGGTGCCCCCACTTCTGGCGTAAACAAATCGTGGGGGTTCCCGGCATAGTCGAGGATCAGACAGTCGCTTTTCCCCGGACTGAGGCGCAGCCCGCGGCCGACAATCTGCTGGTAAAGGCTGACCGATTCGGTCGGGCGCAGAATGGCAATCAGATCGACGTGGGGCGCGTCAAAGCCGGTGGTCAGTACCGCAACATTGACCATATACAGCAGCTCGCGGGCCTTAAAGGCGGTAATCAACGCGTCGCGTTCGGCGGCGGGCGTTCCGGCGCTGATTAACGCTTTGCTGTCCGGCAGCAGGCCGAGAACCTCCCGGGCGTGCTCGACGGTGGCGGCGAAGATCATCACCCCCTGACGGTCGCGGGCAAACTCGACGATCTGCTGAATAATATGCGGCGTAATGCGCTGCTGCTGTTTCAGCTCGCGGTTGAGATCGGCCTCGCTGAACAGGCCATTTTCCTGCGCCTGCAGGCGGCTGAAATCATACTGCACCACCGGCATGTCCAGCCGCTCGGGCGGCACCAGGAAGCCGTGCTTGATCATATAGCGCAGCGGAAGCTCATAGATGCAGTCGCGAAACATCGCCTGCTCGCTGCCGCGCACCATACCGTGATAGTGAAACTGATAGATCCAGCCTTTGCCCAGCCGGTAGGGCGTGGCGGTGAGGCCAAGCAGCCGCAGCTGCGGGTTCCGCTGGCGCAGCTGGTTGATGATCTGCTGATACTGGCTGTCGTCGGCATCGCTGATGCGATGGCACTCATCAACGATCAGCAGTGAAAAACGGTCGTCAAACTGCGCCAGGTTACGGGCCACCGACTGCACGCTGCCGAACACCACTTTTGCGCGGCTCTCTTTGCGCTGCAGCCCGGCGGCAAAGATATCCGCCTCCAGTCCATACGCCTGATATTTCCCGTGATTCTGCGCCACCAGCTCTTTGACGTGAGCCAGCACCAGCACCCGGCCGCGTGCCACGCGGGCCAGTTCGGCAATCACCAGGCTTTTGCCCGCGCCGGTCGGCAGCACGATGACCGCAGGCTCGGCGGAGCGGCGAAAATAGCTGACGGTGGCATCCACCGCTTCCTGCTGGTAGGGGCGTAGGGTAAAAGACATGAACACTCACTGCGGTAAAAAATATTTGGCTATTATGCCATGAAAGGGCGTTATGAGGACTATTCCCCCTGTGCCGCAGGGACATCTGCCGCTATACTGTGCTTTCCATTCTGGATGAGCGCTCCGCGCCACATCACAAGACGTTAAACGTCAGTTTTCATTCCCAATTACAGGCAGTGCAGAGTTAATGCGACTTGATAAGTTTTTATCCCAGCAGCTGGAAGTCAGCCGCGCCATCGCCGCACGTGAGCTGCGAGCAAAAAGAGTGACCGTTGACGGCGAAGTTGTGCGCGATGGATCGTTTAAACTGACCCCGGAAAACACCGTGGCGTTTGACGGTAATCCGCTGCAGCAGCAGCTGGGGCCGCGCTATTTCATGCTGAATAAGCCGGTGGGCTATGTGTGTTCCACCGACGATCCCGATCATCCTACCGTGCTGTATTTCCTTGCCGAACCGGCCGCCTATAAGCTGCATGCCGCCGGACGCCTGGATATTGATACTACCGGTCTGGTCCTGATGACCGATGACGGCCAGTGGTCGCACCGTATTACTTCTCCGCGCCACCACTGCGAGAAAACCTATCTGGTCACGCTGGAGCAGCCGTTGAGCGACGATACGGCGCAGCAGTTTGCCGATGGCGTGCAGCTGCACAATGAGAAAACGCTGACCAAACCGGCGGTGCTGGAAGCGCTTGACGACCATCGCGTGCGCCTGACCATCAGCGAAGGCCGTTACCATCAGGTGAAACGCATGTTTGCCGCGGTGGGGAACCGCGTGGTGGAGCTGCATCGTGAACGCATTGGCGATATCAGCCTGGATGCCGACCTGGAGCCGGGCGAGTATCGTGCGTTGACCGAGGAAGAAGTGGCCAGCGTCGGGCTGACGCGCTAGCGGATAATCATTTCAAAGGGGCAGTGAGTGGCAAAGGATAAGAATTCTTCCGTTGGATTAGTGGTGATCCTCGGACTGCTGGCGATGTTGATGCCGCTGTCGATCGATATGTATCTGCCCGCGCTGCCGCAGATTGCCCGCGAGTTTGGTGTGTCGGCGGGCAGCGTACAGATGACCCTGAACGCCTATATTCTTGGCTTTGCCCTCGGCCAGCTGATTTATGGTCCGCTGGCGGACAGTTTTGGCCGCAAGCCGGTGATTGCCGCAGGCACGCTGATCTTTGCCGTGGCCGCGGCCGCCTGTGCGCTTTCGCAGAGCATAGAGCAACTGATCAACATGCGTTTCCTGCACGGCCTGTCGGCGGCGGCGGGCAGCGTGGTCATCAGCGCCCTGATGCGCGACAGCTACTCGAAAGAGGAGTTCTCGCGCATGATGTCGTTCGTTATGCTGGTGACCACGGTTGCGCCACTGCTGGCACCGATCGTTGGCGGCTGGCTGCTCCTGATCTGGAGCTGGCACGCGATTTTTTGGACCATCTCCGTGGCGGCGGTTATTACCACGCTGCTGGTAGTTACGCAGATAAAGGAAACGCTGCCCAAGGAAAAACGGCAGCGGTTTAACCTGCGCACCACGCTGGGGAATTTCCTCTCCCTGTTCCGCCATAAGCGGGTATTCAGCTATATGCTGGCCAGCGGCTGTTCGTTTGCCGGGCTGTTCTCCTTCCTCAACGCCGGGCCGTTTGTTTACATTGAACTGAACCACATTTCACCGCAGGACTTTGGTTATTACTTCGCGCTGAACGTGGTGTTTCTGTTCCTGATGACCCTGCTGAACAGCCGCTGTGTGCGCCGCTTTGGTCCGCTGGCAATGTTCCGCTTTGGCCTGCTGGTGCAGTTCACGATGGCGGTCTGGCTGCTGCTGGTCAGCGCGCTGGATCTGGGCTTCCTGGCGCTGGTGTTTGGCGTGGCGATGTTTATCGGCTGCGTGGCGATGGTGTCGTCGAATGCCATGGCGGTGATCCTCGATGAGTTTCCTCATATGGCGGGCACCGCGTCGTCACTGGCGGGCACGCTGCGCTTTGGCGTCGGCGCGCTGGCCGGGGCGCTGCTGTCGACCATGACGTTTAACAGCGCGTGGCCGATGGTCAGCGCCATCTTTATCTGCGCCACCCTGTCGGTTGCTCTGTTCCTCTATGCGGCGCGTCCGCGTCACGCTCAGTCCGCGTAAATCTGCTGCCGGGCCGCTTCTGGCCCGGCAGCTATAGTCCTCCCCCGGCACCGTCCTGTTGATTATTTGTGAAATGCTAACCTTGAAAAAGTAACAACTTTGCTACGAAATCGGTTGTTATCCCACGAGTAACGCGGTAAACATATCCAATAAATGAGAGTTACCTCTCAAAAAAAGACTATAAAAAATGTGGATAAATCAGATGGCCTGACCTGATAAAGATTAATAGTGATGTTTATCAGTAGGTTAATTTTATTTCCACAATTGATGATTTACCTTGTAAAATAATTGTGAAAAAATTGTTTAAAAGTAACTCTGGGGGGGGGGACTATGTTGAATACCTTACAACATTCAGTGGTACATCGTTTGCCGGCCAGCTATCGCCGCTGCAGCGGACCCGTGGGGGTGACCGTGGAACCGCAGGCATCCAACGTCCTGAACAGCGATGACGACCTGATCGGCCTGCGCCTGCTGAGCCATAACGGTGATTCTGCCTGGGAAATCATGCAGAACATCAAACTGGCGCTGGCGGATATGCAGCTGGACTGCGCCGTGCTGGAGCTGGAAGGCGAGCCGTGCCTGTTTGTTCATCGCCAGGATGAATGCACCACCACCTGCCGCCTGAAAAATTTCGGCGTTGGCATCGCTGAAACCTTTGCCGGTGAACGTCACGATTAGGCCAGACGCACTCGCTGCACCCCACGATTTGGCCAGATTCCTTTTACCACGCCCCTGAATAAGCCCGCCACGCGCGGCAACGCTCAGCCGCTGAGTACCGTACTCAAGCCAGCATCAGCAGCTGGCGGGTATAATCCTGCTGCGGTGCGCTAAAAATAGTTTCGCACTCACCCTGTTCAACCACCTCTCCCTGCTGCAGCACCACCACCTGATGACAGAGCGAACGCACCACCTGCAGATCGTGGCTGATAAAAATATAGGCCAGCCGGTGCTGCTCCTGCAGCGTCTTCAGCAGGGCGAGGATCTGTTTCTGCACCGAGCGGTCGAGTGAGGAGGTCGGTTCATCGAGAATAATCAGCTGTGGCTGCAGGATCAGCGCGCGGGCGATGGCGATACGCTGGCGCTGGCCGCCGGAAAACTCTGCCGGGTATCGCTGGCGGGTTTCGGGATCCAGCCCGACTTCCTGCATGGCCGTAATAACTTTTGCTTCCCGCTGCTCCGCGTTCAGTTCGGGATGATGCACCTGCAGCCCTTCAGCAATGATCTGCAGCACGTTCAGCCGCGGATTCAGCGCCGAGTTGGGGTCCTGAAACACCACCTGAATCTGACGCCGTACCGGCAGCATCTGCCGGCGGTTCCACTGATGCAGCGGCTGGTTGTTAAACCAGATATCGCCGCCGGAGGCGATCAGCCGCAGCAGCGCCAGCCCGGTGGTGCTTTTGCCGGAGCCGGACTCACCGACCAGGCCCAGCGTTTCGCCCGGATGCAGGGTAAAGCTCAGCGATTTCAGCGCGTGATGAACGTCTACCGTGCGGCGCATCAGTCCCTTTTTAATCGGGAACGCCACGTTCAGGTTCTCAACTTTCAGCAGCGGCGGACTGTCGATATCCGCGGGGGCAGGGCGGCCTTCCGGTTCAGAGTCCAGCAGCTGGCGGGTGTAGGGGTGCTGTGGCGCGCTGAACAGCCGCTGCGTGCTGTTATGCTCAACCGCCTGGCCGTTGCGCATCACGGTGACGCTGTCGGCGAGCTGGCGGACGATGTTCAGGTTATGGGTGATAAACAGCAGGCCCATGTTCAGCTCCTGCTTCAGCTCTTTCAGCAGGACCAGGATCTGCGCCTGCACCGTCACGTCGAGCGCGGTGGTGGGTTCATCGGCAATCAACAGCTCCGGCTGAGTCAGCAGCGCCATGGCAATCATCACGCGCTGGCGTTCGCCGCCGGAAAGCTGGTGGGGGAAGTCATTCAGCCGCCGGGCGGCATTGCGGATGCCCACGCGATCCAGACAGCTGAGCATCTCGGCGCGCGCGGCTTCGCGACGCATGCCGCGATGCAGCGACAGGACCTCGTACAGCTGTTTTTCAATATTGTGCAGCGGGTTCAGTGAAACCATCGGCTCCTGAAAGATCATGGCGATGCGGTTGCCGCGCAGACCGCGCAGCGTACGCTCATCGGCCTGCAGCACGCTCTGGCCGGCAAACCGGATATCGCCCTGCTGATACACTGCCGGCGGAGTCGGCAGCAGCCGCATCACCGACAGCGCCGTCACGCTTTTACCCGATCCCGATTCGCCCACCAGCGCGACGGTTTCTCCGGCATCAACCGACAGCGAAAGCCCGTCCACCACGCGCCGTTCAACGCCGCCCTGGCGGAAAGCAATACTCAGATCCTGAATCGAAAGCAGCGCCATATCAGTGCACCTTGCTCGGGTCGAAGGCGTCGCGCACGGCTTCACCAATAAAGATTAACAGCGACAGCAGGATCGCCAGCGAGAAGAAGGCCGTCAGCCCCAGCCACGGAGCCTGCAGGTTATTTTTCCCCTGCAGCAGGAGTTCACCCAGCGACGGCGATCCCAGCGGCAGACCGAATCCCAGGAAGTCCAGCGAGGTCAGCGTGGTTATCGATCCGCAGAGAATAAACGGCAGGTAGGTGAGCGTGGCGACCATCGCATTCGGCAGCATATGGCGTGACATAATGCGCCAGTCGCTGACCCCCATTGCCTGCGCGGCACGGATGTAGTCGAAGTTGCGGGTGCGCAGAAACTCCGCACGCACCACGCCGACCAGGCTCATCCAGCCAAAAACGACGGTAATCGCCAGCAGCCACCAGAAGCCGGGCTGCACCACGCTGGAAAGCAGGATGATCAGGAACAGCGTTGGCATTCCCGACCACACCTCAATAATGCGCTGGCCCCACAGATCGACTTTACCGCCGAAGTAACCCTGGGTTGCGCCGACGATAATGCCAATCACGCTGGAAAACAGCGTCAGCATCAGGCCAAACAGCAGGGAAATCCGCGTGCCGTAGAGTATACGCGCCAGCACGTCGCCACCGTTGGCATCGGTACCCAGCCAGTTCTCAAGGGAAGGCGGCGAGGGGAAAGGGCGGGTGCTGGCGAAGTTGATGGTATTGTCACCGAAGCGAATCGGTGCCCAGACGGCCCAGCCTGCGTTGTCCAGCCGCTGCTTCAGCCACGGGTCCTGATAGTCGGCGGGCGTGGCCAGCGGCCCGCCAAAATCACTTTCGGTGTAGTTCACCACCAGCGGGAAGTAGGTGCGATCCTGATAATGCACGATCAGCGGCTTATCGTTAGCCAGCAGTTCGGACCCCAGGCAAAGGACGAAAAACACCAGGAAGATCCACAGCGACCAGTATCCCCGGCGGTTGTTTTTAAACCGCGCCCAGCGAGCCTGATTAATCGGATTTAAATGGCTCATCAGCGCCCCTCGAAATCAATACGCGGATCGACCAGCGTGTAGGTTATATCGCTGACGATATTCAGCAACAGCCCGATCAGCGTGAAAATATACAGCGTGCCGAACATCACCGGGTAATCGCGCTGGATGGTGGCGTCATAGCCCAGCAGCCCCAGGCCGTTAAGCGAGAACATCACCTCAATCAGCAGCGAGCCGGTAAAGAACATGCTGATAAAGGTGGCCGGGAAACCGGCAATCACCAGCAGCATGGCGTTACGGAAAACGTGGCGGTAGAGGATCTTCTCCTCGTCCAGTCCTTTCGCCCGCGCGGTGACCACATACTGTTTACGGATCTCATCAAGAAACGAGTTTTTGGTCAGCATGGTCAGGGTGGCAAAGCCGCCAATGACCGTTGCCAGCACCGGCAGGGTAATATGCCAGAGGTAGTCGGTGACTTTGCCGTACCACGGCAGGGTGTCAAACTGCGGTGAGACCAGCCCGCGCAGCGGGAACCAGTCGAGGTAGCTGCCTCCGGCAAACAGCACAATCAGCATGATACCGAACAGGAATGACGGGATGGCATAGCCGATGATAATCGCCGTACTGCTCCAGATGTCGAAGGCGCTGCCGTTACGCACCGCCTTCTTGATGCCGAGCGGAATGGAGACCAGGTAGATAATCAGCGTGCTCCACAGCCCCAGCGTCACCGATACGGGCAGGCTCTCTTTAATCAGCTGCAGCACCGAGCTGCTGCGGAACAGACTGTCGCCGAAATCGAAACGCAGATAGTTCCACAGCATGGTGAAATAGCGTTCGTGCAGCGGCTTATCGAAGCCGTAGCGTTTGGTGATTTCCGCAATCACTTCCGGATCCAGGCCGCGGGAACCGCGATACTGGCCGTCGGCGGGGGAAGCATTCAGCGAGCTGCGCCCGTGGGAGGCATTCTCCCCGGCGGCACCCGGCAGGCCGGTGGTCTGGCCAAACTCGATATTGGCAATCGCCTGGTCGACCGGCCCGCCCGGGGCAATCTGCACGATAAAAAAGTTAATGGTGATAATCGCCCACAGGGTGGGAATAATCAGCAGTAAGCGACGAAGAATATACGCACCCACAGTCAGGCTCCTTAACGTCGTTGTGCCGGCAGCTGTGCGGCTTTATTAACATCGTACCACCAGCTGTCAAAGCCCAGCGAATAGGTGGGGCGGGTGGACGGCATCGAGAATTTATTCCAGAAGGCGTAGCGATCGCTGGCGCTGTACCACATCGGGATCATGTAGTAGTTCCACAGCAGCACCCGGTCCAGTACCCGCCCCAGCGCGATCAGCGCCGGTTTATCACCCTGATGCTGGTTAATCTGGGCGATCAGATTATCGACTAGCGGACTGTTGACGCCCGGCCTGTTGTAGCTGGAATTGATGTAGCTGCTGGCCCAGTAAAACTGCAGGCCGGTATCGGGGGTGGCAAAAGCCGCATAGGGCGAGGGCAGCATATCAAAATCGCGGCTGCGCAGGCGGGACAGATACTGCGAACTGTCCACCTGTCGCACATCCATGGTAATCCCGATGCGCGTCAGATTATGCTGGAACGGAAGCACCCACTGATCGTTGCCGCCGCTGCGCAGCAGCAGCTCAAAACGCATCGGCTTGCCGGTTTTCACGTTGACCAGCTGACGATTTTTCAGCTCCCAGCCCGCCTGTTTCAACAGATCGAGCGCCTGCAGCAGTTTGCCACGATCGTAGCCGCTGCCGTCGGAAGTGGGCGGCTGATAAATTTTATCAATCACCTCGGCAGGATACTGGCCCTTAAGCGGGCCAAGAATTTCCAGCTCGCTGGCGTCGGGATAGTTGCGCGCGGCGTATTCGGTATTCTGGAAATAGCTGTTCACCCGCTTATAGGCGTTATAGAACAGCGCTTTATTCATCCAGTCAAAATCAAACACCAGCGACAGCGCCTCACGCACTTTCGGATCGGTAAACTGCGGGCGCTGAATATTAAAAGCCAGCCAGTTGGTGTCGGTGGCAACCGTATTCGGTATCGGATCTTTGATGATATAGCCGCGTTCAAAGTTATTACCGCTGTACTGCGTGGCCCATTTCTTTGCCGACCCTTCGGCCCGGAAATCAAACGCGCCCGCCTTAAATGCTTCAAAGGCGACATTATCGTCCAGATAATAGTCGTAGCGGATTTTGTCGAAGTTGTAGCGGCCCTTATTCACCGGCAGGTTTGCCGCCCAGTAGTCCTTCACCCGCGAATAGGTGATCGACTGGCCGACCTTATAGGCGGTAATGCGATACGGCCCGCTTGACGGAGGCGGGTAGGGGAGGGGCTCACCCAGATTGCGGTTTTTCCAGAACTTCTCCGGGAAGACCGGCGATGACAGCAGCGACAGCATCTTATCGCGGTCGGGCTGCGGCTGTTCAAAGCGCACCGTCAGGCGGGAAATTGCTCTGGCCGTTACCCCTTTATAGAAAACCCGGTACTGCGGCACGCCCTGGGTCATAAACATATTAAAAGTGAAGGCGGCGTCGGCGGCGGTAATGGGGGAGCCGTCCTGGAAGCGGGCCAGCGGGTTAATACTCACCTCAACCCAGCGATAATTATCGGGATAGCGCGCGTATTCGGCAATCAACGGATAGAGGCTGCCCACCTCATCTTCGGAGGAGGTGAAAAGGCTGTCGTAAAGCGTTTCCG
Organism: Erwinia sp. SLM-02; assembly: GCF_037450285.1. Lineage (NCBI taxonomy): Bacteria > Pseudomonadati > Pseudomonadota > Gammaproteobacteria > Enterobacterales > Erwiniaceae > Erwinia > Erwinia sp. SLM-02. The sequence continues at coordinate 2,400,899 of NZ_JAQISN010000001.1, read as the reverse complement.
TCCGCGCCCCGGGGCTGCCGCGCAGGGCGTAGCGGTTGAAGTTGTCGTAGGTACCGATCGCGGAAAGGGTAATGCTGCCGCCTTTCGGCGCGGCGGGATTCGCATAATCAAAATGGGTAAAGCCCGTGGCGTATTTTGCAGTCCCAAGCTGGGCAAAACTGTAGCTCTCATTAATCTTTTCAGCCTGCGCACAGGCCGCCGTCAGGCTGAATAAAGCAAGGGCAACAATGCGCACAATCATGGTTAAACAGGCTCCCGGAGGTGAAAAATAAAAACAGGCAGATCAGACTGACAGTAAAGCCAACCCGGCGCAATGATAGTGAAGGCCTTTTACCCGTTTTGACAGTTGATGCTAACCCGCCAGTATTACGCGATCGATGGGGGCAAAATCGCTGGCGAAATAATCAATCAGCTGCGGCACCGTGCGGGGGCGACTGAATAAGTATCCCTGCATGTGGCTGATGCCACCGTTAATCAGCCACAGCGCCTGCTCGGCGGTTTCCACGCCCTCGGCCACGGTATTCAGATTCAGCTTCTGCGCCAGATTCAGCACGGCATCCAGTACCGGGGAATTAACGGTTTCCGTGCCAATGCTGAGCACAAAACCCCGATCGATTTTCAGATAATCAAATTTAAACTTTTCCAGATAGATTAGCGCACTGTGGCCGGTGCCAAAATCATCAATGGCTATTTTAATATTCTGCTGGCGGATCCAGTGGAAGATTTCATCCGCGCTGCGATCGTCCACCATAGCGCGTTCGGTAATCTCGAAAATATATTCGAAATGGTTTTTCGGCATGGCCTCAAGCCAGTCAAGCACGTCCTGGCGGAAGGTTGGATAGCTTAAATGCAGCGGGGAGAGATTCACCCCCAGCCGGGTTCCGGCCGGAGTCACCCGGCACAGCTGATGCGCATCCCGCGCGACCAGCTGAAATAAATGCCGGGTCAGCGGAACGATCAGGTTCTGCCCTTCGGCATAGCTGATGAAAGCGTCGGGTGGAATGCGGCCTTCGGTGGGATGCGTCCAGCGTAGCAGGGCCTCAAGCCCGTAGGTTTTCCCGGAGCTGGCATCAATCACCGGCTGATATTCCACGTGAAACTCGCCGCGCTTCATCCCCTGCTGGATCTCTTTTCCCTGCCGCTGCCGCAGAATAAGCACCAGGAAGCAGGCAAAGGCGATGATAATACTGAGCAGCAGTCCGGCAAGAAGAATGACATGAACGTCGCGGGCCGGCAGCGTTTCCCCATAGAAATAGAGCGTCAGGGGATAGCCGGTAAGGGTAATCGTCCGCAGCGGATGCTTTGGCAAATCGGTCAGCGTGATCACCCCGTCATTCCAGGTCGTCAGCGCGTTGTCTTTTGTGGCTATCGCCATTCCGGCGATCTCCAGATGACGGGATGTCAGCAGAAGGTAGGGTGTTAGGTTAACGTTCAACGTCACGAAGACGCCGTAGGACGGATGATTGGCATCGGATAACCAGATAGCAATCGCGGGCTTACCCGGCACCATCGGCGTATCGGGTATCAGGCGTATATCAAGGGGCTTGGCGATATCCGTTAAGGGAGACAGTCTTTTTACCGCCAGCGACATCGGCCCGGTGGCGGATGAACAGAAGGCGACGCCATTTTTTACCAGTAAAATAGCCCGAATATTCGGTGCGAATGCGGCGCGCTGGATCAGGTCATTACGCACCTGGTCACAGCTGGCAATGCTGGCGGCAGCCTGCAGGGGCTGAAGCGTTTGCTGAAGTTCACCAAACAGGTTGATGACATAGCTTTGCGTATAGCCGGCGAGCCGGTTATGGCTTTCGGAATGACGGTTCCAGGTAATGCTCAGGGTGATGGTAATAAACAACAGAAAAAAAATAAAACCAGTGGCGGCACTCAGACAGACAATCTTGCGCTGCTGGGGAACCAGTCGCGTGACGTTTGTTGGCAGTGGCATAGGGTTATATCTCCCGTTATAGCCGGTTTTTTATTATTTATTAGTAACAAACAGCTTTTCTGGTGTAAGCAATGCAGGATATAACGGCGGCGGGTTTCTGTCTTCATATTCTTTTGATTATCAAAAGTTTTTTTGCTGAAAAACGGGCGAAAAAAAACGCTGCCGGGGCAGCGTCTTTTTCTCTCGTGTTTCGCGGACTTCAAAGAATGAAATCAGCTTTGCGTTCGGCTCAGAACCCGTCGCGCATCGCGGTAGCGATTTTTCCAGTACGACTCGTTGAGATTAGAAATCATCACGCCGCTGCTGGTCGATGCATGGACGAAGTTATCATTACCGATATAAATACCGACATGACGACCCGTAGAGCCCGCGCGGAACAGAACTAAATCACCCGGGCGCAGCTTTGTACGCTGGATGCTCTTTCCGCTGTCTTCCTGTTCGTAAGTCGAACGGGGAAGATCTAAACCAAACTGTTCACGAAACGTAGTCTGTACAAAGGCCGAGCAGTCAATGCCACGTTTGCTGGTACCGCCTAAACGATAACGCACGCCTTTCCAGTCTGCGTACTGATCCATTAAACGGGATTTAATATCCACGTTCTGAACCATCTGTTCGAATTCATCCTGAGACGCTTGAAGTAAAAAACCATTCTGGCCTTTAACTGCATGAGTATCAGTTTGTACATTGTGCCCGCTGTTCGAACTACATGCTGACAACAGTGCCGCTAACGCGACGGCGGGGAGTGCCCGCAGGATATATCTCAGAATAGGTTGAGACTTGACCATTATGTTTGTAATCCCTTGAAGTCCTTACGACAGAGTCGTTAGTTAAAATGCGAAACGAAACGAGATTAATTAGCGCATCACAAGATGACAATTTCGGAATCTTTAAAATGTGTTAGCGAGCACGTTTTAAAATGTAACAGACCGAAATATTTTACCCATTTTGCCTAACCGGAAACGAGGTTACCCCATTACAAGCCCCATAGCGAGGGGTTTTAAGTACTTTTTTATAGGTTTTTTTGATGTGAAATAACCAGATACGCATTTGTTCAGAGAACGGGCAATAATTGACGTTTTAGTGGCGAATCAGGCACGGCTTTGTGACAGAAGAAGGTGGAAGTCATGAATTAGGAATAATCTCAAAGACGGCAGGCACTTAGCCAACCCGGGCTGCCGGGGCAGGTATAATGAAAGGTTCTGAATACCGGACTCTGTTAGCCTGCTAATTAATGGTTAATCCGCATCAAAGATAAGAAATTATTTATCCTTAATGCGGATTGGGGAAGAGGTTTATAAGGCGATCACCGTGCCGGTTTATATTTTCCAGGCAAATTACGATAAAGCCAGTTAACCAGATAATCGCTGGCCGGCGTCATCAGCCACCAGCTCATCCCCACCAGCACGATGGAAAGGGAGCCGACGGCGATATCGGTGAACCAGTGGGCACCAATCATCACGCGCGGCATCGCAAATACCAGCACAATCATCACCGCCACGGCAAACGCGCGGCGGCTGAAGTAGCGCAGCATAAAGCAGGCGAAAATAATCAGCATCATGCCGTGGTCGCCGGGGAAGCTGTCCGCCGAGGCGTCTTTCGTCGGGATGCCGGTCAGCTGCGAGACATGATGCACGTCCGGGAAGAACCGGGTCGGGCTGGCATGTGAGACCGGGATCAGGTGACCCAGCTGATTCAGACCAACGGCGGTAATCAGCATGGTGATACCAATCGCCAGCATTCTGCGCCGACCCTGCGGGGTTTCCCGCCGCCAGAAGTGCAGATAAAGGCCACCCATCGCCAGCAGAGAGACGCCATCAAACGCGCGGAAGTTGGTGATGGCGACCAGCCATAACAGTGGTTTACTGGTGACCATACGGTCGTTGAACCAGTAGAAAATCCCTTTATCGATGGCAAACCATGAACCGTGGCCTGCAGGCAGATACCAGGAGAAAAAGAGAAATAACCCCATCGCGTTAAGTAAAAGGATGGTCAGTAAGCGTTTAGTTGTCATAAATACCAGAGTGTCATTAGCCAGGTCGCGGCGTAGGTTATCTCTGATAGTGTAAACGAAGTTTCAACAAAGAAGTTTGCAAACTGTTCCAGTCAGCCTGGGAATCGTCGATAAGTTCGATTCGACTGTCCGGAGGTTCGGCGCTTCGGGTCTCGATATGGAAGTCAGCGCCCTGGCGATTAATACTGACCATGCCTTCGGCAATGCGCATGACGCCTTTCACCCGCGATACCGGCGCCAGCCGCGCCCACTCCAGCAGGCCAATCGTGTCAAACACCGTATCACTATTAAAAACCCAGCCGCAGGCGTAAAAACCCTGGCCCTGATTCAGCGCCCGCCGCCAGGGCATATTCTCGTCGGGCTTCAGCGCCGCCAGCCGCGAGGGCGCGGTGCTGTGATGGTGATGGGACGGATGGGGTAACGCACGCAGATTGCGGCGCGGCGCATCCAGCAGCGCGGCGTCAATCTCGCCGTGCTGGGTGGTCACCAGCGTGCGCCCGGCGGCCGACTGCTGCTGCCAGCTGAGCAGCGCCTGGCGAGCGGCGTCATCCCAGCGATCCTGTTTATTGGCAATAATCATGTCGGCTGCGGCCAGCTGATCGCGGAAGTTTTCATTCTGCACCACCCGTTCGTCCAGCAGCTGGCGCGGGTCGAGCAGGGTAAGCGTGGCGCGCAAGTCGATCCAGGGTTCGTAAACGCTGGCCGACAGCATATCGAGGATCTGTTTGGGATGGCCAAGCCCGGTCGGTTCAATCAGCAGCCGGTCCGGCTTCGCCTGCTTCAGCAGCATATTCAGCCCGACCTGCATCGGCAGGCCGTTAACGCAGCACATGCAGCCGCCGGGGATCTCTTTCAGCACCGCACCGGTTTCTGCCAGCAGCGCGCCGTCAATGCCGACTTCACCAAACTCGTTGACCAGCACCGCCCACTTCTCATCCTGGGGTTTACCAGCCAGTAAATGGCGCAGCGTGGTGGTTTTCCCGCTGCCGAGAAAGCCGGTGATCAGATTTACCCGGGTCATCATTGCTCCAGTGCGTGCGTTTTGTTTTTGTTATAACATAACAAAAAGGGCGATGTCATTGCACATCGCCCTTGTCCGGCACAACTAGTCAGCGCGGCTCATATAACGACGCTCTGGAATATGAATGCGGATTTTGTCACCGTTGCTGAGGTATTCCGGAACCTGAACGACCAGGCCGGTACTCATGGTCGCCGGTTTGGTACGGGCGCTGGCGGAGGCACCTTTAATACCCGGCGTGGTTTCAACAATTTCCATATCCACGGTCTGCGGCAGCTCCAGCGCCAGGATCTGGCCATCCATCGTCAGCACCTGGATGCCCGGAATGCCGCCTTCCGGCAGGAACAGCAGCTCGTCTTCGATCTGATCCTGCTTGAAGTTGTACGGCGTGTAATCTTCGTCATCCATAAAGACGTATTCGTCACCGTCTATATAAGAGAAGGTCACCTGGCGACGGCTGAGGGAAATGGTGTCGAGGATGTCATCACCCTTGAAGCGTTCTTCAACCTTCAGACCGGTGCGGACATCGGTGAAGCGCATTTTGTACAGGGTGGATGCACCGCGTGCGCTGGGGCTTTGCACATCAATGTCTTTTACCAACAGCAGTTTGCCGTTGTAGCTGATGGCCATACCTTTTTTGATTTCATTCGCTCTTGGCATAAAACGGATCTCACGTGGAAGAGAGGGGGAAATTTATCGCGACAAGGTACTCGCGCCCGCGCTTTCAGGCAAGATCTGCCTGCATCGCTAAGCGGAAAAAAGTGGGGATCGTCATCGTAACAATACCCCGGGGAGGGAAGATTAACCGGGTAAAAGACCACATTTCATAACAAAGCAGGGAATCAGCGACATGGTATATCGCAATGAAGGGCGTTCTGCTAATGTGTCGCACCGTAACCCCCGCGCTGAGAGTAACTGATGGAATGCCGTATTGACTGTGGAGCCTGCTGCATTGCACCTTCCATCTCCAGCCCGATCCCGGGCATGCCGAACGGCAAACCGGCCAACACCCGCTGCATTCAGCTGAACGACCACAACCTGTGCAATATTTTCGGTTCGCCGCTGCGGCCAAAGGTGTGCGGTGGATTGCAGCCTTCGCGGGATATGTGCGGTACCAGCAGTCTTGACGCGATGACCTATTTGGTGAATCTGGAAGCGGCAACGGCGCCTTGATCGCACTCCGCCCCGGACCGTTACCCAAGTAGTCACGCCATTATCATTTAACCTTAATTTCCCACTGGATTTCTCGGGCAGGCAGCCTCTGCTTACCTTCCTTCAGCACTTTTTCTGATAAATCCGTCTGCTTTCAGCATGCCTTCAGCTGCCGCTGTAGCGACGGGATTTTTCCGTGATAAATCTCAACAAAATGTGCGGACCGTCAAAAATCTGCTATGCCGTTTACAGTAAAACTTGCCACAACACCTGATTAAAGACCACAATCCTTGAAACGTTTCAGCGTTGTCTCCGCAGGTTGTTTGCTCAGGGATAGCGCTTTTTTTCTCAAATTAGCTGAAACGATTCAAATTCAGCAGCGAGGAGAACCATGTTCCAGTTAGAACTTAACGCCATTAAGCCCGGTGCGCAGGCGTCCGACAAGCAAGATGCCATCCGTCAGGTTGCCGCCGCGCTGACCGCCGCCGGTAACGTGGGCGAAGGCTACGTTAACGGTATGCTGGCACGCGAGCAGCAGACTTCTACCTACCTGGGTAACGGTATTGCCATTCCACACGGCACCACCGACACCCGCGATCTGGTTCTGAAAACCGGCGTGCAGGTGTTCCAGTTCCCGCAGGGCATCGCCTGGGGCGACGATCAGACTGCCTACGTGGTGATCGGTATTGCGGCCAAATCGGATGAACACCTGGCGCTGCTGCGTCAGCTGACCCACGTTCTGAGCGATGACAGCGTAGCTGAACAGCTGAAAACCACCGATTCGGCGGAAACGCTGCGCAGCCTGCTGATGGGCGAAAAGCAGGGCGCTGAGTTCAAATTTGATACCTCGCTGATTGCCACCGACGTGGCCGCCAGCGACCTGATGACTCTTCAGGCGCTGAACGCAGGCCGTCTGCAGCAGGCCGGCGCGGTCGATGCGTCCTTCGTCAGCAGCGTGATCGGCGCGAAGCCGCTGAACCTGGGGCAGGGCATCTGGCTGAGCGACAGCACCACCGGTAATCTGGGCAGCGGCGTGGCCGTCAGCCGTGCCGCCGCGCCAATCGACGTGAAGGGTGAGAGCGCTTCGCTGCTGATCACCGTGGCCGTGGCCGACGATCAGCCGTTAACCGTGCTGAACTACCTGAGCGATTTGCTGATTGCGCAGAAAGCTGACCGCCTGCTGAAAGCCGACGCGGCGGGCATCCTCGCCCTGCTGACCAGCGAAGTCTCCGAGCAGGCCGACGTGCTGACCGAAGAGTTCACCATTCGTAACGAACATGGCCTGCATGCCCGTCCGGGCACCGCGCTGGTCAGCGTGATTAAGCAGTTCAACTGCGACGTGACCGTCACCAACCTCGACGGCAGCGGTAAGCCGGCTAACGGCCGCAGCCTGATGAAAGTCGTGGCGCTGGGCGTGAAAAAAGGCCACCGTCTGCGCTTTACCGCCAGCGGTGAAGATGCCCGCGCCGCGCTGGATGCGATTGGTGAAGCCATCGCCTCCGGCCTGGGCGAGGGGGCAGCATGAGCAGACGCGTTGCCACCATTACCCTGAACCCGGCTTACGACCTGGTGGGTTACACCCCAGAAATCGAACGCGGTGAAGTTAACCTGGTGAAAACCACCGGGCTGCACGCGGCCGGTAAAGGCATTAACGTTGCTAAAGTGCTGAAGGATTTAGGCATCGACGTGACCGTCGGCGGCTTCCTGGGTAAAGAAAACCAGGACGGCTTCCAGCACCTGTTCAGCGACTTAGGGATTGCTAACCGCTTCCAGGTGGTTGAAGGCCGTACCCGCATTAACGTCAAGCTGACCGAGAAAGGCGGCGACGTCACCGACCTGAATTTCTCCGGCTTCGAAGTGACCGGACAGGACTGGGACCGCTTTACCGCCGATTCCCTGACCTGGCTGGGCCAGTTCGATATGGTCTGCGTCAGCGGCAGCCTGCCGGCGGGGGTCGATCCGGATGCGTTTACCGAGTGGATGACCACGCTGCGCACCCACTGCCCGTGCATTATTTTCGACAGCAGCCGCGAGGCGCTGGTCGCCGGTCTGAAAGCCGCACCATGGCTGGTTAAACCTAACCGCCGCGAGCTGGAAATCTGGGCTGGCCGCAAGTTACCGACATTACAAGATGTGATTGAAGCAGCACATTTGCTGCGTGAGCAGGGCATTGCTCACGTGGTGATCTCACTCGGTGCCGAAGGGGCGCTGTGGGTGAATGCTTCAGGCGAATGGATTGCAAAACCACCTGCCTGTGAAGTTGTCAGCACCGTGGGTGCCGGTGATTCAATGGTTGGCGGGCTGATCTACGGCCTGCTGATGCGTGAATCCAGCGAGCATACCCTGCGTCTTGCAACCGCCGTGGCGGCCATGGCCGTCAGCCAGAGCAATGTGGGCGTTACCGATCGTACCCAGTTGGCCGCAATGATGGCGCGTGTCGACCTACAACCTTTCCATAATTAACAGCAGGAGACGCATAATGAAAACGCTGCTGATCATAGATTCTTCGCTGGGGCTGGCAACGGGCTATCTGGCAAAAAACATCACTACCGCCGCTGCGGCAAGTGCCGGACTGACCCTGACCGATAACCCGGCAGAAGCAGACCAGGTGATTGTTGCCGGTAAAAATATTCCGGCCGACAGCACGCTGAACGGCAAAGCCATTTACCTGGCGGATATCGAACAGCTCCTGCGCCAGCCTGCCGACGTGCTGGCGAAAGCGCAGACGGATGCCCAGCCTTACCAGGCACCGGTTTCCATCGCGAAAGCCGCGGTTCCGGCTGCGGGCACGGGGCCAAAACGTATTGTCGCGGTCACCGCCTGTCCAACCGGCGTGGCGCACACCTTTATGGCGGCAGAAGCCATCGACACCGAAGCGAAAAAACGCGGCTGGTGGGTGAAGGTGGAAACCCGGGGTTCCGTCGGTGCGGGCAACGCCATCACGCCGGAAGAAGTGGCGGCGGCCGATCTGGTTATCGTTGCGGCGGATATCGAAGTGGACCTGGCGAAGTTTGCCGGTAAGCCGATGTATCGTACCTCGACCGGACTGGCGCTGAAGAAAACCGCGCAGGAGCTGGATAAAGCCGTGGCGGAAGCTAAGCCTTATCAGCCGCAGGGCGGCCAGTCCTCAGCACAGGGCGAAGACAAGAAAGAGAAAACCGGCGCTTACCGTCACCTGCTGACCGGCGTGTCCTACATGCTGCCAATGGTGGTTGCGGGCGGTCTGAGCATCGCACTGTCGTTCGCGTTCGGTATTACCGCGTTTAAAGAGCAGGGCACGCTGGCTGCGGCACTGATGCAGATCGGTGGCGGCAGCGCGTTTGCGCTGATGGTGCCGGTACTGGCTGGCTTTATCGCCTTCTCGATTGCAGACCGTCCGGGTCTGACTCCAGGCCTGATTGGCGGTATGATCGCCACCAGCATTAACGCCGGCTTCCTCGGCGGGATTATTGCCGGTTTCATTGCCGGCTACGCGGCGAAGTTCCTCAGTCAGAAAGTGAAGCTGCCAACCAGTATGGAAGCGCTGAAGCCGATCCTGATTATTCCGCTGGTCGCCAGCCTGATCACCGGTCTGCTGATGATCTACGTGGTGGGCAAACCGGTTGCCGGTATCATGTCCGGCCTGACCACCTGGCTGGCTAACATGGGTACGGCGAATGCGGTACTGCTGGGTGCGGTGCTTGGCGGCATGATGTGTACCGATATGGGTGGCCCGGTGAACAAGGTGGCCTATGCCTTCGGTGTCGGACTGCTCAGTTCCTCAACCTACGGACCGATGGCGGCGATTATGGCGGCCGGTATGGTGCCACCGCTGGCGATGGGCCTGGCGACGATTGTTGCGCGTAAAAAGTTCAACAAGGGTCAGCAGGAAGGCGGCAAAGCGGCGCTGGTTCTGGGTCTGTGCTTTATCTCTGAAGGTGCGATTCCGTTTGCGGCCCGTGACCCGATGCGCGTTCTGCCTTGCTGTATCGTTGGCGGCGCGGTGACCGGTGCTATCTCGATGGCAATCGGTGCCAAACTGATGGCGCCGCACGGCGGTCTGTTTGTTCTGCTGATCCCGGGTGCGATAACGCCGGTACTGGGTTACCTGATGGCGATTATCGTCGGTACGCTGGTGGCTGGTCTGACTTACGCGGTGCTGAAGCGCCCGGAAGTGGAAACGGCAAAAGCGTAATCACCAGTCGGGCCAGGGTGAAACGCCCGGCCCCGATAGCAAAACGGCCTCGCTACAGCGGGGCCGCTTTTTTACTTCTGCTCTGACTTCAGCCAGGCAATTTCATCCTTCCAGATCTCCGGGTCGATGGTTTCCAGAATCATCGGGATCCCGTCGAACCGTGCATCCTTCATCAGCCAGCTGAACACCGTTTTACCGATATTGCCCTCGCCAAGGCTGTGATGGCGGTCAACGCGGCTGTTAAACTCGCTTTTCGCATCGTTCAGGTGCATGCCGCGCAGGTAGCGGAAGCCGACAACCCGCTCAAACTCCTCGAAGGTTTTCACGCACTCTTCTTCGGTGCGCAGATCGTAGCCGCCCGCAAACGCGTGGCAGGTATCAATGCAGACGCCGACGCGGGATTTATCCTCCACGCCGTCGATAATCGCCGCCAGGTGCTCAAAGCGGAAGCCGAGATTACTGCCCTGACCGGCGGTGTTCTCGATCACCGCAGTAACGCCCTCGGTCTGGTCCAGTACGATGTTAAGCGATTCCGCAATGCGCTTCAGGCATGCCTCTTCGCTAATCTGCTGCAGATGGCTGCCGGGGTGGAAGTTCAGCAGCGTCAGCCCCAGCTGCTGGCAGCGGGTCATCTCATCAAGGAACGCCTCGCGGGATTTTTCCAGCGCTTCCTCAACCGGATGGCCGAGGTTAATCAGGTAACTGTCGTGGGGCAGGATCTGGCCGGGGCCATAGTTGTACTGTTCGCAGGCGCTGCGAAAGGCGGAAATCACCTCATCCGTCAGCGGGGCCGCGCGCCACTGGCGCTGGTTTTTGGTGAACAGCGCAAAGGCAGTTGCTTCCAGTTCATAGGCGCGTTTAACCGCCTGATCCACGCCGCCCGCTGCGCTGACGTGGGCACCGATAAATTTCATGCCGTTCTCCTGTTAATGGCCTGGGTCGAGTCCGGCTATGATAACCGGAAACGGCTCCGGATTATGCCATCAAATGGCCTGCCAGCAGGTTAATCGCACCGCCGCCCACAATCAGCCAGAGAAACAGCAGCAGGCCCAGCAGCAGCGGTCGCAGTCCGGCACGTTTCAGGTGGGCCAGGCGGGTGGTGATGCCCAGCGCGGCCATCGCCATTGCCAGCAGCAGGTTGTCCAGCTGGTTTATCGCGCTGACGATGGTTTCCGGCAGGAGGTGAAAAGAGTTAAACAGCGCCACCAGAATAAACAGCAGGGCAAACCAGGGAAAGCTCACCCCTGAAGCCTGCGCGCCGTGCGCAGCAGGGCGCAGGCGTTTCATCTGCGCGCTGAGGATCAGCAGAAACGGGGCGAGCATCATCACCCGCAGCATTTTTGCAATCACCGCCGCATTTTCCGTCGGCGTGCCGAGCGTATGCCCGGTCGCGACAACCTGCGCGACCTCATGCAGGGTGGAACCGATATACACGCCGAAGCTTTCCGCCGTCACCGCAGGAAACAGCGCCGCCGCCAGCGGATAAAGCAGCGGGTAAATAAAGATAGCCAGCGTACCGAACACCACCACGGTAGCCACGGCGACGGTGACTTTAGCCGGGTCCGCTTTGATCACCGGCTCGGTTGCCAGTATCGCCGCGGCACCGCAGATGCTGCTGCCCGCGCCGATCAGCCACACGGTTTCGCGATCCAGCTCAAAAACTTTACGCCCCAGCCAGCAGGCGAGGTAAAACGTTGAGCCGAGAATCAGCATATCAATCACAATACCGCTGATGCCCACATCGGCAATCTGCTGGAAGGTCAGGCGAAAGCCGTACAGCACAATCCCCGCGCGCAAAAGTTTTTGTTTGGCGAATGCCACTCCGTTGTCGCAGGGGCGGTTAATATAGGGATAGACCGTATTGCCAATAAGGATACCGAATACGATAGCCAGCGTCAGTGCACCCAGCCCCAGGCCGCTGAGATGCGGGTTGCTGCCGGCAAAAATGGCCAGGGCGGCAATGCCCAACGCCAGTGCCAGCCCGGGGACAGGCAGTACGAACGGCGGCAGGGGTTTGTGGCAGGTCATATCGGTCATATCGATCTCTCCTTAAAAGCCATGAAGATCATGCAGGCATCTTGCTTAAAAGAGAAATTGATTATATTTTTAATATAAACCACTATAAGTGTTAAGCGGCGTTGGCAGGGGGCTGTAGTCGCAACACGCTTGTCAGGTCGTACCTGGATATAAAGGAAGGATTATGCATATTACGTTACGCCAGCTGGAAGTGTTTACCGAGGTGCTCAAAAGCGGATCAACGACCCAGGCCTCTCAGGTGCTGGCCCTGTCTCAGTCAGCGGTCAGCGCTGCGCTGGCCGATCTGGAGGGCCAGCTTGACGTTAAGCTTTTCGATCGCGTTGGCAAACGGCTGGTGATTAACGAGCACGGACGCCTGCTGTATCCCCGCGCCGTCGGTCTGCTGGAGCAGGCACAGGAAATCGAACAGCTTTTTCGGGAAGACAACGGAGCGCTGCGCATTGCCGCCAGCAGCACTATCGGCAACTATCTGCTGCCGGGAATGATCGCCCACTACCGCCGTGATTTCCCCACGCTGCCGCTGGAGCTGAGCGTCGGAAACAGCCAGGAGGTCATTAACGACGTGGCGGATTTCCGCGTGGATATCGGACTGATTGAGGGGCCGTGCCACATGCCCGAGCTGATCACCGAACCGTGGATGGAGGACGAGCTGGTGGTCTTTGCCGCGCCGGGTGCGGAGATCCTCAGCCAGCCGGTGACGCTGCAGAGCCTGGCGGCTGCGCCGTGGATCCTGCGCGAGCAGGGATCGGGTACGCGGGAAATCGTCGATTACCTGCTGCTGTCGCATCTGCCGCAGTTCGAACTGGCGCTGGAGCTGGGTAACTCCGAGGCGATAAAAAATGCCGTGCGGCACGGAATGGGCATCAGCTGCCTGTCGCGCCGGACCATTTCCGAGCAGCTGGAGCTGGGCACGCTGGTGGAAGTGCCGCTGCCGTTACCGAAACTGAAGCGCACGCTGTACCGCATCTGCCACCGCCAGAAGCATCTGTCGAAAGCCCTGAGCCGGTTTCTCAGCTACTGCAAAGAGTAATATCAGGCCATTGCGGGTGAGGCGGGTAAGCCGCCGACGCGATCATCACGCCTTATTCTAATGATCGCCGGACGATCATGAAGCTAACTTATAACGTCGCGTTATCGCTATACGCTCACCGGTAGTTTGTTACAATCGCGCCTCATTTTAGAAAAGCACAGCGATTAAACATGGATCATGACATAAAAACAACACAACAGCCTGGGTTAAGGCGTGAACTCAAAGCTCGTCACTTAACGATGATCGCCATTGGCGGTTCAATCGGTACCGGTCTCTTCGTCGCTTCAGGCGCAACTATTTCTCAGGCAGGACCGGGCGGGGCGCTGCTTTCCTACGCGCTGATCGGCCTGATGGTCTATTTCCTGATGACCAGCCTCGGTGAGCTTGCCGCGTATATGCCGGTATCCGGCTCATTTTCAACCTACGGTGCCAAATACGTAGAAGAAGGCTTCGGCTTCGCGCTGGGCTGGAACTACTGGTACAACTGGGCGGTGACCATCGCCGTTGACCTCGTGGCCTCACAGCTGGTGATGAGCTGGTGGTTCCCGGACACCCCGGGCTGGATCTGGAGTGCGTTATTCCTCTGCGTGATCTTCCTACTTAATTATATTTCGGTGAAAGGCTTCGGTGAGGCGGAATACTGGTTCTCGCTGATTAAAGTGGCCACCGTGATTATCTTTATAATTGTCGGCGTGGCTATGATCGTAGGCATTTTCCGCGGCGGCGAAAGCGCCGGCTGGCACAACTGGCAGATTGGCGATGCGCCGTTCGCCGGTGGCTTTGCGGCGATGATCGGCGTGGCGATGATTGTCGGCTTCTCCTTCCAGGGCACCGAACTGATCGGTATTGCCGCCGGTGAATCGGAAGACCCGGGTAAAAATATCCCGCGCGCGGTGCGTCAGGTGTTCTGGCGTATTCTGCTGTTCTACGTTTTTGCGATTCTGGTGATCAGCCTGATCATCCCGTATACCGATCCCAGCCTGCTGCGCAACGACGTGAAAGATATCAGCGTCAGCCCGTTCACCCTGGTGTTCCAGCACGCGGGCCTGCTGTCGGCGGCGGCGGTGATGAACGCGGTGATCCTGACGGCGGTCCTGTCTGCGGGTAACTCCGGCATGTACGCTTCAACGCGCATGCTCTACGCCCTGGCCTGTGATGGCAAAGCGCCGCGTATTTTCAGCAAGCTGTCGAAGGGCGGGGTGCCGCGCAACGCGCTGTTAGCGACCACCGTGATCGCCGGTCTGTGCTTCCTGACCTCGATCTTTGGCAACCAGACCGTGTACCTGTGGCTGCTGAATACATCAGGGATGACCGGGTTTATCGCCTGGCTGGGTATTGCCATCAGCCACTATCGTTTCCGCAGGGGCTACGTGGCTCAGGGGCGGGATCTGGCCGACCTGCCTTACCGCTCCGGCTTCTTCCCGCTGGGGCCGATTTTCGCCTTTGTCCTGTGCCTGATCATTACGCTTGGCCAGAACTATCAGGCGTTCCTCGCCGACACCATTGACTGGTACGGTGCGGCGGCAACCTATATTGGCATTCCGCTGTTCCTGATTATCTGGTTCGGCTTTAAGCTGACGCGCAAGACGCGCTTTGTGAAATACAGCGAGATGGATTTTCCCAAATTCGATAAGTAATACTGTTGAATTACACCCAGGGCGCGAATTTCGCGCCTTTTTTTTATTCCTCACGCCGCGTTACAAATATTATTGATAAGTATTATCATTAGCTTTCTTTTTCTCTCCATAATTTCTACAATCTTGCCTTTCTCCCAGGCCAGGGAACGATCCGGGGCTTCCCCGAACAGGTATTGAAGATGAGTGTGACCCACGATCCCGTAAAGCTATCCGCAGTGACGCCGCCCGACAGTGCAATGGGGCGCTATCACCGGGTACTGAAACACCGCTATCTGATGATGGGGGTGCTGTTTCTGGCGATCGTTGCCTCACTGATCCTCGACTTCACCCTTGGCCCATCGGGCCTCACGCTGCACGCGCTGTGGCAAACCCTGCTTTCTCCTGAATCCGTTGATGCCGGTACCCGGGTTATCGTCTGGGATATCCGCCTGCCGTATGCGCTGATGGCGGTGGTGGTGGGCCTCGCGCTGGGGCTGGCCGGGGCAGAAATGCAGACCATCCTCAATAACCCGCTGGCCAGTCCGTTTACGCTCGGCGTCTCTTCCGCCGCCGCCTTCGGGGCCGCGCTGGCCATTGTGCTGGGCATCGGTATTCCGGGCATCCCCGACCAGTGGTTTATCTCCGCCAACGCCTTCGTCTTCGCGCTGTTTGCCGCGCTGATGCTGGACGCGGTCACCCGCTGGACCAAAGTGGCCACCTCCGGGGTGGTGCTGTTCGGCATCGCGCTGGTGTTTACCTTCAATGCGCTGGTGTCGATGATGCAGTTTATCGCCAGCGAAGACACCCTGCAGGGGCTGGTGTTCTGGACCATGGGCAGCCTGGCGCGTGCCTCGTGGGACAAGCTGGGCGTGCTGTGCCTGGCGCTGCTGGTCCTGGTGCCGCTGTCGCTGCTCAGTTCGTGGAAGCTGACGGCGCTGCGCCTGGGTGAAGATCGCGCGGTCAGCTTCGGCATCGACGTGCGTCGCCTGCGCCTGGCGACGCTGCTGCGCATCAGTATTCTCTCCGCGCTGTCGGTGGCGTTTGTCGGGCCGATTGGCTTTATCGGCCTGGTGGCCCCACACATCGCGCGAATGATTTTCGGTGAGGATCACCGCTTCTATCTGCCGGCCAGTGCGCTGACCGGGGCGCTGGTGCTGTCGATGGCCTCCGTCGTCTCGAAGAACATTATCCCCGGGGTGATCATTCCCGTTGGCATCGTCACCTCGCTGGTCGGCGTGCCGTTCTTCCTGAGTATTATTCTGCGCCATCGGGGGAATATCTGATGCAGGGACTGAAAATCAGCGGCTTTAACGCCGGCTATCCGAAGCGCCAGATCATCACTAACCTCAACGTGCCCCTGCTGCCGCGCGGGAAAATCACCGTACTGCTGGGGCCAAACGGCTGCGGTAAATCAACGCTGCTGCGTTCGCTGGCGGGCCTGAACCGTGCAAAAGGTGAAATGTGGCTTAACGGTGAAGAGCTGATGACGCTGCCGTTTGCCCAGCGCGCCAGCCGCGTGGTGTATCTGCCGCAGTCGCTGCCTGCCGGGGTACATCTGCACGTGCTGGAGTCGATTATTGTCGCCCAGCGGGCCACCGGCGGGCGCAGCAGCGCGGCCAGCGAAGCCGAAGTGATGGAGCTGCTGGAGCAGCTGGGCATTGCGCATCTGGCGATGAGCTATCTGGACCAGCTTTCCGGCGGGCAGAAGCAGCTGGTCGGGCTGGCGCAGTCGCTGATCCGCCGCCCGGGCCTGCTGCTGCTTGATGAGCCGCTCAGCGCGCTGGATTTAAATTATCAGTTCCACGTGATGGAGCTGGTACGCCGCGAAACGCAGAAGCGGAATATCGTCACCGTCGTGGTGGTGCACGATATCAATATCGCGCTGCGCCACGGTCAGCATGTATTAATGCTGCAAAATGGTGAACTGATTGCGGATGGTTTACCGGAAGACGTGATTACTCCGGAGAGTCTTGCGCGCGTGTATGGCGTTCGTGGTCGAATTGAACGCTGTACGTTGGGAACGCCGCAGGTGTTAATCGATGGATTAGTTGAAGCACCCTCTTTTTAGTTCTGGCAAGTGCGCGCCGGGGCCCGCCCAGCCCCGGTAAATTAACGCGCAGGGCACGCATCACTTAACCGGAATATAACCGGAAAACCGAGCGGATAAACTCCGCCGATTGAGTCAGAGACGGTTTTTGCCGTCATCATTTTATTTGTTACTGCTTTGCATACATGGAGAAAGTTATGTTTAGGTTGAACCCTGTAATGCGCGGGGGCCTCTGCGCGTCTGTTATTATGATGTCCTTCCCGCTGCTGGCTGAAGACGTTGAAGCTGATGAAAAACAACGTGAACAGCAGATGGTGGTCACCGCTTCGGCAACCGAGGTGAATCTGAAAGATGCGCCTGCCAGTATCAGCGTGATCACCGCCGAAGATATCCAGCGCCGTCCGGTGCAGAATCTGCGCGATGTGCTGCGTGACGTTCCGGGCGTGCAGCTGACCAACGAGGGCGATAACCGCAAGGGCGTCAGCCTGCGCGGCCTTAACAGCAGCTATACGCTGATCCTGGTCGACGGCAAGCGCGTGAACTCGCGTAACGCCGCCTTCCGCCACAATGACTTTGACCTGAACTGGATCCCGGCCGATGCCATTGAGCGCATCGAAGTGGTTCGCGGGCCAATGTCATCGCTGTACGGTTCCGATGCGCTGGGTGGCGTGGTGAACATTATTACCCGTAAAGTCGGCAAAGACTGGCACGGTACGCTAAGCGCCGACACCACGGTGCAGGAACATCGCGATCGCGGTGACAGCTACAACGGCGGCTTCTTCACAAGCGGCCCGCTGATTGACGATCTGCTGGGCGTGAAGGTCTACGGCAACCTCGGCAAGCGCGAAAAAGACAAACAGCAGCAGTCCGACACGGCGGCTAACGGCCTGTCGCCGCGCATTGAAGGCTACACCAACCGCAACACCAACGTGGAGTTTGCGCTGACCCCGACCAAAGAGCAGGATATCAGCCTCGGCTACGGCTTCGACCGCCAGGACCGTGATTCCGACTCGCTGGATAAAAACCGCATCGAACGCCAGAACTATTCTCTTGGCCACAACGGCCGCTGGGACTGGGGCAACACCGAGCTGCGCTTCTACGGCGATCGCGTTGAAAACTACAACAGCAGTACCGGAAACGCCGTAGCGAGAAACAACTCGCTGGACGGTAAGCTGGTCCTGCCGCTGGCGGACATCAACCAGATGCTGACCTTCGGGGGCGAAGTGCGCCACGATAAGCTGGAGGACAGCGGCACCCTGAAAGGTAGCGGCAAAACCTCCGCCAGCCAGTACGCGCTGTTTGTGGAAGACGAGTGGCGGATTATTGACTCGCTGGCGCTGACCACCGGCGTGCGTATGGACGATCACCAGACCTTCGGCGATCACTGGAGCCCGCGTGCCTACCTGGTGTATAACGCCACCGATACCATCACCGTGAAGGGCGGCTGGGCCAACGCCTTTAAAGCGCCTTCACTGCTGCAGCTCAGCCCGGACTGGCAGAGCGGTTCCTGCCGCGGCAGCTGCACCATTGTCGGCAGCAAAGAGCTGAAGCCGGAAACCAGCGAAAGCTTTGAACTGGGCCTGTATTACGCCGGGGAAGAGGGGCTGCTGGACGGCGTGACCGGCAGCGTGACCGCCTTCCAGAACAACGTTGACGATATGATCGATATCGCCCGTACGGCCAACATCGGCCTGGCGCCGAGCTACCCTAACTATGTTGGTATCGTCGACGGCAAGCCGGTGTTCCGCTACTACAACGTCAACAAGGCGCGCATTACCGGTGTGGAAACCGAGATGACGGTGCCGTTCAACGACCAGTGGAAGCTGACGCTGAACTACACCTACACCGACGGGCGCAACCTGAGCGGCGGTGGCAATAAACCGCTGCAGGAGCTGCCGCTGCACACCGCCAACAGCACCCTGGACTGGAAGCCGCTGCAGGACTGGTCATTCTTCCTGCAGGCTAATTACTCCGGTCAGCGTCGTTCGCTGACCGCAGACGGCCCGACGCCGGGTGGCTACGTGCTGTGGAATACCGGGGGATCCTGGCAGGCGACCAAAGCCGTTAAGCTGCGCGCCGGGGTGATGAACCTGGGGGATAAAGATCTGAACCGCGATGACTACACCTTCAACGAAGATGGCCGTCGCTACTTCGCTGCGGTGGATTACTCCTTCTGATTTCCGCAGGGGCCAGCGGTGCAAGCCGCCGGCCCCGTTTAACTTTTACACCAACAAATACCTGGCGTGGAAGCGCAAATGGTCCTCGACGAAGCTGCTGATAAAGAAGTAGCTGTGGTCGTAGCCCGGCTGCACCCGCACGGTCAGCGGGAAATCCACCTCACGGGCAATCTCCTCCAGGCGTTCAGGCCGTAGCTGATCGGCAAGGAACTGATCGCTGTCGCCCTGATCGATCAGCACCGGTAACTGGTTAGCGCTGTTGCGCATCAGCCAGCAGCTGTCGTACTCCTTCCAGCTCTCCATATCATCGCCCAGATAGGCGCGGAACGCTTTCTGTCCCCACGGCACCTCCAGCGGATTGACGATCGGTGCAAACGCGGAGGCCGAACTGAAGCGTCCCGGATTGCGCAGCGCAATGGTCAGCGCACCGTGGCCGCCCATTGAGTGCCCCATAATCGCCTGACGGTCGCTGACGCTGAAGTTGCCGGCAATCAGCGCGGGCAGCTCGCTGTTGATGTAGTCGTACATCTTAAAATTCGCCGACCACGGCGCCTCGGTGGCGTTGAGGTAAAAACCCGCGCCCTGGCCGAGATCGTAACCATCATCGTTAGCCACGCCCTCACCGCGCGGGCTGGTGTCCGGCATCACCAGCACCAGGCCCAGCTCCGCCGCGACGCGCTGCGCCCCGGACTTCACGCTGAAGTTTTCATCAGTGCAGGTTAAACCGGCAAGGCACCAGACCACCGGCGGCGGGGTGCCGTCTTTCGGGCCGGGTAAGAAGATGCTGAAGGTCATGGTGCAGTTAAGGCTGGTGGACTGATGGCGATAGCGCTGCTGCCAGCCGCCGTACAGCCGGTGTTCTTCAAGTAGCTCCAGAGTGGATGGCATGTATCCTCCTGATGGGTTCTGCCGTCGTTCAGAATCAGGCCCGCCGCGGCGGGCCCGTTAACTGACTATAGCTTACCGGTGCGCGGCTTATTATTTGTTGAAATGCACCACGGTACGGATCGACTTGCCGGAGTGCATCAGCTCGAACGCCTCGTTGATGTCTTCCAGCGGCATGGTGTGGGTAATAAAGTCGTTCAGCTGGAATTCGCCGTTCATGTAGCGATCGACGATGCCAGGCAGCTGCGAGCGGCCCTTCACGCCGCCGAAGGCGGAACCGCGCCACACGCGGCCGGTCACCAGCTGGAACGGACGGGTAGCGATCTCTTCGCCCGCACCGGCCACGCCGATAATCACCGATTCGCCCCAGCCTTTGTGGCAGCACTCCAGCGCGGAACGCATCACGTTGACGTTGCCGATGCACTCGAAGGAGAAGTCGACGCCGCCGTCGGTCATCTCAACGATCACTTCCTGAATCGGCTTGTCGAAATCTTTAGGGTTGATCAGATCGGTCGCACCCAGTTTGGTCGCCAGATCGAACTTGCTGGTGTTGATATCAATACCGATGATGCGGCCGGCTTTCGCCATTTTTGCGCCGATAATCGCCGACAGGCCGATACCGCCCAGGCCGAAGATGGCCACGGTGTCGCCTTCTTTCACTTTCGCGGTGTTCAGCACGGCACCCATACCGGTGGTGACGCCGCAGCCCAGCAGGCAGACTTCTTCCAGCGGCGCTTCTTTGCTGATTTTAGCCAGCGAGATTTCCGGCACCACGGTGTACTCGGAGAAGGTCGACGTCCCCATGTAATGGAAGATCGGCTGACCGTCTTTGAAGAAGCGGGTAGTACCGTCCGGCATCAGACCTTTACCCTGGGTGGCGCGGATCGCCTGGCAGAGGTTGGTCTTGCCGGACAGACAGAATTTACATTTGCCGCATTCCGGGGTGTACAGCGGGATCACATGATCGCCCACGGCGACGCTGGTCACGCCTTCGCCCACGGCTTCCACCACGCCGCCGCCTTCGTGGCCCAGCACCGCCGGGAACACGCCTTCAGGATCTTTACCCGACAGGGTATAGGCGTCAGTATGGCATACGCCGGTCGCGGTGATGCGCACCAGCACTTCACCTTTCTGCGGCGGCATCAGATCCAGTTCTTCAATCTTCAGCGGTTCACCGGCGGCCCAGGCTACGGCGGCACGTGTTTTAATCATTTGCATTTCAGGCTCCTGTCTGTCACTCCGATCCGGTGAATTCCGGTCGTGAGCAGGGTGTTTAAGGTTAAGGGGAAGTAATAAGCCCGATCAGTCGCTGGACTTATTATCAAACTGTTCAATAATCAGGTACTTCAGCGCTTCAACATTCGGCGTGAAGGCATCGCGCCGCCACACCAGCCGTGTATCGGTATCGCGAAATTCCGCCGGCAGCGGATGCTGGCGCACGCGTTCATGGCCCGGCAGCAGCGTCAGCACGCCTTCCGGCAGCAGGGCGATGCCGCCGCCGCTGGCGACGCAGGCCAGCATGGCGTGATAGGACGGAATATCCATCACCGGCCCGTGCTGCACGCCGTCGGCAAGAAACCAGTTTTCAAAGCGCTGGCGGTAAGAGCAGCTGGGACGAAAGGTAAACAGCGTGGCACCGGCTGTGTCCGCCGGGCGGGTAATTGGCGGGTGCTCAAGGCTGGAGATCAGCACCAGCCGTTCTGAAAAGGCCACGCAGCTGTTCAGCTCGTCCATATTGACCGGCCCGTCGGAGAGCGCGGCGGCCAGCGTTCCGGCCCGCACCTGTTCCAGAATTTCGCCGGAGGTGCCGGTGGTCAGCGACAGCGTAACGTTTTGATAGCGGTGATGGAATTCGGCCAGCAGCGCGGGCAGGCGGCTGGCGGCGGTGCTTTCCATCGAACCTAACGCAAAGTGTCCGGCGGGTTCACCGCTGTGGGCCATCGCCATCGCCTCGGCGCTCAGTGCCAGAATACGCTGTGCGTAGCAGAGAAAGTTATGGCCCATCGGCGACAGGCGCAGGCGCTGCTTTTCACGTATAAACAGATCCGTACCCAGTTCCTCTTCCAGCTGGCGCAGGCGAGTGGTGAGATTAGAGGGCACGCGGTTAAGCTGTTCGGCCGCGCGGACAACGGAGCCGCTGTCGGCAACGGCGCAGAACATTTTAAGCTGGGTCAGGTCCATATTCTTTTTTCGTAAGCAACTTAGTGTGAATTATTCACTTTTTGAGAGTTTACCGATCGCATAGACTACTGGCAATGAAAATCGGGCACGGGAGAGCAAAATGGCAGTTCGGGTTGCATTCAGCGCATTTCTGACGCTGGTGGTAGCGATGGGGATCGGGCGCTTTGCCTTTACCCCCCAGGTTCCTTTAATGATAGACGATCGCCAGCTGACGCTCACCAGCGCTGCGGTGGTTGCCGCCTTAAACTATCTCGGCTACCTGTTTGGATCCTATGACGCGATGCGCGCCACCCGCCGGGTGGAGTGGCGCCTGCAGACCGGGATCTGGGGCGCGGTGGCGCTGACGCTGCTATCCGCCTGCGTTGCGGGGCCGTGGTGGCACGGCGTGGTGCGTTTTCTTATCGGCTGGGCCAGCGGCTGGGCGATGGTGCTGATCGCCGCGTGGAGCAATGAACAGCTGCACCACTACGGGCGGCCGGGCCTGAGCGCGGCGGTGTTTGCCGGGCCGGGCACCGGGATTTTCCTCAGTGGTATGCTGGCGGTAGTGCTGCATCACTGGCAGATCGGTGCCGCCATGGCCTGGCTGGCCTACGGCGTGATGGCGCTGCTGCTGGTGCTGCCTATCGCCCGCAATCTGCCGCGCAGCGGCCAGCTGCACCGCCCGGAAACCGCGCCGGAGCCGCTGAAGCTGACCGCCGGCCTGAAAAAACTGGTGTGGAGCTACAGCCTGGCCGGCTTTGGCTACATCCTGCCGGCGACGTTCCTGTCGCAGATGGCGGCGGCGCGCTTCCCGGGCAGCGCCTTTGCGCAGTTTGCCTGGCCGGTGTTCGGCGGGGCGGCGGTGCTGGGCATTCTGGCGGGCATCCTCACCCGCCGCTATGGTCACAGCAACCGGCGGCTGGCCTGCGTGCTGGTGCTGCAGGCGATTGGCGTATTCGCGTCCGACATGCTGCCGGGGATCGGCGGGCTGGTACTGGGCGCGGTGCTGGTCGGCGGCGGGTTCCTCTGCGTGGTGCAGCTTTCCCTGCAGTACGGTCGCGAACTGGCACCGTTGCATACCCGCTATCTGGCCGGGCTGCTGACCACCGGTTATGCCCTCGGTCAGCTGGCGGGGCCGCTGCTGTCGGCGATATCCACCGCGCTAACCGGGCGGCTGGAACCGGCGCTGTACGTGGCGGGCGTGGCGCTGCTGGCGGCGGCCGCGCTGGTCTGGCGGCGCGATGCGGCGGCTGAATGAAACTGTTTCATCGACAATTAAATTGATTCACTGGATCGCGCGCCGAATGTATTACAAAATACCGCCTCAGAAATTTCGCCGGGCCCGTTGCGCCCGGCTGGTCACCTGCTGGAGAAGAAAATCACATGGCGACGTTGAGTCAGGAAGCCGCACTTGTTCATGAAGCACTGCTTGCTCGTGGGCTGGAAACCCCGTTACGCGCTCCCGTGCGTGAAATGGATGACGAAACCCGCAGACAGCTGATTGCCGGCCATATGACCGAAATTATGCAGCTGCTGAACCTCGATCTGGAAGATGACAGCCTGCGCGAAACCCCGCAGCGTATTGCCAAGATGTACGTGAACGAAGTGTTTTCCGGTCTGGATTACGCCAACTTCCCGAAAATCACCGTGATCGAAAATAAAATGAAGGTCGATGAGATGGTGACGGTGCGTGACATTACGCTGACCAGCACCTGTGAGCATCACTTCGTGATTATCGACGGTAAGGCCACCGTGGCCTACATCCCGAAAGATAAGGTGATTGGCCTGTCGAAGATCAACCGCATCGTGCAGTTCTTCTCCTCGCGCCCGCAGGTGCAGGAGCGCCTGACGCAGCAGATCCTCGTGGCGCTGCAAACCCTGCTCGGCACCACCAACGTGGCGGTGTCCATTGACGCGGTGCACTACTGCGTGAAGGCGCGCGGCATTCGCGATGCCACCAGCGCCACCACCACCACCTCTCTGGGCGGGCTGTTCAAGTCCAGCCAGAATACCCGGCAGGAGTTCCTGCGCGCGGTACGCCACAGCTGATTGACAGCCTGAGGCGACATCCTGCACTGTAGGGGCAGGCCGGTTCAGCCGGTCTGCCCGTTGTCGATTCACGCCCGGGCGACCGGAAGAGATGCCCCCCCTGGATGAATGCACCCGTAACCCGTATTGCCACGCTGGATTTTATCCGCGGGGTCGCCATTCTCGGCATTCTGTTACTCAATATCACCTCGTTTGCCTTACCGAAAGCCGCCTACCTGAATCCGGCCTGGCACGGCATGCCCGCTGCCTCCGAGCTGTGGGTCTGGTCGGCGATGGATCTGCTGGCGCAGGCTAAATTTCTGACGCTGTTCGCCATCCTGTTCGGCGCCGGATTACAAATGCTGCTGCCGCGCGGCAGGCGCTGGCTGCAGTCGCGGCTGTCGTGGCTGGTGATCTTCGGGCTGCTGCACGGTCTTCTGTTCTGGGAAGGGGATATCCTGCTGGCTTACGGCCTGGTCGGGCTGGTGGTGTGGCGGATGATCCGCGATGTGCCCGGCACGCGGCAGCTGTTTAACACCGGACTGATGCTGTATGTGGTCGGCAGCGCCATTCTGGTGGTGCTGGGAATGGCCTCGGGTCCGAATCCCAACAGCTCGTGGCTGCCCGGTGCCGCCGACGTGCAGTATGAAACCTTCTGGCGCACCCACGGCGGCGGGGAGGCGCTGCGCAACCGGCTGGATATGCTCGGTTCGGCGCTGATGGCGCTGGCCGCGCAGTACGGCTGGCAGCTGGCGGGCCTGATGATGTGCGGTGCGGCGCTGATGCGCAGCGGCTGGCTGCGGGGCACGTTCAGCGTGCAGCACTATCGCCGCACCGGCTGGCTGCTGGTGCTTGCCGGGGTGGCGATTGAAATCCCGTCGATTGCGCTGCAGTGGATGACCGGCTGGAGCTTCCGCTGGTCGGGCTTTTTCCTGCAGGTGCCGCGCGAAGTCAGCGCGCCACTGCAGGCGCTGGGCTATGCCGCGCTCTGCTTCGGCTACTGGCGGCAGCTCCATCAGCGCTTTATCACCCGAGCGGTGAGTGCCGTAGGCCGGATGGCGCTGAGCAACTATCTGTTACAGACGCTAATCTGCACCACGCTGTTTAACCATTTTGCGCTGTTTAACCACTTCAGCCGCCTGCAGCTGCTGGCGATTGTCCCGGCCGTCTGGCTGGTTAACCTGCTGTTTTCACTCTGCTGGCTGCGTATGTTCCGCCAGGGGCCGCTGGAGTGGCTGTGGCGCAGGCTGACGTCGCTGGGACTCACGCCGCGGGCAGAAGATGACAGGCATCACAAAGGTTAAAAGTTTGTATGTAACCGTTTTCAGGCGTGTGACGTAATTCACGAAGATGGCGTGGCCTGGCTGACAAAATAGACGGCAGAAATGCGTTGAAGTCAGGAAGGGCTATGCAAAATCTAATCTTCTGCGGTAATCGGTCATGATTACCATTCGTGATGTGGCCCGTGAGGCGGGCGTCTCCGTGGCAACCGTCTCCCGCGTGCTGAACAACAGCGCTGCCGTCACCGGTGAAACCCGCGAGGTGGTCCTCAAAATCGTTGAGCAGCTGGGCTATCGCCCGAACGCCAACGCGCAGGCGCTGGCCAGCCAGGTCAGCGATACCATCGGCGTGGTGGTGATGGACGTGTCCGACCCCTTCTTCGGCGCGCTGGTGAAAGCGGTGGATACCGTTGCCCAGCGCCTGCATAAGCACGTACTGATTAACAACTCCTATCACCAGGCCGATAAAGAGCGTCACGCCATTGAGGTGCTGATCCGTCAGCGCTGTAACGCCCTGATCGTGCACGCAAAAGCGCTTGGCGATGACGAACTGTCGTCGCTGATGCAGCAGGTGCCGGGGATGGTGCTGATTAACCGCATCGTGCCCGGGTTTGCCCACCGCTGCGTGTGCCTGGACAACGTCAGCGGCGCGCTGATGGCCACCCGCATGCTGTTACAGCACGGGCATCAGCGCATCGGCTATCTGGGGTCGGCACACCCGATTGAAGATGACGATCAGCGCCGCCACGGCTGGATGCAGGCGATGAACGAGCAGGGGATCACTCCCGCCGAGAGCTGGTCCGCCTGCGGTGAACCGGATTTACAGGGCGGAGAAGCGGCGATGGTTGAGCTGCTGGGGCGCAATCTGCAGCTCAGTGCGGTATTCGCCTACAACGACAGCATGGCCGCCGGCGCGCTGGCGGCGCTGAAGGACAACGGTATTGCCGTGCCGTTACAGCTTTCCGTCGTGGGGTTTGACGATATTCCAATCTCGCGGTATACCGATCCCCAACTGAGTACGGTTCGATATCCTATTGTTTCTATGGCAAAACTTGCCACCGAGCTGGCGCTGAAGGGGGCGGCGGGGCAGCTGGATCACAGCGCCCAACACTGCTTTATGCCGACGCTGGTGCGCCGTCATTCGGTGGCGCTGCGGCAAAATGTGTCGGCCGTCACTAACTCAGGCGATTTGCTGGTGTAACCGTTTTCAATCTGTGAGTAAATTCACAGTTAATTAACATGGCCTTCTCTATGATGGCAGCGTCTGCAGGGGCTGAAACATGATGTAACGACGGGGCTGGCTTTCTCACTGTCGTTATCAGCCCCGCTCGGTAAGTTTACATACAGCATTCAGGAAGCCTTTCCGCACACGGACGTCGGGTTTGGTGTTAGCCATAGTCGGCCCGCGCAACAACATCTGTTTCGCCGCCCACGAATCGATCGCCACGCGTGCACACGTGCCCGCTTTGCGTGAGTACTACCCTACAAAAAAACCGGAGATACCATGAATAAGAAGGTTTTCACTCTTACCGCCCTGGTCGCCAGCATGATGTTTGGCGCTGCTGCTCACGCTGCTGATACCCGTATCGGCGTGACCATTTATAAGTATGACGACAACTTTATGTCGGTGGTGCGCAAGGCCATTGAGAAAGAAGCCAAAAACAGCTCCGACGTTCAGCTGTTGATGAATGACTCCCAGAACAGCCAGTCAACCCAGAACGACCAGGTTGACGTGATGGTGGCGAAAGGCGTGAAGGCGCTGGCCATCAACCTGGTTGACCCGGCGGCGGCTGACGTGATCATCAGCAAAGCAAAATCCAACGATATCCCGGTGGTGTTCTTTAACAAAGAGCCATCGGCAAAAGCGCTGGCCAGCTATGACAAAGCTTACTACGTCGGTACTGACTCTAAAGAGTCCGGCGTTAAGCAGGGCGAGCTGATTGAAAAACACTGGAAGGCGAACCCAGCCTGGGATCTGAACAAAGACGGCCAGATCCAGTTCGTACTGCTGAAAGGCGAGCCGGGCCACCCGGATGCCGAAGCGCGTACCAAATACGTGATCGATACCCTGAACAAAGACGGCCTGAAAACGCAGCAGCTGCATCTGGATACCGCGATGTGGGATACCGCTCAGGCGAAAGATAAGATGGATGCGTGGCTCTCTGGCCCGAACGGCAACAAAATCGAAGTGGTGATTGCCAACAACGATGCGATGGCGATGGGTGCCGTTGAAGCCCTGAAGGCACATAACAAGTCATCCGTACCGGTGTTCGGCGTGGATGCGCTGCCGGAAGCCCTGGCGCTGGTGAAATCCGGTGCGATGGCCGGTACCGTGCTGAACGATGCGGATAACCAGGCGAAAGCCACCTTCGATATGGCGAAAAACCTGGCGGCGGGCAAACCGGCGACGGAAGGCACCAACTACAAACTGGAAGGTAAAGTGGTTCGCGTCGCTTACGTTCCTGTCGATAAAGACAATCTGTCACAGTTCGCGAAATAAGTATCACCTGGTGCGGAGCGTCCTGCTCCGCACCAGGCGTTGAATCAGGTCACCCTTTCAGCCAGGTAGAATTATGGGCAGTGATAACGTGCAAACGCAGCGCGAATATTTGCTGGAGATGACGGATGTCAATAAGTCATTCCCGGGAGTTAAAGCGCTCGATAATGTGAATCTAAAAGTCCGTCCGCATTCAATTCACGCCTTGATGGGGGAGAATGGTGCCGGAAAGTCGACCTTATTAAAATGCCTGTTTGGCATTTACAGTAAAGACTCGGGGAGCATTATTTTTCAGGGGGAGGAAGTTAATTTCAAAAGCTCTAAAGAGGCGCTGGAAAACGGCGTGTCGATGGTGCATCAGGAATTAAACCTCGTTCTGCAGCGTACCGTCATGGATAACATGTGGCTTGGCCGTTATCCTAAAAAAGGTTTCTTCGTCGATCAGGATAAAATGTATCGCGACACGAAAGCGATCTTCGACGAGCTGGATATTGATATCGACCCGCGTGACAAAGTGGTATCACTTTCCGTTTCGCAGATGCAGATGATTGAAATTGCCAAGGCTTTTTCCTATAACGCCAAAATCGTTATTATGGATGAGCCAACGTCATCGCTGACCGAAAAAGAAGTTAACCACCTGTTTACCATTATTCGTAAACTGAAGGATCGCGGCTGCGGCATTATCTATATCTCACATAAGATGGAAGAGATCTTCCAGCTGTGTGATGAAATCACCATACTGCGCGACGGCCAGTGGATTGCCACCCAGTCGCTGGAAGGGCTGGATATGGATAAGATTATCTCCATGATGGTCGGTCGTTCGCTTAACCAGCGCTTCCCGGATAAGCACAACGTACCGGGGGAAACCATCCTGGAAGTGCGTAACCTGACCTCGCTCCGCCAGCCGTCGATTCGCGACGTTTCCTTCGACCTGCGCAAAGGAGAAATCCTCGGTATCGCCGGGCTGGTGGGGGCCAAACGTACCGATATCGTTGAAACGCTGTTCGGCATCCGTGAGAAGTCTGCGGGCACTATCCGCCTGCACGGCAAGCCGATTAAAAATAACAGCGCCAACGAAGCCATTAACCACGGCTTTGCGCTGGTGACCGAAGAGCGTCGCTCAACCGGTATTTACGCCTATCTGGATATCGGCTTTAACTCGCTGATTTCGAATATTCGAAAATATAAAAATAATATTGGCCTGCTGGATAACAGCCGGATGAAAAGTGATACCCAGTGGGTGATTGACTCCATGCGGGTGAAAACCCCGGGGCATAAAACCTCTATCGGGTCGCTTTCGGGCGGTAACCAGCAAAAAGTGATTATCGGCCGCTGGCTGCTGACCCAGCCGGAAATATTAATGCTGGATGAACCGACGCGCGGTATTGACGTTGGGGCGAAGTTTGAAATTTACCAGCTGATTGCCGAGCTGGCGAAGAAAGATAAGGGAATCATTATTATCTCCTCGGAAATGCCGGAGTTGCTGGGTATTACCGATCGGATACTGGTAATGAGTAATGGCCTGGTTGCAGGCATTGTCGAAACGAAAAACACCACGCAAAACGAAATATTGCGTTTGGCATCGTTGCACCTTTAATGATGTAAGGGCTGTTACTATGAATGCAGTGAATAAAAAGAATGCGCTCACCTGGTTAAAAGAGGGCGGGATTTACGTGGTGCTGCTGGTCCTGCTGGCGGTGATCATTATCCAGGATCCGACGTTTTTAAGCTTGATGAACCTGAGTAATATTCTGACCCAGTCCTCCGTGCGCGTGATTATCGCGCTGGGCGTGGCGGGGCTGATTGTTACCCAGGGTACTGACCTGTCTGCCGGTCGCCAGGTGGGTCTGGCGGCGGTGGTGGCGGCGACGCTGCTGCAGGCGATGGATAACGCCAATAAGGTGTTCCCTCATCTGGAAACCATGCCGATTGCGCTGGTTATCCTGATTGTCTGTGCGGTGGGTGCGGTGATTGGCCTGGTGAACGGCCTGATTATTGCCTACCTCAAGGTGACGCCGTTTATCACCACCCTGGGCACGATGATTATCGTTTACGGCATCAACTCGCTGTACTACGACTACGTTGGCGCCTCGCCGGTGGCCGGTTTTGACGAGAAGTTCTCCACCTTTGCGCAGGGCTTTATCCGCCTGGGTGACTTCAAACTGTCCTACATTACCTTCTACGCGATTATTGCCATCTTCCTGGTGTGGATCCTGTGGAACAAAACCCGCTTCGGTAAAAACATCTTCGCCATCGGCGGCAACCCGGAAGCGGCGAAAGTCTCCGGCGTTAACGTTCCGTTCAACCTGATCCTGGTTTATGCCCTGTCCGGCGTGTTCTATGCCTTCGGCGGGATGCTGGAAGCGGGCCGCATCGGCTCCGCCACCAACAACCTCGGATTTATGTACGAGCTGGATGCGATTGCGGCCTGCGTGGTGGGCGGCGTGTCGTTTGCCGGCGGCGTGGGGACGGTTGCGGGCGTGGTGACCGGGGTGATTATCTTTACGGTCATCAACTACGGCCTGACCTACATCGGCGTGAACCCGTACTGGCAGTACATCATTAAGGGCGGCATCATCATCTTCGCGGTGGCGCTGGATTCCCTGAAGTACGCGCGTAAGAAGTAATCTGTAATCTGAAAGGGCAGTACTATCGAATAGTTAAAAGGTAGTTTCCAGGCTAGAGGACAGTTTGAATATCCGCAACTTCGAATGGGGTTGCGGTTTTTTTTTGTTTATATTTCAATATTATAAGAATTTTTCATAGCCCATCTCTGTTATAACCAACGTTCATCATTTCCAATGTCGTGATACGAATAGTTACCGTTTACCTTCTTCAATAAACCTTTGTTGTCATGCAAAGTAATCGCCTTTTCACATACGATTTGTTCCTTCGACTTCAAGGTATTAGGCAAAAAATTGAGTTTTTTCATGGTGCTAGCTATTTTTAGCCTTAGAAATATTCTATTTATTTTTGTTTATAATCAATGGGTTATTAAGGTTTTTTTCTTGAGTTATGTTGTATTTAAGTGCTAATTATCAGGAAATTTCTGTTAACGATAAAATACAGAGTATGCTGATGACCGGTTTGGCTGTAAGCAGTTAACATTGCATAGTGTTGAAACCCAATTCCAGAGAGCAGTGCTGAATTATGGCTATATCACGAAGAAGTATTTTGAGTAGAGTACTCCCCTCGACACTCCTGACATTGTTCTGCAGTGGGAAAGCATTGGCGAGTCCTACTGATGGCGATGGGATAACGAGTAACCCAAACGTTGTTCCTGTCAGGTCCTCACCTGAGAGCATCGATGGTTCAGGAAAACAGAAGTTAGTGGATAATACTGACTTACAACAGGTGCTTAGCTATCCAGATGGCGCAAAACTTATCGGTAGATGCCCTGACATTCAGACTTTGCGTACGATTGAACCTTCAGTACAGGGGCAGAGAATTGAAGTCGTAAGCTACAACGCTGGCTGGAATATTACAGAAGTCGGTCCTGTTGGTGGTGGTGAGTTTTACTTTGATGCCAATGACACTACGTCATCAGATAACGGTATTACTATTTTTGTCACTGCTAGCGGTCATCGCTGGAAGCGCTATAGTTCCAACAAGAAAATTCTTCTGCAATGGGCTGGATTAACTGACGGGATGGATCTGTCTGCGCCATGGCAAAAGGCTATTGATATTATTGCCGAGCAAGCAAAAAAAAAGAAATCTGCTGCCAACCTACCTGTTATTTACATTGAACCAGGTGAATACCGTTTTCTTTCTGGTGTAACTCATTACAACTTCATAAGTACCGTATTTAATGGAGAGGTAAGAGCCAAATCTGAGATATTCGATGCTACACCTGCCGTATGGATTCGAGGTCTGCCATTATTCCGCGATCAGCAGATTGGTGGAAAAACATGGTCTGGATTTTTTAATTTGTTGGGGCCTGGTCGTAGTGCACATCCCGACACGCTGGGTCTTAAGATCGGCAATGATGCAGAGCACTATTACTCCAAAGATGGTACTGGAGAGTCAGTGTGCTCCCTTGATGGGTTCCGTATCACACAGTTTGGTACTGGAGTGGGCTTCACGGGATATGATAGTTACTTGCACTCATTCACCAATTTCAGGATTGGGTTATGTCGCACAAACGTTTCAACACTTGATAACGTGATTCAGAATTCAGGTGAACGAATAACGTTTTTGAACGGTACAATATGGGGTGGCGGCGAAGCTAACGGTGGGGTGTTTGTCAATAATGCACAGTTCGATCTTCAGTTCATAGCTGTTAGCTTTGATTATCTAAGAAGCTTTATCAAGTTGGGACCCTCTTGTGGTTGGTCGACTATTCTGTTAGATGCTTGCCACATGGAAGCGTATAACGATTATATTGTTGAATCTAATAGTCCTGTAAAAGCTGGCAACGTAGTCGTTAAATTACAAAACTGCGACTTCCTCAATACTGGAAACTACCGCTCGCACCGGGATAATTCACCTGATCGAAAATTGTTCAAGATTGAGTCGGGCGTGAGTGTGATACTTGACGGTATAAATAACCGTGTAACGGTACTGCCAACGAACGAAGACTTACTTATGTCGGATTCGCCGAACGTAACAGCTCTAAGTATTACCCGGATGATTTATCCTTCCATACCTAGTCCCGCACATATCAAAAATTTGGGTGCGCGATTTGAGCGTGAGAAAATTGGTTCTCTTACCAGTGCTAATGATTCACTGAAAGACTATTGTCTGGGAGATCAGCGGGGTTTCCCTTCCCTGGTTGTTGGTCAAATCAATGGAGCTAATGCCTTAATAGGTAAGATAGCTGTTGGCGAAACTAACGGGTTTATAGCTATTAAGGCACTCGAATTCATGCCAGTAGAACGTCGTAGTCAGTATATGCTGTCAGCGGCAATACAGTACAAAGACAGCCCTAAGATGAACGTACAGCATTTCATGAAGTGGTTCGATGCTGAAAAAAAATTGTTAAGCACAGATGACTATATTTATCATATGGCTCCGGCCATAGCGAATAAAAAAGCATCTAACTATGCAGAAGGTGGAGAGCGGTGCATCCCAACGTTCATGCCTTACCATCAGCCACCTGTAGGTGCGGTGTATATGTGTGCAGAGATTCATATTTTAAACATCAAATCAGATATTAATATTACTAACTTTATGGTGGGAGAGGTATGATTATTTCTGTGTAGGATGGGGGCGAGAATTATTTTATCAAAAGGTGATTTTATTAATCACAAGTACCTAGTAAGACTCGTGGAGTATGTCTTCGTCAGAGGGCATATTTTACATTTCCACCTTGGGTGTAAAATAAACCTCACAGTATTTACCATCGCCACGTAATGATTTAATCCCACATGCTTAGCTATTCCTGTTTTAATGTTCACTTGAATGGATTATATTTTATGTAAGTGAAGTAAATTCGTTACGACTTCGGCTACCAGTTTTTCTTAATGCTTAAAATGGCTTTAAGGCAGCTTGCCTAAAACTAACCTGTTTTTTATATGGGTTTTTTAATGACTGAAGGTTATTTTACTTCTAACGCTAACATATGATTCTGCTCGGATGACCCACTTTATAATAAATCAGGCAGCCGGCACCCTACTCTTGCCAAACCGCTGCGTAACGGCAGAAATCAGCCCCGGCATACACATCCCCGTCAAAATCAGTGCGCCGCCAAGCAGAACGTTCGCCGACAGGCTCTCGTGCAGCAGCCAGACGGCAAACAGCGCGGAAAATACCGGTTCGAGGTTATAGATCAGCACCGCGCGGGTCGGTGAGGTATAGCGCTGGTAGTGGGTCTGCACCCAGAAGGCAATCACCGTAGAGAAAAGAGCCGTGACCAGCAGCGCCACGACCAGCGTGCTGTCCCACGTTTGCGGGAACCACTCACCGCCGGTGGCCTGCTGCATCAGCATAATCACCGCTGCCATGGTGGCGACCTGCAAAAACGTCAGGGCGGTGTTGTCGTGGCGAACGCTGAGCTTATCCAGCGCGAGAATATGCAGCGCCGTAAACACCGAGCCGATAATCACCAGCGAATCGCCCCACTGCAAATGCCAGTCGTGCATATCGGACATCACCAGCAGCCCGGCAACGCCAAACAGCACGGCGATAATCGCCGCCGCGGAGGGGAGCTTACCCGCCAGCGGGCCGGACAACAGCAGTACCCAGACGACCGCCAGCCCGGCAAGAAACCCGGTATTGGATGCCGTTGTGGTTTGCAACCCGAGGATCAGAAACACGAATGCTGCGCCAAGCAGCAGACCCAGAGAAATTCCCGCCAGCCAGGTTCGGCTGCCGATCCCGACCAGGCTTCGGGCACTGAAGGGCAGCATCACCAGCGAGGAGAGCAGAAAACGCAGCCCCAGCACCATCAGCACCGGATGCACGGCAACCGCCTGCTTCATTACCGGGAAACCGATTCCCCATCCGGCGGCAACGCAAATCAGCAGCAGCTCCGCTATCCAGCGCTTCCGCGTGGTGACTTCATTCATGCTAAAACTCCCTTTCCCTGGCTGGTGAATGCGTGATGGGGTTACTTTCCTTTCTGCTGAATTTCCAGCAGCTGCTCCGGGGTGACGGCAGGGTAGCTCTGCGCGTCGTCCGGCACTTCATGGATTGCCGGAATAGGCACCAGCGGCCCGAGGAAGCGCGGCTCGCGCTTCATGATGTACAAATCGGCCAGCGCACCGAGGCGCGCACCCACTTCACGCAGCCGCACGCTGAGCATATTTTTCGGCGAGGGCACCGCGTAGCACTGCGCCTGAATACCCATATGCAGAGCGATAAACAGCGCGCGTTCGCAGTGGAAGCGCTGGGTGATAATAATAAAGTCGTTGGTATCGAACACCTTACGGGTGCGCACGATGGAGTCGAGGGTGCGGAAACCGGCGTAGTCCAGCACGATATCAGACGGCTCCACGCCCGCGGCAATCAGGTCGCGGCGCATGGTCATCGGTTCGTTATAGCTTTGCTGGGCGTTATCGCCGCTCAGCAGCAGATAGTTCACTTTGCCGCTGTTATAGGCGTTCATCGCGCCCTGAATGCGATAGAGGTAGTACTGATTGATCACTCCGGTGCGGTAGTACTTGGCGGTACCAAGCACCACGCCAACCTGACGGTGGGGCAGGGATTTCAGATCGTCATAAATATAGGGGGCCGTTTTCCAGCCGATCCAGCGATCCAGGCCAAGCGCGGTCAATACCATCAGAGCGATGATGATAATCAGACCATATGCCAGGCGTTTCAACATACTGAACGGTGCTCGGGATTGCGAGGAAAAGGTGGTTCAAGGCTACTGTAGGCGGAGGGGGGAAGCAAGCTACGGCGCGCCGTATGGCGGTTTTTCACACAAATAGCCGGGCGTAGTGTGACGCCCGGCAGATTCTTCTTAGATAGAAGTACGGCGATAGTTACGATACTGCGGCAGCCAGAAGTTGGCGGCAATGGCTTTGGAGAGCACGTCTTCCGAGGTGACAACCGCCACACCCGCCAGCTGTGCGGCCTTGCCCACGGCCATCGCAATCACTTTCGACACGCCCTGGATATCCTTCACTTCCGGCAGCACCGGGCCGGTGCCTTCGTTAGCCAGCGGTGAGCACTCGGCCAGCGCACGGCTGGCGGCCATCAGCATGCTGTCGGTCACGCGGGTCGCACCAGAGGCGATCACGCCAAGGCCGATACCCGGGAAGATGTAGGAGTTATTGCACTGGGCAATCGGATAGGTTTTATCCTTCCAGATCGCCGGGGCAAACGGGCTGCCGGTGGCGACCAGCGCCTGGCCGTCGGTCCAGGCCATAATGTCCTGTGGCGTGGCTTCCACGCGGGAAGTCGGGTTAGACAGCGGCATGACGATCGGACGCGGGCAGTGCTTATGCATTTCACGCACGATTTCTTCGCTGAACAGCCCCGGCTGGCCGGAAACGCCGATCATAATGCTTGGGCGCGCGTTGCGGACCACGTCCAGCAGGGAGAGGGAATCGCTGCTGCTGTCCCAGTCCGCCAGGCGTTCGCTTTTCTGCACCAGCTTACTCTGGAAGTTAAGCAGGTTCGGCAGTTTGTCGGTCAGCAGGCCAAAGCGGTCGACCATAAACACGCGGGCGCGCGCTTCGTCTTCACTCAGTCCTTCGGACTTCATCTGGGCAATAATCTGCTCGGCGATACCACAGCCGGCGGAACCGGCACCGAGGAACACCACATTCTGCTCGCTCAGCTTGCTGCCCGCCGCGCGGCTGGCGGCCAGCAGCGTGCCCAGCGTGACGGCGGCGGTGCCCTGAATATCGTCGTTAAAGCAGCAGACTTCGTTGCGATAGCGCTCCAGCAGCGGCATGGCGTTCTTCTGCGCAAAGTCTTCAAACTGCAGCAGCACGTTCGGCCAGCGGCTTTTCACGGCGATAATGAACTCGTTGACGAAATTATCGTACTCTTCGCCGGTGATGCGCGGGTGACGCCAGCCCATATACAGCGGGTCATTGAGCAGCTGTTGGTTGTTGGTGCCGACATCCAGCACCACCGGCAGGGTGTAGGCCGGGCTGATACCGCCGCAGGCGGTGTACAGCGACAGTTTACCGATAGGAATACCCATACCGCCGATGCCCTGATCGCCCAGGCCGAGAATGCGCTCACCGTCGGTCACGACGATCACTTTTACATTCTGCTTGGTGGCGTTCTGCAGCATATCTTCAATGCTGGCGCGGTTCGGGTAGGAGATAAACAGACCGCGTGCGCGGCGATAGATCTCAGAGAAGTGCTCACAGGCAGCGCCCACCGTAGGGGTGTAGATGATTGGCATCATCTCTTCCAGGTGGTTGTCCAGCAGGCGGTAGAACAGCGTTTCGTTGGTGTCCTGGATATTACGCAGATAGACGTGCTTATCGTTATTATTTTTAAAATCCTGGAACTGCCGCCAGGCGCGTTCGGCCTGTTCCTCAATGGTTTCAACCGTTTCCGGCAGCAGACCGTTGAGGTTAAAGTTATTGCGCTCTTCAATCGAGAAGGCGCTGCCTTTGTTCAGCAGGGGGAATTCCAGCAGGATCGGACCGGCGTAAGGGATGTAAAGCGATCGTTTACTTTCGTATTCGAGTTCCATGCAATTCGTACTCTGGTTGCTATCGTGATGATGTGGGGCCAATCCTAAAATAATTCATCTGAAAATACAGCTTTTGTTAACAAGTAATAACAAAAGCTGCGATCTTTCTCGAATTGCTGGCGGATTTTTACGATTAAATCAGAGGAATTGAACTAAAGCGGGTGCAGCCTAGCGCGCTGAGGGTGGCGGCGGTGGCGGACTGCTGGCTGAGCCTCGCCGTGGGTGATTCGGCCAGCACCGCGCGGGAAATGTCGCCGATGGCGTAACCGGCCATATTCAGCAGATTCAGTGCGCCCTGCAGCGGCGGCAGGGTAGGGTTAAAGGCGGCGTTTTCCGCATAGCGCCCGGCAAAGATCGTGCCGTCGGTGGTTTCCAGCGCCACGCCGCTCAAGGCCTGGCTGTAAGGTGCATGACTGCGGTTGGCCGCCGCCAGCGCCGCCTGCTCCAGCGCATCGCCACGGATCGCAATCCCGTGATCGACATCATCCATCAGCAGGGTAGCAATGTTCAGATCGCGCGGGCCAAACGAATCCGGCAGATAGTCGCCGAGCGTGGCCGCTGCCCGGCCCGGCAGTTCAATGGTCAGGGCGGTGCCGCTGTTCAGCTCGTTCATAAACTGACGGCAGTGGCCGCAGGGGGTGTAGTTGACGGTGATCGCGGCAAGGGCGCGCTCGCCCCGGAGCCAGGCATGGGTCACCGCACTCTGCTCGGCATGCACGGTCTGCTGCATGGTGGTGCCGCTGAACTCCATATTGGCACCGAACCACAGCGTGCCGCTGGCACCGCGTGCAATCGCACCCACTTTAAAATCGGACAGCGCGGCCTGCGCGCAGGCCGCCGCCAGCGGCAGCAGGGCAAAGGCCAGCTCGCTGTCGCCGTAGCCGTACTGCTGCTTCAGCCTGGCGGCCTCATCGGCGCTGATACGGGCAGAAAAATCCGCAGAGGAAATAACCGGCCGCAGGGCATGCTGTAACGGCTCGGGAAGCGTGGCGAAGGCTGCCTGGAATCTTGGATGCATTTTAGGCCTCTTTATACTGGATGCGGGCTCATGTTAACGAGCCGGCAGCCAGTTATATGTGATCTGCATCTCTGTGTCAGTGTAATAAATGAAATTGATAAACAAAATGCGAGATCTCTCGCAAGTTTTACCCCAGCCAGTGCAGCAGAACGGGAAAAATAAACGGTGCCAGCAGCGAGGTGATAATCGCGCAGAGTACCAGCGCCAGCGAACTGAACGCCCCTTCCTGAGCATCCATCTCTACCGCCCGGGCGGTGCCGATGGCGTGTGAGGCATTGCCGATGGCCAGCCCGCGCGCCGAAGCGGCGCGCACCCGCAGCAGATTCAGCAGCATATGACCAAATACCGCGCCCAGCACCCCGGCCATCAGCACGCAGATCGCGCTGATTGCCGGTATGCCGCCCAGCGAGCCGGAAACCGCCATCGCAATCGGCGTGGTGACCGATTTCGGCAGCAGGGTGGCGGCGATTTCAGGGGTGGCACCCAGCCACAGGGCAATCGCGGTCCCGGAGATCATCGCGGTGACACTGCCGATAAAGCAGACGCTGATAATCGACTTCCAGCGGGCGCGGATCTGATGCATCTGTTCATACAGCGGCAGGGCAAGGGCCACCACGGCGGGCTGCAGCAGACTGTTTAAGATCGCGCTGCCCTGAAAATAGCGGGTGTAGGGGATCTGCAAGAGCAGCAGCAGCGGAATAATCACCGCCATGGCGATCAGCAGAGGATTCACAATGGAAATTTTAACCCGCGCGGCCAGCTGACGCGCCGCCAGAAAGACCACGACCGTCAGCGGCACGGACCACCACATATCACTCATCGC
The DNA here is from genome assembly GCF_037450285.1 of Erwinia sp. SLM-02. Lineage (NCBI taxonomy): Bacteria > Pseudomonadati > Pseudomonadota > Gammaproteobacteria > Enterobacterales > Erwiniaceae > Erwinia > Erwinia sp. SLM-02. Next base: position 2,361,901 of record NZ_JAQISN010000001.1, on the reverse strand, counting down.
GTTCTCCCTGAGGTGCCAGCGGCTGGCGATGCATGCGCTGCGACAGCACGCCGACGGTCACCAGCACAATCAGCGTGCTGACCAGGCAGGAAACCACAATCGGGCCAAACTGTGCAGTGAGGATGTCCATGTCGTTCATCACGCCGACGCTGATCGGCACGAACAGCAGCGCCATATAGCGGATAAACAGGCTGCAGCCGGGTCTGACCCATTCTACCGGAAGGATCTGCGAAGCCAGCAGGGCGAAAAGCACCAGCATGCCAATAATACTGCCGGGAATGGTCACGGGAAGCAGGCCGGAAATGCCGATACCCACATACAGGCAGAGGTAAATAATGAAAAAGGCGCGAATGAACTGCCACAGAATCAGCGGGGCGCGGCGCATGATAACCTCCTGAATTTCAGAACGTTAATCATACGATTAATTGAGTTAATGTGCTACCGGGCAGGGCGGGACGAAATAATAAAGGGGCGAACGGTCGCCCGTTCGCCCCTTCAGGCGGGTTTACTTCACCTGCTGACCGGGCTGTGCGCCGCTGTCCGGGCTGAGCAGGAAGATATCCTTGCCGCCGGGGCCTGCGGCCATCACCATCCCTTCGGAAACGCCAAAGCGCATTTTACGCGGCGCGAGGTTAGCAACCATCACCGTCAGGCGACCGACCAGCACCGCCGGGTCCGGGTAGGCTGAGCGGATGCCGGAGAACACCTGGCGGGTTTCACCGCCGAGATCCAGCGACAGGCGCAGCAGCTTGTCGGAACCGTCTACGAACTCCGCGTTCTGGATCAGCGCAATACGCATATCCACTTTGGCGAAGTCGTCAAAGGTAATGGTGTCCTGAATCGGGTCATCGGCCAATGGGCCGGTTACCGCCGGTTTCGCCGCAGCGGCGGCTTCCTCTTTCGAGGCTTCAATCAGGCCGTTAACCTTATCCATCTCAACGCGGTTATACAGCGCCTTGAAGGCCGCGATGTTGTGGTTCAGCAGCGGCTGATGAATGCCTTCCCAGCTCAGTTCCTGATTGAGGAAGGCTTCCACGCGTTCGCTCAGCTGCGGCAGCACCGGCTTCAGCCAGGTCATCAGCACGCGGAACAGGTTAATCCCCATTGAGCAGATAGCCTGCAGATCGGCATCGCGCCCTTCCTGCTTCGCCACCACCCACGGAGCCTGCTCGTCCACATAGCGGTTCGCCACGTCGGCCAGCGCCATAATCTCGCGGACCGCACGGCCAAACTCGCGGCTGGCCCAGGCTTCGCCAATGCTTTCAGACGCATCGGTAAAGGTTTTGTACAGCTCAGGATCCGCCAGCTCGGCAGACAGCTGGCCGCCGAAACGCTTGTTGATGAAACCGGCGTTGCGCGAAGCCAGGTTCACCACCTTATTCACGATATCCGCATTCACGCGCTGCACGTAATCTTCCAGATTCAGGTCGATATCGTCGATGCGGGAAGAGAGTTTTGCCGCATAGTAGTAGCGCAGGCTGTCGGAATCCAGGTGCTGCAGCCAGGTGCTGGCCTTAATAAAGGTACCGCGCGACTTGGACATCTTCGCACCGTTCACCGTCACATAGCCGTGAACGAACAGGTTGGTCGGCTTACGGAAGTTGCTGCCTTCCAGCATTGCCGGCCAGAACAGGCTGTGGAAGTAGACGATATCTTTACCGATAAAGTGGTACAGATCCGCATCGGAGTCGGTCTTCCAGAAAGCATCGAAGTCGATATCGCCGCGCTTGTCGCACAGGTTCTTGAATGCGCCCATATAGCCGATAGGCGCATCCAGCCAGACGTAGAAATACTTGCCCGGCGCATTCGGGATCTCGAAGCCGAAGTACGGCGCATCGCGGGAGATATCCCACTGCTGCAGACCGGACTCGAACCACTCCTGCATTTTGTTCGCCACCTGCTCCTGCAGCGCCCCGGAACGGGTCCATGCCTGCAGCATGGCGCTGAACTCCGGCAGATCGAAGAAGAAGTGCTCGGAATCACGCAGCACCGGCGTCGCGCCGGAAACCACCGACTTCGGATCGATAAGCTCGGTCGGGCTGTAGGTGGCACTGCACACTTCGCAGTTATCGCCATACTGATCCGGGGCCTTACATTTCGGGCAGGTGCCTTTCACGAAGCGGTCCGGCAGGAACATGCCTTTTTCCGGATCGTAAAGCTGGGAAATCGTCCGGTTCTTGATAAAACCGTTCTCTTTCAGACGGGTGTAGATCAGCTCGGACAGCTCGCGGTTCTCTTCGCTGTGCGTGGAGTGATAGTTGTCGTAGCTGATATCGAAACCGGCAAAGTCGGTCTGATGCTCCTGACTCATTTCGGCAATCATCTGCTCCGGCGCAATGCCCAGCTGCTGAGCTTTCAGCATAATCGGCGTACCGTGCGCGTCATCAGCGCAGATGAAGTAAACCTGGTTGCCGCGCATTCGCTGGTAACGGACCCAAATATCTGCCTGGATATGCTCGAGCATGTGTCCGAGATGAATGGAACCGTTGGCGTACGGCAGGGCGCACGTTACCATAATTTTTTTCGCGACTTGAGTCATAGTGAGACTTGCTTTACCTGTTGAAAAAGGGGTTTAGATGGTAACCGAAAGCCACTCCCTGCGTAAACAAGGGGTTCATCCAGAGGGGGATTTTTCCGGGCGGGTTCACCGGGGCAGAACGGGATCTGATATGCTTAATGCAACAACGCATTGTTTATCACAGATAAGAACAAGGAGCCGGGATGACGTCACAAGAGAAGGGAGGGCACTCCCCTGAAGCGCTGCGCGCTATCGTCATGGGGGTGCTGGCCACCTTTGAGCATCCAACGCTGCAGCACAATCTTACCGCGCTCAAGGCGCTTCGCCACTGCGCGTTAATCGATAACGCCCTGCACATTGAACTCATCATGCCCTTTGCCTGGCAGAGCGCCTTTGAAACGCTGAAATCCACCGTTAGCGCCGAACTGCTGAGGCTGAGCGGGGCAGAGGCTATCCGCTGGCGGCTGTCGCTGGACGTTGCCACCCTGCAGCGGGTGAAAAACCGCCCGGGTGTGAACGGCGTTAAGAACATTATTGCCGTCAGCTCCGGTAAGGGCGGCGTCGGGAAATCCACCACGGCGGTCAACCTGGCGCTGGCGCTGGCCGCCGAAGGCGCGAAAGTGGGCCTGCTGGATGCCGATATCTACGGCCCCTCGATCCCGGATATGCTGGGTACCGAAGCGCAACGCCCCAGCTCGCCCGACGGTAAGCATATGGCACCAATTATCGCTCACGGCCTGGCCACCAACTCGATCGGCTATCTGGTGACCGACGATAACGCCATGGTGTGGCGCGGCCCGATGGCCAGCAAGGCGCTGATGCAGCTGCTGAATGAGACGCTATGGCCGGATCTGGATTACCTGGTGCTGGATATGCCGCCGGGTACCGGGGACATTCAGCTGACGCTGGCGCAGAACGTGCCGGTGACCGGCGCGGTGGTGGTGACGACCCCGCAGGACATTGCGCTGATTGATGCCCGTAAGGGGATCGTGATGTTCGAAAAGGTCAACGTGCCGGTGCTGGGCATCGTTGAGAATATGAGTATTCATATCTGCAGCCAGTGTGGCCATCACGAACCCATCTTTGGCACCGGCGGGGCAGCGCGCCTGGCGGAGCAGTATCATATCCAGCTGCTCGGCCAGCTGCCGCTGCACATCAGCCTGCGGGAAGATCTGGACGACGGTGAACCGACGGTGGTCCGCCGGCCGGAAAGCGAATTCACCGCATTGTATCGCCAGCTGGCGGGCGGCGTGGCGGCACGGCTTTACTGGCAGGGTGAAGTGATCCCGGAAGACATCGCCTTCCGCGCACTGTAAGGCGCGCAGCGTTAACGGGCGGTATCAAACCGCCCGCTACGTCAGGCGCACGTGCCGCTGCGGGAAGCCGTCCGACATCGAGTAGTCAAAGTCGATTTTTCCGGCGTCAAACAGCTCCATGATCAGCGTGAAATCGTTGTCGGGTGACACGTTGCAACGATGATTGAGCAGGGTATCCTGCATGATGAAGTTCCGATCGCCCCGGGCGATGCGTCGCAGATACTGCAACATGTCACCCGCGCTTTTACTCACGCCGGCCTGTTCGTGTAGGGGTCTGCTGGTCATCGTTTGCTCTGGTGGGTCATCAATACGAAAGCGGTATTATAGTCCGTTATGCCTGATGGACGGCAAGCCGATTTTATATTTCAACGCCAGCAGGCGCAGCAGCGTGCAGATAATAATCGCCGCCCAGGCGCTGTAGACCTGCGGAATGTACCCCGCTGAACCGCTGATTTCTATTGCTGCGCCGATTAACGCCGCGCTGGCGTAAATATCCTGACTGAATATGGAAGGCGGCCTGCCGGTCATCAGGTCACGCAGGCATCCTCCGCCGACCGCGCTGACGCAGCCGAGCAGTATCGACAGCTCGACATTTTGCGTGTGTTGCCAGGTTTTATTGGCGCCAAAAGCGGCAAAAAATCCCAGGCCCAGCGCATCAAAAAACAGCGTCGCGCGTTCGAATGAGAGGATGAGTCGTTGAAAAAACGCCACGCAGATCACTGCCGCCACGATCGCCAGCAGATAGCTGAGGCTGACCAGACCGGCCGGCGGTAACGCGCCGATGCAGATATCGCGCATTACGCCACCTCCAACGGCGGTGACGGCCGTCAGTACGAACACACCAAACAGATCAAAATCCTCTTTGACCCCGGCAGTCGCCCCGCTCAGTGCGAAAGCAAACGTCCCGACCAGATCGACGGTGTGGAAAATGTTGAGCATGCCACAAATCCTTTGTCTGCATTGAAAGCCACGATTGAGCGGTAAAATGATGCGTGGAACGCCGCACCGCTTCCGTATCATAACCTGCGGAATTTGCCTCTAAAGCACAAAGTGCATCAAAAGATACTCGCCCTGTTCACTCTCTCCCTGCGCCACGGTTCGCCAGCCGTGCTTCTTATAGAAGCTTTGCGCCTGCAGGTTTTCAGCCAGACACTTGAGCGCGCCGGTGGAGGTAAATGACCGCTGGACAGCCTGGAGAAGGGCGCTTCCGGCACCGCTACCCTGCCAGTCGGGGTCAACAAACAGACTGTGCAGAAAGTTATCCTGCTCCAGCACGGCGGCGAAGCCCACACGATGACCATCCTGCTCCGCGACAAGGATGTGCTCACCCAGGGTGGCCTGGTCAAAATCCTCTAAACGCCAGTCGCTGTCGTCCAGCCACGTCCAGCTGTGCCGGCGCGATGCTAAAAACAGCGTGCGCAGGAAAGGGCGGTCGGCTTCGGTGTAGGGGCGGATAATCATGGTTACAGACTCCAGAGATGAGAACGCCAGACGGCAACCGGCAGAGTGTATAGCAAAATACGGGAAGAATACGCTGCCAAATCAACGCTTATCGGTGTGAGTCACACTAACCTGATGTTGATGCTGCGATTTTAGTTTCGGGCAGGATGGTGTGGTGGTGTTTTGAAGGTAATTCGGTACTTTTATCTATTGCGAATCGCATTTCAGGTGGATTAACGTATCTGAATGGGACGCATGAGGGGTTTTGAATTTAAATATCACGGCGATGCAGATAAATATCATGAAAATTAGCCGTTGCTGATTAATTTATATGCGGCCGCGTGCCGTTTTGATGGCATACTGGCTAATGAGAAAATTCCTATTATTTCCGGTGCTAATAATCCGTTCCAAATGGGTAAATATAACGGCACTATTTAAATGTCATAAAAAACAACAACTTGAAAATATGCCCGATGAATTTATTCGGATTTATACCATAAATTTCAAGCGTATCAGAGACGTCTGGAAAACGGTCGGACAGGGATATAACACTCCCAATTGACAGATATTTACCTTAGAATAATTCCCATTCACTAGTACATCCCAATCAGCCTGGAGCGCGTTCAGAGCAATGTTCCGATCGTGGCCTAACCGGGCACTGACTGTGGTTAATGATTATCGCCGAGTAGCACAGTGCACTGGTAGCTGTTGAGCCAGGGGCGGTAGCCTGTCTAAACGGGGGCTGATTTTTAATCAAACCGGCCGCTTGTTTTTACAGCGCTACAGCAAAATTAATCATAGTGTCATCTAATTTTCGTATACCTGAAAATTTATAGTTGATAACCAAAAAATAAGCAAAATAATTCAGATTTATTCCTGTTAATTAAACTTGCAGTATTTGATTTTTAGCATGTTGGAATGAGCGAGTGCCCCTTTACTAAGCGGTTCCAGCTCGTATCGTTATGCATCCTGTTGATAATAAACTGTTTTTGATAAAAATTTTTCCGTGCCATTTTTACACCTCAAAAAACGGGATAAAACCAGACACTATTTATGGTTAAGCCCCGGGCGTTTTAACCTACATAACATTAATTAAACTCCTCGAATGAACCCGGGAATGAACCTTACCCCGGCCGCAAAAAAACATAGCACGCGTAATATTTACGGACTGCCTGACGGACTTTCAGAGTTATCGCTCTTGCAGCCCGGAATCAAAGATATTTTTTATCGAAAATTTGTGGTTATAAGTGGCCTCATTACCAGGCCTCAAGTAGTATTGTCGTATCTAAAAACAGCACGTTTTGGTACTTCTGCAGAGCGTGGATTTATCGGCAACAGCAGCATGCTTTTCGGCATTGCGCAGAGTTAACGCGGCATCCTGGGGATGCGCAGGGGAAATCTAAGCCTATGAGAGCAACAGCAGCACCGTCTGTTCCACCTTCAGCAAGCAGAACTCTACCCCGAGCGGCACACCTCTTGCTTCACTGCTCCTGCAGTAGCGATATGACACCAGGATGGGCGCAACAAATCACGGTAACTTTTCATAACGTTTTGGCTATGGTTGGTAAAGAGACCCGATAGAGCATTCACCTTTTAAGCTCAGGCTATTTATTGCTGCTAACGGCAGCAGATAAAAATGACGACTGTTAGTAATTGCACCCTAAAACGGACACTGACAGATAACTCTCTTATTCATTGATGATATGAACTTATGACGAAGAAATATTTGAAACTTTCGGTGGTTGCAGCAGCAATTGGGTTATTAAGTGGTTGTACCGTGATACCAGGGCAGGGACTGAGCACCTCCGATAAGGATGTGATTCAGTCCCAGGATAGCGACTTTGACGTGAGCAAAATGGTTAACGTTTTCCCGATGACGCCGGGTCTGATTGACCAGCTGCGCCCGGAAGCGGTGATCTCCCGTCCGAATCCACAGTTAGACTCTTTACTAAGCAACTATGAGTACCGCATCGGCGTGGGCGACGTGCTGATGGTGACCGTATGGGATCACCCTGAGCTGACCACGCCGGCAGGCCAGTACCGCAGCGCCAGCGACACCGGCAACTGGGTTAACGCCGACGGCACCATTTTCTATCCTTATATTGGTAAAGTGCAGGTTGCCGGCAAAACCCTGGCGCAGATTCGCCAGGAAATCAGCAACCGCCTGACCACCTATATTGAAAGCCCGCAGGTTGACGTGAGCATTGCGGCGTTCCGCTCGCAGAAAGCCTACGTGACCGGTGAAGTTGCCAAATCAGGGCAGCAGGCGATTACCAATATCCCGTTAACGGTGATGGATGCAATCAATGCCGCGGGTGGCCTGGCCCCGGATGCCGACTGGCGCAACGTGGTGCTGACGCACAACGGTCAGGAATCAAAACTTTCCCTGTATGCGTTGATGCAGAAGGGCGACCTGACCCAAAACAAACTGCTGTTCCCCGGCGATATTCTTTACGTACCGCGCAACGACGATCTGAAAGTGTTTGTAATGGGCGAAGTGGGCAAACAGTCGACCCTCAAAATGGACCGCAGCGGTATGACGTTGGCCGAGGCATTGGGTAACTCAGAAGGTATGTCTCAAAGCATGAGTGATGCGCAGGGCATCTTCGTTGTACGCCAGCTGAAGGGTGATAAAAACGGTAAGATTGCCAATATCTACCAACTGAATGCCAAAGATGCCTCGGCCATGGTTCTGGGGACTGAGTTCCAGCTGCAGCCTTACGATATCGTATACGTGACAACCGCACCGCTCGTTCGCTGGAACCGCGTGATTTCCCAGCTGGTGCCGACTATCAATGGCGTACATGATATGACTGAAAACGTTCGTTATATTCGGAACTGGTAAAATGTTTGATTCCATCCTTGTCGTATGTACAGGCAATATCTGCCGTTCCCCCATAGCTGAACGAATGCTGCGGCGAGCATTACCTGGGAAAAAAATTGACTCTGCTGGTGTCGGAGCGCTCGAAGGACATGCTGCTGATGACTCAGCAGTTGAAGTAGCTGAAAAGCATCAACTATCGCTAGATAATCATCAGGGAAAGCAATTTACCGGTTCGCTGGGCCGGAAATATGATCTTATTCTGGTAATGGAAAAGCACCATATAGAACAGGTTACAACTATTGCTCCCGAAGCCCGTGGAAAAACTATGCTGATCGGTCACTGGCTGGAAGGGGTTGCAATCCCTGACCCATATCGAAAAAGTATGGAATCCTTTGAATATGTATATCGGTTGCTTGACCAGGCGTGTAATAGCTGGGTGCGTAAACTGGGTGGTTAACTTTAGGGAATTAATGTATGTCTTCCGTATTATCAAATAAACCGGCTAACCCGGATACTGACGAAATCGATATTGGCCGATTAGTTGGTGAACTGCTTGATCACCGTAAGTTGATCATTACTGTAACTGCCGTTTTCACATCTTTAGCCATACTGTACGTATTATTCGCGACCCCTATTTATCAAGCTGATGCTTTAGTTCAGATTGAGCAGAAGCAAGGAAATGCGTTGCTCAATGATCTTACCCAGATGTTGCCTAATAGCCATCCGGAATCGTCTCCTGAAATTGCATTGTTGCAATCGCGAATGATTCTTGGGAAAACTGTTGACGATCTCAATCTACAAGCTGAAGTAGAACAAAATTATTTTCCTGTGTTTGGTCGTGGCTGGGCTCGTCTGACTGGTGAAGTGGCGGGTAAGGTTGCGATTGAGCGTCTATACGTAGGCAAACAGGATGGTAAAACTCCGGAACTTACCCTGACAGTTAATGGTAATAACCACTATACAATTAGCGGTGGAAATTATCAGCTGGAAGGGACGGTAGGCGTGCTTTTGGAGGCGAAAGGACTTTCACTGTTAGTCAGTAAGTTAGACGCTGAACCAGGAACATCTTTTACTGTTAACTATCTGACAAGACTGAATGCAATTAATGCATTACAGCAAAATTTCAGTGCGGCAGACTTGGGTAAAGATACGGGCATGCTGAGTTTAATACTCTATGGGGATAATCCCGATTTAGTGCAAACAATGCTTCGGAGTATTTCAGATAATTACCTGGCACAAAATATTGCACGACAGGCAGCGCAAGATACGAAAAGTCTGGATTTCCTGCAAAAGCAGTTGCCACAAGTTCGTTCTGAGCTGGATAGTGCTGAAGACAAACTCAATGCTTATCGAAAGGAAAAAGACTCAGTAGATTTAAATCTTGAAGCAAGATCGACGTTGGATCAGATCGTAAATGTCGATAATCAGCTAAATCAGCTGACTTTCCGTGAGGCAGAAATATCTCAGCTTTATACCAAATCCCATCCAACATACAAAGCTTTGATGGAGAAGCGGGAGACACTGAAGGAAGAGAAGGATAAGTTGGGTAAACAGGTATCTGCAATGCCCGCTACTCAACAAGAAGTGCTGCGTTTAAGTCGTGATGTAGAATCCGGGCGTGCCGTATTCATGCAACTTCTTAATCGTCAACAGGAACTAAATATCGCAAAAAATAGTGCCATTGGTAATGTGCGAATTGTTGATGAAGCAATAACAGCTCCAAAGCCAGTTAAGCCAAATAAAAAAATCTTGGTGCTAGTTGGTATGGTTTTAGGTTTGTTCGCTTCGGTAGTATTAGTATTATTGCGGATTTTCCTGCGGCGCGGTATCGAATCTCCGCTGCAACTTGAAGAACTGGGCATCAATGTATATGCCAGTGTGCCGGTTTCAGAATGGATAGCACGAAGTGCATCCAAGAAAGGAAAAAGTAAGTCTGGTCAGTTGAACTTCCTTGCGGTCGACAACCCTACTGACCTGGCGATTGAGGCTATACGGAGTTTACGTACTACGCTGCACTTTGCGATGATGGAAGCAGAAAATAACGTTCTCATGATCTCTGGCGCAAGCCCTAACGCAGGTAAAACCTTCATTACTTCGAACCTTGCGGCGGTGCTCTCTCAAGGCGGACAACGGGTATTGTTCATTGATGGTGACATGCGTAAAGGTTATGCCCATCAGCTTTTCAAGCATACTGTACAACATGGATTGTCGGATATCCTGTCTGGAAAATCATCTGTAGAACAGGCAATAAAGAAAGTGCCAGCAGCTGGATTTGATTTTATCTCACGTGGTGAAATTCCTCCAAATCCTGCTGAACTTCTTATGCATTCGCGCTTTGAAGAGTTATTGAAATGGTGTAGCCAGCATTACGATCTTGTACTTGTTGACACCCCTCCTATTTTGGCGGTGACAGACGCTGCAATTATAGGGCGTTACGCTGGAACCACAATGCTTGTTGCTCGCTTTGAGCAAAACACAGCTAAAGAAATTGATGTTAGTGTTAAGCGTTTTGAACAAAGTGGAGTAACTACTAAGGGCTGTATTCTTAACGGTGTAGTCAAGAAGGCCAGCAGCTATTATAGCTATGGTTATAGCGAGTATCGCTATAGTTATAAAGAAGATAAAGAATGATTCTATAAAACCCGGGTGGCGCCGGGTTTTAATTGTTTCGTTGGCAGAGATTTAATAATAATTAAGAAAATCTATTTTTAAATTTCATGGGCTAAATCCCAAGAAATAAGAAATGGTATTCAGTCTGGCTTTTGTTATTTTAAGCGGATGAAAGAATAGGTTTCGCTAATCGAATATGTGCGTTGTGTTTGGAGAGTTCCTCTGAAATCCAATGTCTACGGTTGGTTAACTGTAGAAATTAAAAAGGCGGTACGTTTAAATCTACACACATGTCTTTTATTTATATGGAAAGAATAAGATTAAACATGAATAAATATGCGATTCTCTTGCCGAGTTATAATTCAAAACTAGAAGAAGTTATCAATACCTTTGAAGAACTACCAAAAGACGCAACCATATGTGTGGTTGACGATGGGAGTGCCATGCCATTTCAGGTGGTTGCGAAAGATATCATAAAAAACTTTAGCAATATTGAAATTATAAGATTTGAAAAAAACCGAGGGATCGAAGCTGCGTTGAATGCAGGCCTTAACTTTTTACTTGATAAAGTAGACTTCATAGCTCGACTGGATGTTGGTGATTCTTGCCGAATCGAGAGGTTTGAACAACAGGTTAATTTTCTTGAAAAAAATCCAGATTATTCTATTGTTGGTTGTTGGGCTAATTTTGTAGATGAGAACAAAAAGTTCCTTTTCGAAAAACAAATGCCGGTAGAGCATGAGTCAATTATAAAAAGAATGTATATTAATAATATGTTTGTCCATCCATCGGTGATGATGAGATCGGAAAGCATTAGAAAAGTAGGAAATTACACTGATAATTATTCTGCTTGCGAAGATTACGATCTGTTCTTCCGGCTGTTGAAAGTAGGTAAAGGGAAAAATTTACCTTTTGCATGGATTGATTACGAAGTTAACTTTAAAAGCATCTCATCGTTAAAACGCAGAAATCAAGTGGTTAACCGACTTAAGATAATATCTAAGAATTTTAACTTTGTGTCTTATGGGTTTTACCCATATTACGGTATTGCTAGAAATATTATGTTTCTCTTTATCAGCAGAAACATGACTACGTTTATACAAAAAATTAAAAGCGATTTTTCCAAATCTTAGTTATAACCTCAGGATAAAGATTCTTCAGGTGATAGTTAGGTGGTCTAATGAGGTGTAACTAAACATGTATCTTTACTACATAGTTTTATTTGTTGTGACTGGGTGGGTATATTTAATAGGTAAGACTCTAAATCGCAAGGCGCTATGGACAACACTAGCTATCCTGGCAATACTACCTACTATAAGAAATTTCACTATTGGTACTGATACTCCAGTATATACTGCTTCATTCAGAATTAATCTAAACCCCGATAGTTTCGTGTTTAATCCCTTTGTTGAAAAGGGATTTCAACTATTACAGTATATTTCATTAAATATATCGAGTGAGTACTCGGTTTTTTTCTTCTTGAGCGCAGTGTTGGTGCTTTTCTTCAATCTTAAAGCGATTAAAGAGCTGTCAGAAAATTATACGTTATCAATATTTTGTTTTATCTGTTTTGGTTTTTACACATTTTTCTTCAGTGGAGTCAGGCAGGGAATAGCAATGGCAATCTGTATGTATGCACATACATATATTGTCAGAGATAAAAAGTTAGCAGCATCTTTGTTAATTATTTTGGCGACTTTCTTTCATGTGTCAGCATTTATAATGTTCCTTGCCTTAATTTCCCGATTTGTGAAGCTAAGAGTGGAGATAAAAGCGTTAGCTTGTTTCGTCGCGTCAGTTGTTGGTAGCCGTGTTCTCATTCAATACATGGCGGAATCGAATGATCGATATCAATCCTACACAGACACCGTTACTAATGCGGGTGGCTACTTAACGTTGGTTCTTTTTGGTGCGGTTGGTTTTATTTTTTATATATTTGGTTCAAAGTTTAGAAAAACGAATAGTGTATATAAATATCTTGAAGAGTTTTATATTTGTGGATTAGCATTATTGATCCCAATTGCTTTGCTAGGAACGGACCCTTCAGGACCACAGCGAGTTCTATTTTATTTCTCATGGTCACTTGTAATATTAATTCCTTTACTATTGAAAAGGTTCAATAATATATTTATAAAAGCGACCTTTGCTATAGTGTCTTTAGCTTATTTTTATGTAATTACTGTAAGGTTCTATGATCTATATCCTTTCGTAATAAATCCCAAATTTGTGTTTATGTGATACAGAGGCTTATAATGAGCATTTCAGTAGTTATACCATATTATAATAATTCCGGAGATGTTGATCGCTGTTTAAAGAGCATTCTTTCTCAAACTGTCCAGCCGGATGAGGTGTTTTTGATTGACGACTGCTCTGATGATTCTGCTTATGTAGAAAAATTGTTGGTACAATACATCAACTCATTGAATATAATCTATGTACGTAATAGTAAAAATATGAATGGTGCATATTCACGTAATTATGGAATGAGTAGTGCCACATCAGATTATATTGCCCTGCTAGATGCCGATGACTTTTGGACAGAAAATCATTTAGAACTATCCTTGTCTACCTTATTGTCAAATAGTGCTGATTTCACATATTCAAATGTTACCATCAAGAAAGAAGATTTATTAAAAAAAGTAAAAGTTGATGATGTAAATGAGCTAATTAACCCAAAAGACATTATTCTGCTTTCCCCCCCACAAACGGGATCTTTTTTCTTCAAAAAGAGCTTAGTTACGTCAGTGCTCTTTGATGAAAAACTTCGCAGACATCAAGATTATCAATTCCTGCTGGATGTTATTTTGCATGGCTGTAAAGTAGTCTATAACGATGTTTACACCTCATTTTACTGCGTATCAAAAAATCAATTAACGCGAAAATTAGATTTTGCATCTATTTTTTCTTTCTGGAATAAATATAAAGATAATTTCTCAGTAAGGCCGCTACAAGAGTATCTAATTAAAATGCTTTGTCTTAATATGAGAACCAGGAATGAATATAATATCGCTATTTATATTGATCAATACCCCGTTTTAGAGGTGGTTAAGGGAACATCTTTCTATAAATTATATAGTGTAATTGGTGATAAAAATTTCATATCTAGAACAGTACTGTTTTTATATTCTAAGGTTCGCTATGATCTCAAGAAAAAAATAAATAGAAAATAAAGGCTCCTTTGCGAATTGATTTTAAGGAACAAGAATGAATCTGTTTAAAGTATTGAAGGAAGTAAAAAATAATCAAGGTATAAAGTCTAAAGTAGTAGTGCTAATTTTTAGATTATCAAGCTACTATGCAAGCACAAATTTAATTGTTAAGCTGATAGGTTTTCCTTTTTTTGTTATTAACAAAATATTCAACGAATTTCTTTTTTGTGTTGAAATTCCATATAAAACCAAGATCGAACCAGGGTTAAAAATATACCATCCACATGCAATAGTCATTAATGAAAATGTAACAATAGGACATAATTGTGTATTGCGACAGGGGGTTACAATAGGCAATGTTTTACTTAAAACAGGTGAGGAATCAGCTTCTCCTATTATAGGTGATAATGTTGAATTTGGAGCTAATGTAATAGCCATAGGAAATATTGTAATAGGGAATGCTTCTCGCCTGGGGGCTGGCTCAGTAATTACGAAGAACATTACTGAAGGAAAAACAGTCATCGGTTTCGGGTTTCGAGAGCTAGACTGACTCAATTATTTTACTATAAGGTTCATTTTCATGAAAGTATTGCATGTTGCCGAAACAATTAAAGGCGGAGTTGGCACGGTTATAGATGAGTTAGTAGAATACCAATCAAATCATGCTGATGAATTTAGCGTGGCTTGTTTGGTACCTGAACAACATGTAGATGGCTTGTTTGTAAAAACGAGGGAAAGCATCTTTACATTTGACAGGAAAAAAAGAGGGTTTAAATCCATCAGTAATTTATTTTCGAAAATGAAACTCATCATAAAACAAGAAAAACCTGATGTTATTCATTTTCATAGTACATTCGCAGCATTTATTGGGCGACTGTATATTCTTATAAGCGGAAAAAGAAAAAAAATTCATACGGTGTATTCACCTCACGCCTTTGCATTTCTAATGAAAAGCAGTAGGCTAAAAAGAATGGTTTATACTGTTATCGAGTATTTGTTTTCATTTATAACCGACAAAATTATATGTGTCAGTAATTATGAATATGATGAAGCGGTTAAAATTGGAATTAAGCCATCAAAGTTGACAGTTGTTCATAATGGCGTTAAGCCAACCACGCCAGAATCATTTAAAATTATCGATATTAATGAGAGAGTGAATTTTCTTTTTGTGGGTAGATTTGATTACCAGAAAGGTATTGATGTTTTATTAAAGGCAATTCAATCTCTTAGTGAAGAAGAGAAAAGAAAGTACTTTTTCAACTTTGTAGGTGATGTTGTAAACGGAGAGTCCGATAACAATCTGATCTCTCCAGAAATTAGTAGTTGCGTAACTATGCATGGTTGGCTGGCTAAAGAAAAAATATTTGAACAGTACAACCGCGCAGATTGCATTATCGTACCGAGCAGATGGGAAGGGTTTGCAATGGTACCATTAGAAGCGATGGCGCATGGAACTCCTGTTATGCTAAGTGATATTCCTCCGTTTCGCGAGTTGATTGAAGGAAAAAACAATGGTGTCATGTTTAGCTCTGATGACCCACAATCTTTACTAGCTGCTATCAGGTCCCTTGACTCGAAAACGTTAACCAATTTTCGTACTAAGGCGTTCGAAATATTGTTAGATAATTACACTGAAGATAAAATGAATGTGAAGACGGTTGCAATCTATAAAAGCTTTAGGCGTCCATTTTATTAATAACGTTATGTTTAATTAACCATCTTCAAAAGATGCCGTAAATTTAGTGGTCTATTGTTGATGTGAGTGAATGCTTAAACTTAATAGTTATATTCTTCAGGTGAAGCAAATATTTGTTACGTTAGCATTCCTATTTTAGTTGAAAGAAATCTTTGTTTAATTATCAATGAAAACTTTCTTGACGCCCTAAATTCAGGTTGTTGACGTACAGCTAACAAGAGTGAAAATAGAATGACAATTCTACATCATCGTACACGTTCTAATGCGAATGCCTCATTGATATCAATGGTACAGCGATTTTCTGATATCTCGATAATATTTCTCGGTTTATATGCGGTTGCATTATTCAATTACAGAACTTTCGATTATAAGCACGTGTTAATTGCTCTCATTGTTCTTGTTGTATTCCAAATGATAGGTGGGATGACGGACTTCTATCGTTCTTGGAGGGGCGTTAAATCTTCAGCTGAATTGATATTAATTTCGAAAAACTGGACGTTGAGTTTACTTTTGACTTTAGGTTTAAGTTCTCTATTTAGCGACTTCGACCTGAGTTTCAAAATTTTCATTCAATGGTATTTAGTTGTTGTTGCTGGTTTCTTCCTGTGCCGAATGGGGATCCGCGTGGGCTCCGGTATTCTGCGTAAAATGGGATATAATACTCGCCGGGTTGCCGTTGTTGGAACAATGCCAGCCGGCATTAATCTAATCACCAGCTTTATCGATGAACCTTGGATGGGGTTTGTTGTAGTCGGTGTATATGACGAGAAACCTTTTGAAGGTTCTGGTGAAATAAATTATGCAGGTGATTTTGAGAAACTGATTGATGATGCTCGTGAAGGAAAGTTAGATAGAATTTATATCGCAATGAGCATGAAAGATGAGGCTAAAATCAAAGATATTGTAAGGCGTTTAACTGATACTACCTGTTCTGTTTTACTGATACCTGATGTCTTCACTTTCAACATCCTTCAGTCCCGTACAGAAGAAATTAACGGGGTTCCGGTTGTACCATTGTTTGATACTCCGCTTAACGGTATTAATATGGTCTTTAAGAGATTAGAAGATATTATCGTATCGTCTGTGATATTATTGTTTATTTCTTTGCCACTAGTTATTATTGCCTGCGCCGTTAAAGTAAGTTCTCCAGGGCCAATTATCTTTCGCCAAATTCGCTATGGAATGGATGGTAAACCTATCATGGTCTGGAAATTCCGAACGATGTCAGTCATGGAAAATGGCGCCAAGGTTACTCAGGCAACCCAAAATGATCCTCGTGTAACTAAATTAGGTAAGTTTCTTCGCAATACTTCTCTCGATGAATTACCTCAGTTTTTCAATGTACTTTTTGGGCAGATGTCTGTCGTTGGGCCAAGACCACATGCTGTTGCTCATAATGAGCAGTATCGTTCTTTAATTGAAGGGTATATGCTTCGCCACAAAGTTAAGCCTGGAATTACTGGTCTTGCTCAAATCAATGGTTTTCGGGGCGAGACAGATACATTAGATAAAATGCAGAAACGAGTTGATTTTGACCTTATATACATACGGGGTTGGAGTATTTGGCTTGATTTAAAAATCATTTTCTTAACCTTCTTTAAAGGTTTTGTAAATAAAGCTGCATATTAATTCCATGTTAAAAGTAGGTGGTATTCATTCTAGGTGCTCGCGCATTTAATAATTTTTGTTTTTTACCTGAAGAAGAATGTTATGAGCCTAAGAGATAAAACTGTAAAAGGTGCAAAATGGTCCGCTATTTCTACGGTAGCAAATATCGGCATCAGTTTTTTACAGATAACACTACTGGCTCATATTATAGAGCCACACCAGTTTGGTTTGCTTACCATTGCGATGGTGATAATTATTATTGCTGACACTCTTTCTGATTTTGGTATTTCAAACTCTATAATCCAGAGAAAAAACATTACACAGATAGAGCTGTCTACCTTATATTGGATAAATATACTTATCGGTTTAAGTGTTTTCTCCCTTTCTTTTATTTTTAGCAATTATATTGCAGATTTACTTAATCAGCCCGATCTGCAGCGATTAATTGAGACTCTTGCATTTGCATTTTTGATTATTCCTCATGGGCAACAGTTTAGGGCATTGTTACAAAAGGAATTAGAGTTCTCTAAAATTGGAATCATTGAAACTGCATCTGTAGTAGTCGGATTTATTGTTACAATGGTATCTGCATATATCTATCCATTTGCAATTACAGCAATGTGGGGGTATTTAAGTGCAGCTACAGTTAGAACAATTCTGTTTTCCTATGTAGGGCGTAAGCAATATTCTCCTACGATGGTGTTCAAAATAAAGTCAGTTGCATCAAATTTGAAATTCGGCCTGTATCTGACTGCTGACAGTTTAGTTAACCAACTCAACTCAAATCTTGCAACTTTTATATTATCGCGGAGTCTTGGGGCTGTTATGGCCGGCGGGTATAATTTAGCCTTCAATGTGGCAGTTATTCCTCCTACCAGACTTAATCCAATTATAACTCGCGTATTGTTTCCTGCTTTTTCAAAAATTCAGGATGATAAAGAAAAACTGAAAGATATATTCTATAAACTACTATCTCTTGTCGGGTTGCTTAATTTCCCTGCGTTGTTAGGTTTAATGGTTGTTGCCGAGAATTTTGTAGTTCTTGTTTTTGGCGAAAAATGGATATTTATTACTCCAATTCTTCAGGTTCTTTGCATCGTTGGCTTATTGCGTTCAATAGGTAATCCCATTGGTTCTCTATTGATGGCAAAAGCACGCATAGATATTAGTTTCAGATTTAATATATTTAAATTATTTTTATTTGCCCCATCAATCTGGTTAGGCGCACATTTTGGTGGAGGAGTTGGAGCCGCTTTAGGATTTTTAGCAGTGCAAGTGCTTAACACTTTCTTGAGTTACTTTATCCTGGTTAAGCCAGTTTTGGGTTCAAGTTATCGAGCTTATATTACGAGTATTTGGTTGCCAATGAAATTAACTTTACCAATGATTTTAATAACCTATCTCGTAGGGAGGTATTTGCCGGCAAGTCTACCTATAACTGCTGCTTTAGTGCTGCAGATTATAACTGGCGTGCTGGTGTTCTTATTGACTTTATTATTTAGCCGCCATGTGTTTATAATCGAATTAAAAAGACAAATCTTCAAAAACCAAAAACTTCGTCGACTTTTGAGAGCGTAAAACTGCCATGCACCATATGAATGTCTTAAAGAATAATTTATCTGTTATTGATGATGTTGTTCCACATGGAAGCAAAGTTGTTTATTTGGATATTCCTCTCCATTTAAATGTTGGAGACTTATTAATTTACAAGGGTACTGAGCAGTTTTTCAAGGAAAGACAATATAAGGTATTAGCCCGTCGTACCGATCAGGGTAGTATTAAATATCTACAGGAAAACAGAAACCTACCGAAAGATGTTATCATATTAATGCATGGTGGCGGTAACTTTGGTGATTTATATCCGCATCATCAACGCTTAAGAGAAAAAGTGGTCACTGACTTCCCTAATCATAAAATTGTTTATTTACCACAGACTGTACATTTTAAAAGCGATGATGAGTTAAAAAAATCTGCGGAAATTATCCGTCAGCATAAAAACCTGACTATTTTCTGTCGTGATACGCGCAGTCAAGAAATTTTGAAAGAACACTTTTGTGAAAATGTTATCTTATGTCCTGATATGGCCCATTCCTTGTGGAACGTTTTCCCTAAGCAGAAAAAGGAAAATATCAAAGGTAATACATTATGGATGATCAGGAAAGATATAGAAGAAACAAATTTAAGCGCACTTGAAGGCAAACCTGATGCCTCTAAGTATGAAGATTGGAAAGACATCTGCACGAATAAAGATAGAAATTACGTACGCATTCTTCTCAATTTAGAGAAAGTCAACAGACTCTTGTCAAGTGGCGTGCTACCAGTAACAGCTTTATGGGGAAGTTATACCGATAAACTGGTTGAGCGTGTAAATGAGTATTTCATGTCCTATGATGTTGTTGTTACTTCTCGTATGCATGGACATATTTTATGCTGCCTGTTAGGTGTTAAAACCAAGCTGTTAGACAATTCATATGGGAAGAACTCAACGTACTATGATGCTTGGACTCAATTTGTTCCGGATTGTGAGTTAATTAAATTATGACCGACAATGAATCATTGCCAATGTTATCAGTAGTAATTCCTGTTTATAATGTCAGTAAATATGTAATAAAAGCAGTTGATTCAGTTATTAACCAAACCATTAAACCCTACGAGGTCATCATTGTTGATGATGGTTCAACAGATGGTTCAGGTGAGCTTGTAAAAAATCACTATTCTGATTTAGAATTTGTTAAAATCATACGTACTGAAAACCAGGGGTTAGGTGAAGCGAGAAATGTCGGCACAAATGCCGCAACTGGCGATTACATCTATTACTTCGATTCGGATGATTTGATTGAAAATAATTTGATTGAGAATTTTTATAAAGCGTTAAGACTAAATTCAGATATTGACATATTTGCGTTTTCAGCTGAATCGTTTCCTGATGATATTGTCGACAACAACCATGCAGATAGTGCATGGCTCCCTCATTATCGTAGAGGGGCTGAAACTGTCTACGAAAGTGGTGAAGACGCTTTTAATGAACTTTCTGTTAAAGAAGCTTTTTATCCTAATGCATGGCTTTACATCTATAAAAGACAATTGCAAGTGAAACACGGATTGAAATTCAAGCCAATTATTCATGAAGATGAAGAGTTTACGCCGCGGCTATTTTTCGTTGCAGGTAAAATTGTTGTAACCGATCAAGTTTTTTTCCTGCGAAGGGTGCGTGCTGGTTCAATCATGCAATCTGCACGTTCTGAGAAAAATGTTATTGGTTATTTGAAAAGTATTGAATCTTTAGAATCTCTACTTTCGGCTAATGAAAATGAAGTGACCAAAAGAAATTTGCGAGGCAGAATTATTAGCAATATCCTTAATATCATTTTGATAAAAAGGAACAGTCAAGTGATATTTAGTGATACTACTCTTAGTGAATATAATTTAATTTTGTCAAGAAATGGAAATTTTCTCACTAAAATTGCATCTCTAAATTTCTTTGTTTATCGTGTTCTGAATTTTGGATTTAGAAAATTCAAAGCTTAGTCACTGATAAATTCGTTTATTGTCTCTAATGTGATCGCCTTGGTTTTCCCAGGCGATTACTTGGAATGACAATAATTTAATTGGGGAGGGGTATAATACTCTGATGTGCAAGTTTATTGTAGTATTGCTGGCTGCGTGATCAACACCCTGTTGAAAGATAAGCTGACTATTTATAAGTTCTTCAGAAGTAGCAACTTTCTCTCGCACAAGAAAAATACCGCATATTCCTTTTTTGAAAGGAATGCCGACGTTTTTTCATCGTTTCTATTGATTACAATCCATTTTCATCTGACAACTTAGTTATTGGTCACGTATTAAAATGTTTTTTCGCTAGAGTGGAACGCTATTTTTTCATGATTTCAGCTTCCAATTTCAACGCCTCTAAATTAAATGTATACTTAACAAATTCATGTTGAGTAAATTTAAAGGTGTCATACTGCTATTCATAATCATAGCTATACCAACAATGTTTTTTTATATGCTTGGCGTTAAGAATAACCATGTATGGTTGAATGTCCCTAAACTGCTGACTCATTCTAAGAGTTATGTTGTTTTATTCTTCTATGCAATAGGGACGCATTTAGGACGTTTACGGTTTATATCCATTTTTATTTTTGATTTTCTATTCTTCAAACTATTATCTGTAGTAGGGGAAAGTCAGAAGCTACTCAATCTCACAGTCTGACTATTCTCTCCAATATACCATTGTTTCTACATTTATATGTATTTTTAGATGGATTGAAAAATAGGTAAATACAGTTTATTTTTTCTGTATTTCGCTGATGCAAGTTTTTCTAACTATTTCTTATATGGATATTTTGTAGCTGTCGCCAGAAAGGTCGTAGCCACGTATCAATCTCAATTTAGTGACGTTGAGGGGATATTGCTCTCTTTATTAACCACTTTTTTTTGGTCTACGTGTGTTTGATGATCCAGAGAGTGACTGTCCACACTAGGATGGTTATTGGATCCTAAATTATTTTCAAATACCATTCCGTTTCGTTGTAGTTCATACCCGGGATTGAACCGTGCTATATCACCGATGTTGAGATTGTATATATTTAAGTTATTTATTTTCATCACGTTGA
The DNA here is from genome assembly GCF_037450285.1 of Erwinia sp. SLM-02. Lineage (NCBI taxonomy): Bacteria > Pseudomonadati > Pseudomonadota > Gammaproteobacteria > Enterobacterales > Erwiniaceae > Erwinia > Erwinia sp. SLM-02. The sequence goes on along the minus strand of NZ_JAQISN010000001.1, from coordinate 2,340,124 downwards.
GTTTTGAATTTGATTGTTTACAAAACTCGGTCTCGCCTTTATCCTGTCTTCAGTTTTTAACCGAATGTAATCTCAAAATTTATCAATGACTCGGGGTGCCCGTCCTGTTTTACCAGGATCCGGCTGAGAAAAACCCGCATAACCTGAACTGGATAATGCCAGCGGAGGGAAGTCAGATGCCCGACCGGCATCGCCTTCTTGATCGCCGGTTGGGAGTAACGATGATCCAACCCATTCCCCTCAGCCACCACGATGTGGCGCACTCTCTGGCGCTGTTCCGCCAGCAATCCCCCCTTATTCACTGTATGACCAATGATGTGGTGCAGACCTTTACGGCCAACGTGCTGCTGGCGCTGGGGGCTTCCCCGGCAATGGTGATCGATGCCGAAGAGGCCGCACAGTTCAGTGCGGTAGCCAGCGCGCTGCTGGTCAACGTCGGTACGCTAACCCGCTCGCGTAGTGAAGCCATGCTGGCGGCGGTCGAGTCGGCCAATGCTGCCGGGCGCAGCTGGTCGCTGGACCCGGTGGCGGTCGGTGCGTTAGCGTTCCGCACCGGGTTCTGCCATCAGCTGCTGAGCCACAAGCCTGCCGCCATTCGCGGCAACGCCTCAGAGATCATGGCGCTGGCGCAGGAAGCGGTATCCGGTCGCGGTGTGGACTCGCAGCATCAGTCCGATGCCGCGATTCAGGCTGCACAAAAACTTGCTTTGCAGAGCGGGGCGGTGGTCGCGGTGACCGGAGAAGTGGACTTCGTTACCGACGGTCAGCGCATCCTCAGCGTCAGCGGCGGTTCACCTTTGATGACTCGCGTGGTCGGTACCGGCTGTGCGCTGTCGGCGGTGGTGGCTGGCTTTGCCTCGCTGCCCGGCGACCGTTTAATGCACGTTGCCAGCGCCTGCCGCGTGGTATCGCTGGCCGGCGAGCGTGCCGCCGCGATCGCAGCAGGACCGGGGAGTTTTATTCCCGCCTTCCTGGATGCGCTTTATCTACTGACGCCGGAGGAACTGGCATGAAACGAATTAATGCACTGACCATCGCCGGTACCGATCCCAGCGGCGGAGCGGGTATCCAGGCGGATCTGAAAGCGTTCTCGGCGCTGGGGGCTTACGGCACCAGCGTGATTACGGCGCTGGTTGCGCAGAATACCCAGGGCGTGCAGTCGGTATACCGCATCGAGCCGGATTTCGTCGGTGCGCAGCTGGACTCGGTACTTTCGGATGTCCGTATCGATGCCATCAAGATCGGCATGCTGGCAGAGTCCGACGTGGTGGAGGTGGTGGCCGATCGTCTCAGGGCTGCCACCGCGCCGTGGGTCGTGCTTGATACGGTGATGCTGGCGAAAAGTGGGGATCCGCTGCTCTCCGAACGGGCGGTTGCCACGCTGCGCGAGCGTCTGCTGCCGCAGGTCTCCATTATCACCCCGAATCTGCCGGAGGCCGCCGCGCTGCTGGACTGTGCGATGGCCCGCAACGAGCAGGAAATGCGCGAGCAGGGCAGGGAACTGCTGGCCATGGGATGCCAGGCGGTGCTGATGAAGGGTGGCCACCTCAGCGATACAGAAAGCCCGGACTGGCTGTTCACCCGCGAGCTGGAGCAGCGATTCACCGCGCCGCGCGTGAATACCCGTCATACCCACGGCACGGGCTGCACGCTCTCTGCGGCACTGGCTGCGCTGCGTCCTCGCCACGATAACTGGGTGGCAACCGTGCAGGCGGCGAAAACCTGGCTGCAGGGTGCGCTGGAGCAGGCGGATTCGCTGGAGGTGGGGCAGGGAATTGGTCCGGTGCATCACTTCCACAAATGGTGGTAAGGACGTTAAGGGTAAAGGCTCTTTCGTGCGTAATCGTCTGAAAAATCCAGTCAGCAATTTGCCTGGTTAAAGGATTAGGTCCACCCTGTTGAGGTCAGAAATAAGTCGCATTTCTGAACAGCGGGCCACCTGACCGTTGTACAGGTCGTGGCCCTCCCAACCTTTGACAGGAGTTATCATGACGGACATCGTACAGTTATTGGGCAAAGAAGCAGATTCTCTTTTGCAACATCGCTGCATGACTATTCCAGCAGACAGCCTCTATCTTCCGGGATCGGACTATGTTGACCGGGTGATGGTAGATAATAACCGTCCCCCGGCGGTCCTACGCAATATGCAAACCCTGTATAACACCGGTCGTTTAGCCGGGACGGGTTACCTCTCTATCCTGCCGGTTGACCAGGGCGTTGAGCACTCGGCCGGCGCTTCGTTTGCCGCCAACCCGCTGTACTTCGACCCGAAAAACATCGTCGAGCTGGCGATCGAAGCGGGCTGCAACTGCGTTGCCTCCACCTACGGCGTGCTGGCCTCCGTATCCCGCCGCTACGCACACCGCATTCCGTTTATGGTTAAGCTCAACCATAACGAAACCCTCAGTTACCCCACCCAGTACGATCAAACCCTGTATGCCAGCGTAGAGCAGGCCTTTAACCTCGGCGCCGTGGCCGTGGGCGCGACCATCTATTTCGGTTCCGAACAGTCGCGCCGGCAGATTGAGGAGATCTCGGTGGCGTTTGAACGCGCGCACGAACTGGGGCTGGTGACCGTACTGTGGGCCTACCTGCGCAACAACGACTTCAAAAAAGACGGCGTGGACTATCACGCCAGCGCGGATCTCACCGGCCAGGCGAACCATCTGGCGGCGACCATCGGTGCCGATATCGTTAAGCAGAAAATGGCGGAGAATAACGGCGGCTACAAGGCGGTGAACTTTGGCCATACCGACGAGCGGGTTTACACCAAACTGACGACCGATAACCCGATCGATCTGGTGCGCTACCAGCTGGCTAACTGCTATATGGGTCGGGCCGGAATGATTAACTCCGGCGGTGCCGCGGCGGGGGATACCGATATCGCGGAATCCGTTCGTACCGCCGTGATTAATAAGCGCGCCGGAGGAATGGGGCTGATCCTTGGCCGTAAAGCCTTCAAGAAATCAATGAAAGACGGCGTGGCGCTTATTAATTCGGTACAGGACGTTTATCTGAGTAAGAAAGTGACCATAGCGTAATACTATGACAGGCGGATATAAAATATCCGCCTGTCATATCCTGCCTCTTGCTATATAAAACACCCTGGCGTTGGCGCAATACTCCTGCCAACAAAAGACTAGCTCAAATGCGGTACGTGGGTCAGGCTTTTGGCCAGATTGATAATCTGGAACAGCACTTTCGTCCGCTTTGATTTACTTTTCTTCTTGAGGTTATTTTTATGCGAAAGAACGGTCTTAAGCTTGATATTAATATGCTCAGATATCTCGACCGAACTCCTTTCTTTCATCCATAAACTGAGTATTTCCGACTCGCGCTTGCTGAACGACAGCGGCGTTTCATCAGCCGGATAAAGCCCCGTGGGCTGCGTAGCCTGCTTTAACCTGTTGGTTGTGACCAGATTTTTCACCGTACCGATCGACACATTCTGCGCCATGATCACCACGTTCGGCTTGATGTAAATATAATCTTCGAACGATGAATGAACCACCCGCATGAAGATAATAAACAGGGTTTCCGGATTCATTGCAATCAGTTTTTTTATCTCTTCCCTGTCGTTTTCCGTATTGTAAACGGACTCGCAGATAAAGGCGATTTGGGTGGAACCCTGCTGTAAAAGTCGTGCGCAGTTGGGGAGATTATCCAGCAGATGAATATCCTTTTTTTTACCGCCTGCTTCATTGATAACGCTTTTTAATCCATGGCTGAAATAATCACATTTGTTTAATATGATATAACTCATAAAGTACAGCCTTATTTAAGTGGGTTAACTGCATTAATTGCTGTTATTTTAATTAAACACGAAGTATCAATAACGAATAGTGATGACGCCAGAAGAAAATCAGCGGGTGCTGATAATAATGAAATATCAGGTTTCGCTAATTACGCCAATCTTGTGATGTAGATCTACTATAAAGGCTCAGTGTACAGTCTCAAATGTCTCAGACCGTCAATTCTTGTCTGTACGCCTCATTAATAGCGAAAAAAGAGGGTCGGGGCGTATTTCCGGCCCCGAACTGCCGTTTTATACAGCTTCAAACCACTCGCTATTCTGTTCTGCTATCGGAGTTATTGAGAAGATCATCTCCTGCAGATGGGCGCGCATGGCGATTTCCGCAGCATTAGCGTCTTTCGCCACCAGTGCCTGATAGATTTTCCAGTGCTGCTCGATCAAACTTTCGGGCGGGGAGACCTTGCTCAGGGTCAGAAAACGAACCCGGTCCATAGTGGCTTTGATATTTTCTACGGTTTCCCACGCCAGCCCGCAGTCGATGCTCTCGGCAATCAGGCGGTGAAACTCATCATCCAGCACCAGAAAGGCCTGGCTGTCGTGGCGATCCGCGGCCAGCTTCTGCAACTGGAGGTTATGCTCCAGTGCGGCCAGCCCCGTTGCACTCGCTTCCAACGCGGCTCTGCGCACCACGGCCACTTCCACGGCCTCGCGGATGAAGCGCCCGTCGGCTACCCGCTGCGCCGATATCTTGCGCACGAAGGTGCCGCGCTGCGGAAGAACCTGAACCAGCCCGGCCTCGGCCAGTTTGATAAAGGCTTCCCGCACCGGCTGGCGGGAAACGTTAAAGCGGGTGGATACGTCCTTTTCGGACAACAGGCAGCCGGGAGGAATAGCGCAGGTGACAATTTCATGGCGCAGAAAGCGGTAAATCTGCTGATTTACCGGTTCGCTGGCGGTAATGGTATATACAGTCGACATTCGGCAACGTCCCTTTAGCGGCAGGTGATCTCACCCGTCTGCGCATGGTTGCAAAGCGTTCAGTCTAATCAGCAAGATGGTGAAGCGCCAGGGCTTTATCGGCCCCGGCATGCGGGTGATGCAAACGCGGTCAGTCGGCCTGGCCGACCCACTGATGAACGGTCTTTTTCGCCCCCTGATCCAGCAGCAGGCGGTAAAAGTGATTAACCCTGGCGACAAATGCGCTGCTGGCAGGCAGGTCATGGCCAAATACGCTGCTCAGCCCCAGCAGCGCGGTGACGCGCTCGCTGCCTTCCCGGCTCTCAGCCACCCGCTGCGCCAGCTCTGCCCGCAGCGGATCGTTGAGGGTAATCGCTTCTCCTCGCTCGTTGACGCCGCCGACGTAGCGCATCCAGCCCGCCACGCCCAGCGCCAGCAGATCGAAATCGCTGCCGTGCTGCAGGTGCCAGCGAATGCTGTCCAGCCAGCGCTGCGGCAGCTTTTGCGTGCCGTCATTGGCGATTTGCGCCGTGCGGTGCTTTATGGCGCGGTTGCAATAGCGGGCAATCAGCGAATCGGCATAGGCTTCCAGATCCACCCCGCTGGTGCGCAGGGTCACCGCCTGCTCCGACAGCATCAGGCGGCGCGCAGCCAGCAGGAACCGCTCGTCGTCCATGCAGTCGCTGATATGCTCGTAGCCCGCCAGATTGCCGAGATAGGCGAGGAACGAGTGGCTGCCGTTGAGCATACGCAGCTTCATCTCTTCGAACGGCAGCACGTCCTTCACCAGTTCGGCCCCCGCCAGCTCCCAGCGCGGTCGGCCGTTCACGAAGTTATCCTCAATCACCCACTGGAAAAACGGCTCGCACACCACGCCCGCCGGATCGTCGCAGCCCAGCTGTTCGCGCAGGGCCTGATGCGTCTCTTCGGTCATCGCCGGGACAATGCGGTCCACCATGGTGGAAGGGAAGGTGAGGTTGTCGGCGATCCACTCAGCCAGCTCCGGCGCCTGCTGGCGCGCCAGTTGGGTAATCACCCGGCGGGTGACGTGGCCGTTTTCCGGCATGTTGTCGCAGGACATCACGCTGAAGGGGGGCAGTCCCTGCTCACGGCGGCGGCGGATAGCGGCCAGAATAATCCCCGGCAGCGACAGGGGCGCATCGGGGTGGGCCAGATCGTGCACAATCGCCGGGTGCTGCAGATTCAGTTCGCCGCTGGCAGGATGGTGGCAGTAGCCTTTTTCGGTCACCGTCATCGACACAATCGCCACGTCTGGCTGGCACAGCGCGTTAATCACTGCCTCAACGCCGTCCGACTGGCCGTGCAGTGCCTGAGTCACCACGCCAATAATGCGCAGATCCAGCCGGTCATCGGCCATTTCCGCCACGCTGTAGCACAGCTGCTGCTGGCGCAGGGCGTGGATGGCATCGCCGTTGTTCAGGTTGATTTCGCAGTAGCCCCAGTCGCTGCCCTGTTCGGCGGCCAGCCTGTCGCTGCAGACGGCCTGGTGAGCGCGGTGGAAGGCGCCGAAGCCGATATGCACCATACGCGTTTGTAATGCCTGGCGGTCATACGCGGGTTTCTGCACGCCGGCAGGGAGATTCTCCACAGACAACATAAATTATCCTTAATTGACGGTGCGGGGGAGTGCCCCGCACGACGCTTTAAACTGAAACAGTCTTACTGTATTTTTTCGGCGGGCGAACCACCACCAGCACCAGCAGGGCACCCAGCGCGGCAATACCCCCGGCCAGGATAAAGGCGCTGTCGAACTTACCGGTGTGCTGCACGATATAGCCGGTGGCAATCGGTCCGATAATCCCGGAGATGCTGCCGATCAGGTGGATAAAGCCGCTGATGCTGCCGACGCGGCTTTTGTGCACCACGTCCTGAATAATCGCCCAGTAGATCGCCCCGGTGATATACAGGAAGAAGATAGACACCGACATCAGCCCAACCGCAGGCACCACGTCTTTCACCGTCCCGGCGCAGGCCACGCAGATTGCGGCGGCGAACAGGCACACCACCAGCACGATTTTTCGCGACAGCAGCAGTTTGCCGGTCATGCGGAAGATCTTGTCGGAGATAATCCCGCCCAGCGCCAGGCCGAAGAAGCCAACAATCCATGGGATCATGGTGGTGATGCTCATCGCCTTGATATCCAGCCCGTGCGACTGCACCAGATAGGCCGGGAACCAGCTGAGGAAGAAGAACAGAATATAGTTGTAGCAGAAGAAGGCGAAGGCGGTGACCAGAATAATCGGCTGGCGCAGATAGTGGCCCAGGCCGTGCTGCGACTGCGAAAGCTCCTCTTCGGCGCTCAGCTGTTCGTCTTTCAGCTGAGCAATCAGGGCGCGCTCGCGCTCGCTGATCAGCTTGCTCTTCAGCGGGTTATCGGCGGCGATAAAGAACCACACCACCATCCAGATAATGCCGATCGAGCAAATAATGGCGAACGCCGGGCGCCAGCCGAAGGCCAGCGACAGATAGCCGATAATCGGACCGGCTATCGCGCCACCGAGCGGAGAACCGGCGCTGAGCAGCCCCATCGCGGTGGCCGCCTGTTTTTTCGGGAACCAGCCGTTAATCGCCTTATTGGCCGAGGCGCAGATCGGGCCTTCCGCCATGCCGAACAGCACACGCAGGATCAGCATGGACCAGAAGCCGGTGGCCAGGGCGGTAAAGCCGCAGAACAGCGACCACATGCCGACCGCCACGCCAAGGGTGATGGTCGGGCCGAAGCGGTCCGTTGCCAGGCCGCCAACGAAGTTGAAAATCGCATAGCCGAAGAAGAAACTGCCAAAAATCAGGCCGAACTCTTCCGCATTGAGCATCAGGTCTTTCTCAATCATCGGCACGGTCAGCGACAGCGCCACACGATCGAGGTAGTTGATCATATAAACCAGGAACAGCAGCAGTACGATGGTCCAGCGCAGGTTTTTAATCATCATGACTCCTTCCCCTCTTTCCGCCCTGCTGGCGGTTGGGGGATGCAGGTAGAGGTATTGTGGCCGGAGGGCTGGGTCAATCCCCCCGGTGTTTTGTTAGCTGACTTTTAAAATCACTTTGCAGCAGCTGCGCGGATCCTTCTCAAACAGGGTCATCGCCTGTTCAATCTGGCTGAGCGGCAGGGTATGGGTGACCAGTTTTTCCGGTTCGATCAGTCCCTGTTGAATCCAGCTAATGACCTGCGGGAAGCGGTTGCTGTTCAGTCGGGAGGTAAACAGCGACAGCTCTTTGCTGGTCAGGCTTTGCTGGGTCACGGAGCAGGGTTCGCCGGAGAAACCGAGCAGGCCGATGCGCCCGGCGGGCGAGGCCAGCGCGGCGGCTTCGGCCAGGATCGTCGGGTGGCAGGCGGCATCGATAATCAGCGTCGGCTGCACGTCGCCGAGCTGCTCTGCCAGCGAGATTTCGCTGTTGTTCAGGGCGCGATCCGCACCGTTATTCAGCGCCAGCGTCAGGCGTTCGGTTATCCGGTCGGCGACGATCACCGTTTTCACGCCATAGACGCCTTTCAGCACCTGGATCGCGGTCAGGCCCATCGGCCCGGCACCGTAGATCAGCGCCACGTCGTTGGGCTGCGGCTGTAAAAAGGCGGTGATGTTGGCCGCGATGGTAAACGGCTCGACCAGGCTGGCCAGCGTATCGGGAATGCTCTCCGGCAGCCGCCAGGCGTTCGCGGCCGGTGCCAGCGCGTATTCGCTGAAGCCGCCGTCGCGATGCACGCCGATCACCTGCAGCTCTTTGCAAACGTTGGGGCGACCGATGGAGCAGGGATAGCAGTGGCCGCAGCTGACCACCGGATCGACCGCCACACGCTCGCCGAGGCGTGCACCGTCCACGCCGTCACCCACCGCATCAATCAGGCCAAAAAACTCGTGGCCGATGGTGCGCGGATAGCGGGCAAAGGGATTATGCCCGTGCCAGATATGCACATCGGACCCGCAGATGCTGGCGTACTGCACCTTCACCCGCACTTCGCCCGCGTCCGGCAGCGGCAGCGGTCGCTCCTTAATCTGCAGTTCGCCGGGGCGTTCAATGACGACGCTTTTCATTTCGTTCTCCTTACCAGTTCCACAGCGTGCCGTCTTCCAGACGGGCAACGGGCAGATACGCCGGTTCATAGGGATATTTCGCCGCCAGCTTTTCATCAAACTCAATGCCGAGGCCCGGTTTGTCGCCAGGATGCATATAGCCGTTATCAAACGTCCAGCTGTGCGGGAACACCTCCAGCATCTGTTCTGAATAGCCCATGTACTCCTGCACGCCGAAGTTCGGCACCCACAGGTCGAAGTGCAGCGCGGCGGCCATGCAGATCGGTGACAGGTCGCTCGGGCCGTGGGATCCGGTACGCACCTGATACAGCGAGGCGAAGTCGGCGATGCGGCGCATGCCGGTAATGCCGCCCGCGTGGGTGATGGTGGTGCGGATGTAGTCGATCAGCTGTTCTTCGATCAGCTGTTTGCAGTCCCAGATGCTGTTAAACACTTCGCCCACGGCAATCGGGGTGACCGTGTGCTGGCGGATCAGGCGGAAGCTTTCCTGGTTTTCGGCCGGGGTCGGGTCTTCCATCCAGAACAGGCGATAGTCCTCCACGCTTTTGCCGAAGCGCGCGGCTTCGATCGGCGTCAGGCGGTGGTGCATGTCGTGCAGCAGGTGTTCATCAAAGCCGAATTTGTTGCGGATGGCGTCGAACAGTTTTGGCGTGAAGTCGAGGTATTTTTCGGTCGACCACAGCTGTTCTTCCGGATACGCGCCTTTGGTCGCCGGTTCATAGGCTTCGCCTTTGCCTTTGGCCATACCGTAGGTGGTTTTCATTCCCGGCACGCCGCACTGGGCGCGAATCGCCTTGAAGCCCAGCTCTTTATGTTTGGCGTAGTCGTCCATCACTTCATCGATGCTGTGGCCGGTGGTATGGCAATAGACCATCACTCCGGTACGCGATGCGCCGCCGAGCAGCTGATAGAGCGGCATGTTGGCGGCTTTGCCTTTGATATCCCACAGCGCCTGGTCAACGGCAGAGATGGCGGACATGGTGACCGGCCCGCGACGCCAGTAGGCACCTTTATAGAAGAACTGCCAGATATCCTCGATCTGGTGTGCATCGCGGCCGATCAGCTGCGGGCAGACGTGATCTTTCAGATAGGACGCGACGGGCAGTTCGCGGCCGTTGAGCGTGGCGTCACCGATGCCGGTCAGTCCCTGATCGGTGGTGATTTTGAGGGTGACAAAGTTTCTGCCGGGGCAGGTGACAAACACTTCCGCTTTAACAATCTTCATTTCAATTCGCCTTGTTGACTGACTATGGCGCAAAATTACGCTAATGACGTACTACCATACAAGTTGAATTGGGTGGATTTACGAGGGGGATCACAGATTGGGGGGAGGTTGAGAAATGGTGGGTGGGGGGCAGCCTCTGCTGCTGCTTCAGGGCGGTCCTCACGCTGTGCGTTGCCCGGTGCCCTCGGATATGTAATAAAATGCCGCTGTGGAACAGGCGTTTGGGGTTCAGCCTCTGCTGCTGCTCCAGGGCGGTCCTCGCGCCGTGCATGGCACGGTGCCCTCGGTTACAGCTGCTGGCCGTCCGGACCGGCGGAGACGGTACATCCTTGTACCGACTCCGCCTGATGCCAGCTTCCCTGCTGGCATCTCCTGGCCATCAGCTTCCACCTCAGCGCTGCGGATGCTCTTGCGCAGCAGCAGAGGCTGCCCCCTTTAATTATTCCATCGCTTTTGGATTTGAATAACAGGCTGGTCGGCCTACCAAGAATGATGCTGCATAAATCAACTCAAAGTATGGATATCCTGAGAGTCCGATAATCGGGATGCGTTAAATAATAAGGTGCTGGGAGATGTGTGGGCAGGGTTCAGCCTCTGCTGCTGCTTCAGGGCGGTCCTCGCGCCGTGCGTGGCACGGTGCCCTCGGTTACGCCATTGTTCCGGTCGGACCGGCCAGGATTGAACATCCCTGTTCAAACCCGGCCTGACGCCAGCATCCCTGCTGTCGTCTCCTGGCTCAATGGCTCCACCTCAGCGCTGCGGATGCCCTTGCGCAGCAGCAGAGGCAGCCCCCTTGTCACATTTTCAACGTTTTTAGTTTGGAGAAAGGTGGTGCTGCGAAGTTCGGGGCTGGGGTGCAGTCTCTGCTGCAGCTTCAGGGCGGTCCTCGCGCCGCGTGGCGGTGCCTTCGGTTCCGCCATTGTGCCGATCGGACCGGCCAGGATTGAACGTCCCTGTTCAAGCCCGGCCTGACGCCAGCATCCCTGCTGTCGTCTCCTGGCTCAATGGCTCCACCTCAGCGCTGCGGATGCCCTTGCGCAGCAGCAGAGGCTGTCCCCCTTACCAATGTCTTCGCTTTAGGTTTTTCAGGCAACGCGAAAGTCAGAAAGCAGGCTGGCTGTGCCCCAGAGCGGGCAATCCGCAGCGCTGAACGGAGAGAGGAGGCCAGGATTCATCCGCATGGACGCGGGTGAAAGTCACAGCCGGGCCAGGACGGCCCGTCTGTGAGGGTCCGACAGGCTGACGAAAGAAGTGAAGGAACCGCAACGCGGCGCGAGGACCGCCCGAACGGGGGCACTGCAAGCCAGCGCTAACTTACAACTCCGCAAGCAACACAGCACAAATCCCCAGTGTGTAAATTTTTCTCGCTGTTGAATCGGTATCTGGGGTTCAGCCTCTGCTGCTGCTCCAGGCGGTCCTCACGCCGTGCATGGCACGGTGCCCTCGGTTACGCCATTGTGCCGATTGGACCGGCCAGGATTGAACGTCCCTGTTCAAGCCCGGCCTGACGCCAGCATCCCTGCTGTCGTCTCCTGGCTCAATGGCTCCACCTCAGCGCTGCGGATGCCCTTGCGCAGCAGCAGAGGCTGTCCCCCTTACCAATGTCTTCGCTTTAGGTTTTTCAGGCAACGCGAAAGTCAGAAAGCAGGCTGGCTGTGCTCCAGAGCGGGCAATCCGCAGCGCTGAACGGAGATAGGAGGCCAGGATTCACCCGCATGGACGCGGGTGAAAGTCACAGCCGGGCCAGGACGGCCCGTCTGTGACGGTCCGACAGGCTGACGAAAGAAGTGAAGGAACCGCAACGCGGCGCGAGGACCGCCCGAACGGGGGCACTGCCAGCCAGCGCTAACTTCCAACTCTGCAAACAACACAACACAGCCTGCAAACAACACAACACAGCCTGCAATCAACGCCCTAAAACGGTGTCCCCTGTAGAAACCACACTCAAAACTATGCCAGCAGCTCACACGACGGCGGCAACCGACACTCCAGCGCGTCCGGCATCACCTCAATCCTGAACTCCGTCCCCGTCAACGGCTCACCGTCCAGATTAAACGTCATCTCATTCGGCGCATCAATCGTCAGCCACGGCAAAGACGCCGTAATCAGATTCGGATTCTCATCATCACTGGTCAACGTATGCAGCAGCGTCGGCAACAGCTCCTGCGACGTGGCAATCGTCAGCTCCAGCTTACCGTCGTTAATCAACGCATGGGGGCAAAGACGCTGACCGCCGCCCGCCTGACGCCCGTTGCCAATCCCAATCACCAGCGCATCCCCCTGCCAGTCAAAATCCGGCCCGCGAAGATGACAGCTGTCGGCCTTCAGCGTATCCATCCGCATCAAACCGTGGATGAAATAGGACACGCCGCCCAGCGCCGACTTCAGCTTCTCCGGCGTTTCCGTCGTGATGCGCGTACCAAACCCGCCGGTCGCCATATTGATAAAATAACGATTGCCGTTCACCCGCGCTAAATCAATGGCCGACGCCTTGCCGATAATCGCCAGCCGCAGCGCGTTTTCCATCTCCAGCGGAATGCCCGCGCTGGTGGCAAAATCGTTGGCGGTACCCAGCGGGACCAGCCCCAGCACCGGCCGCTGTTCCGGCGACAGACCGGCCAGCGCCGTGGCAATTTCATTAATCGTGCCGTCGCCGCCGGCGGCAATCACCGTGGTCGCGTTCAGATCCACGGCCTCGCGCACGTAACGTTCACCGTCGCCGTGTTCCCAGGTCACGCGTACCTCCAGCCGGAAGCCTTCCTCGCGCAGGGTGGCAATCGCCTGGCGCAGATCCTCATTGCCCGCGCTTTTTCCGTTTAAAATCGCCAGCGTGATTGAATCGTTTACCATTTTTTTATTTTCCTGAAGTGGGTAGCGGATGGATTCAAGATATAGCATATCCTGTTACAGGCGGTGAACCGTAAGACGGCAGAAGGGAAAACTTTAGGAAAAAAGGACAAGAAAAAGCCCGGACGGGGGAGCCGACCGGGCCAATGAGGTGGTTCATTCCGATCGGACTTCAGCTTGATATCCGGCCGTGCAGAGAATGCTGTTTAATGTTTGTCGTTAGAAGCCAGCGCATCATAGCCGGGATGTTCCCCCGGTACTGTGATCGGATTCTAAGATCGATAACCTTATGAAACTTCTTTTGCCAGTTCCACCGCGTGCGGATTGCGGGTGGTGGTCCCGGCCAGGTTACGCATCAGCAGGGCGTACTGCAGGTCCATCTCCTCCGGCAGCGGCAGCCATACCAGATGACCGTTGCCCGGTGCCACCTCTATCGCCTGCGCCTTGCCGTTCTCCATCTGCGTCAGCGTGAAGTTAATATTGCCCGCCGGGGTCATCAGCTCCAGGCTGTCGCCGACGCTGAATTTATTCTTCACGTCCACCTGCGCCAGCGCGCCGCGGCGTTCGCCGGTGAATTCGCCGACAAACTGCTGGCGGTCGGAAACCGAATAGCCCGCGTCGTAGCTCTGATAGCTGTCGTGCGTATGGCGACGCAGGAAGCCTTCGGTATAACCGCGATGCGCCAGCCCCTCCAGCGTCTCCAGCAGGGCGGGATCGAACGGCTTACCGGCGGCGGCATCGTCAATGGCGCGGCGATAAACCTGGGCGGTACGCGCGCAGTAGTAAAACGACTTGGTGCGGCCCTCAATCTTCAGGGAATGCACGCCCATCTGCGTCAGCCGCTCCACGTGCGCCACCGCGCGCAGATCCTTCGAATTCATAATGTAGGTGCCGTGCTCGTCCTCAAAGGCGGTCATGTATTCGCCGGGGCGCATCGCCTCTTCAATCATAAACACCTTGTCGGTGGGCTGGCCCACGCCCAGCGTCGGCTCAACGTTCTGCACCGCAATCGGCGGCTGGCGATGGACGATGTTGCCGATGGCGTCCTCTTTGCCTTCTTCCACGTTGTATTCCCAGCGGCAGGCGTTGGTGCAGGTCCCCTGGTTCGGATCGCGCTTGTTGATGTAGCCGGAAAGCAGGCAGCGCCCCGAATAGGCCATGCACAGCGCGCCGTGGACGAAGATCTCCAGCTCGATTTCCGGCACCTGCTGGCGAATTTCGCTGATTTCTTCCAGCGACAGCTCGCGCGAGAGGATCACCCGCGTCAGCCCCATCTGCTGCCAGAATTTCACCGTCGCCCAGTTCACCGCGTTGGCCTGCACCGACAGATGAATATCCATCTGCGGGAAGGCCTCGCGCACCAGCATTATCAGGCCGGGGTCGGACATTATCAGCGCGTCCGGCCCCATATCGATAACCGGCTGCAGATCGCGGATAAAGGTTTTCAGCTTGGCGTTGTGCGGGGCGATATTGACCACCACGTAGAACTTCTTGCCCTGGGCGTGCGCTTCGTTGATGCCGATCGCCAGGTTCTGGTGGTTAAATTCATTGTTGCGCACGCGCAGGCTGTAGCGCGGCTGACCGGCATAAACGGCGTCTGCGCCATACGCAAAGGCGTAACGCATATTTTTCAGCGTGCCGGCCGGGGAGAGGAGTTCCGGTTTAAACATAATTTCTCAGTCTGATGTCAGGTCAGATCTTGCCAGGATGGCTGCCCCCTGCGGCGTGGCGTCGCGGAGGGCAGATTTCGGTGCGAGATTGTAAGGCAGGGAGGCGTGAGAATAGTTGATCTAAATCAATCGGCAGATATCGGCTTCCCAGCGATAGCCCATGCCGTACACCGCACGGATAAACGGCTGGCTGGCGTCCAGCGATTCCAGCTTGCGGCGCAGATTTTTAATGTGGCTGTCGATGGTGCGATCGGTCACCACGCGATAGTCGTCATACAGCTGGTTCAGCAGCTGCTCGCGGGAGAAGACCTTGCCCGGCTCGTGGGCCAGGGTTTTCAGCAGGCGGAACTCGGCCGGGGTGAGATCCAGCGGTTTATCATCCCAGCTGGCCTGGAAGCGGTTCTCATCCATACACAGCAGCGAGGTTTGTACCGCCGCCTCTTTCGGACGCAGGCAGCGCTTGAGGATGGTTTTCACCCGGGCCACCACTTCACGCGGGCTGAACGGCTTGCAGATATAGTCGTCCGCGCCGATCTCCAGCCCCAGCAGGCGGTCAATTTCTTCGGTTTTGGCGGTGACCATAATCACCGGCAGCTCGGAGAAGCGGCGCAGCTCGCGGCACACCGACAGGCCGTCCAGCCCCGGCAGCATCAGATCCAGCAGCATTAAATCGGGTTGATTCTGCTTCGCCCACGCCAGCGCCTCGTCGCCGCGCATCAGGTGGTGGGTGCGATAGTTGGCGGCCTGCAGATAATCCACCAGCAGCTGGCCGAGCTTGGGTTCATCTTCGACGATTAAAATCAGCGGTGCCGGTTTTTCCTGCTCCATATCACTTCCTCAGTACGGATCAATCAGTGCGGTTTGTTGGGTAAGTTTATCGTAATTTTCAGGCCGCCGGCGGCGGAATGCTGGGCGTTCATCGTACCGTCGTGGGCCGTCACGATATTCTGGCAGATAGCCAGCCCCAGCCCGGAGCCGCCGCTGGCGCGGTTGCGTGAGCCTTCGGCGCGGTAGAAACGATCGAAAATCTGCTGCAGCTGATCGTCATTGACGCCCGGTGCGCTGTCCTCGAAGCAGAGCCGATTGCCGCCGGGGCCGGTTTCAAGATGAATACTCAGGCCGCCGCCGGCGTCGGTATAGCGCAGGCTGTTCTCCATCAGATTGGTTAACAGCTGTCCCAGCCGGTCCGGGTCGCCGAACTGTGGGGCGGTGTCCGGCAGCGACAGGTTAAGCTGCAGCCCCTGCTGCTCATAGCGATGTCGGAAATTGGCGGCGACCATTTCCAGCAGCGGCACCAGATCGGTATCGCGCTTGCGGTAGGCCAGCGCGCCCTCGTCGGACAGCGACAGCTGGTGGACATCATCCACCAGCTTGGTCAGGGTGGCGACCTCGCCCTGCAGTGAAATAATCGACTCCGGCGTCAGCTTACGCACGCCGTCCTGAATCGCCTCCAGCTCTCCGCGCAGGATCGCCAGCGGGGTGCGCAGCTCGTGGGAGATATCGGCCATAAAGGCGCGCCGCATGCGTTCGTTTTTCTCCAGCGTGCTGGCCAGGCGGTTGAAGTCCTGCGCCAGGCGGCCCAGTTCGTCGCGGCTGGTGGATTCAACCCGGCTGGTGAAATCGCCGGCGGCCAGATGATGCGTACCCTCAACCAGTCGTTTAACCGGTGCCAGCAGCCCGCGCGACATCAGCCAGGTCACCAGCGCGGCCAGCAGCATGGTCAGGCCGACGATCATCCAGCTGGTGCGGTTTTGCTGCCGGTCAAAATTAATGTCTGCCACGCGGGTCAGGCGCTCGGAGGGGGAGCCGACCACCCAGCCGACTACCTTATTGTCGCTGGTGGTGATCGCCCGGCGCGTGCCTTCCGGCGGCACCGGGCCGCGCGGCCCCATCATCACGCTGAAGTTTTGATCGATAATCCAGAACTGCGTGCGCCAGCCGTGCGGCGGCAGCTGGTTGCTGGACTCCGGGTTCTGATCCAGCGAGCGCAGAATGTTGAACACCAGCCGGTTATTATTGCGCAGAAAGGTCCAGCTGCCGTGCTGCTCGTACTGATCGGCCAGCGCATCGCTCAGCATGGTGATCCGCTGCTCGTTACCGCGCTTAATGTAGTCGATAAAGCCGTGCTCAAAGCTCAGCCGCACGCCCCAGTGCATGGTAATCAGCACCAGCATGCAGGTCGACAGGATAGCGGCGAACAGCTTGGCGGTGATGCCGATGCGTAGACGGGCAAAAATCATTGTTTTCTCCTGCGGGCCAGTACCGTATTAGGGGCGATTTCCGCCGGTACGCGCCAGAACACCAGCGCGGGCAGGGCAATCACCAGCGCCATACAAAGGTAGGTCCAGATAAACGCCTGATGCACCAGCGGGCTGTCCGCCGCCGCCTGATGGCCGAAGGTGCCCAGCAGCAGCCCGGCAACGGTGACGCCGATGCTCATCGACAGCTGCTGTACCATCGACAGCAGGCTGTTACCGCTGCTGGCGAGATCGTCCGGCAGCTCTTTCAGCGTCAGGGTATTCATGGCCGAAAAGCGGATGGCGTTCACCATGCCCTGTAAAAACAGCACCAGCGGCAGCAGCAGGCTCCAGCCCAGCAGCGCCACCACCGGGAACAGCAGCGTCACCAGCGCCAGCGCGACGGTGGAGCCCACCAGCACGTGGCGATAGCCAAAGCGGTTAACGATCTGCACCACGATGCGCTTCATGCCCATATTGCCCAGCACCATCGGGATCATCATCAGCCCGGCGTGCAGCGGGCTGTATCCCATGCCGATCTGCAGGAAAAGCGGCGTCATAAACGGCAGCATACCGCTGCCGATGCGGGCGGTCAGGCTGCCGAGCAGGCCGATGGAGAACACGCGGTTATCAAACAGCTTCAGGCTGAACAGGGCGAGGTCGTTGTGGCGGGCGTGCAGCAGATAAAACAGCATGGCAAACACCCCGGCAAGAATAAACAGGCACAGCAGCAGAGGAGAAATCCCCAGCCCGCGCTGACCGTCCAGCGCCAGCGTCAGCGTCGCCATGCCCACCGCCAGCAGCAGGTAGCCGGTAAAATCGAAACGGCGGGCGATCAGGGTGAAGTTGGGCAGCAGCCGCAGGGTGGCGACGGCACCGACGATGCCCACCGGAATGTTAATAAGGAAAATCCAGTGCCAGCTGGCGTACTCCACCAGCACACCGCCCAGCGTCGGCCCCATCAGCGGACCAATCTGCCCGGGGATGGTGACGAAGGTCATCGCCGCCATATACTGGTCGCGCGGCACCAGCTTCATTACCGTCAGGCGGCCCACCGGCACCATCATCGCCCCGCCGATGCCCTGAACCACCCGCGCCATAATCAGCTGATCCAGCGTGGCGGAAAGGGCACAGCACAGCGAGCCGATGCTGAACAGGATAATGGCGCTGAAAAACACGTTACGCACGCCAAACCTGTCCGCCAGCCAGCCGCTGACCGGCAGCATAATCGCTACCGTCAGCACGTAGGAGACGATCACCGAATGCATATGCAGCGGGCTTTCATGCAGGCTGGCGGCCATCGACGGCAGCGCCGTGTTGACGATGGTGGTATCCAGCGTCTGCATAAAGAACCCGAAGGCAACGATCCACAGCTGCCAGCGAACGGAGGAGGGCGGCGAGGCGTTCACATTATGCGTCCTCCGACACACGCACCGGGCGCGGCCTGCGGCGCAGTTTATCCATATACAGATAAACCACCGGGGTGGTGTACAGCGTCAGCAGCTGGCTCATCACCAGGCCGCCGACGATGGTGATCCCCAGCGGCTGGCGCAGCTCCGCGCCGTCACCGCTGGTCAGCACCAGCGGCAGCGCGCCGAGCAGGGCGGCCAGGGTGGTCATCATAATTGGCCGGAAGCGCAGCAGGCTGGCCTGTTCAATCGCTTCCCGCGCGGTCAGCCCGCCGTTGCGCTGCGCCTCGATGGCAAAATCCACCATCATAATGGCGTTCTTCTTCACGATGCCGATCAGCAGCATAATGCCTATCAGGGCGATCAGGCTGAACGGCGCGCCGAACAGCTCCAGCGCCAGCAGCGCACCGACGCCCGCCGAGGGCAGGGTGGAGAGAATGGTCAGCGGATGCACGTAGCTCTCATACAGAATGCCCAGCACGATATAGACGGTGGCGATTGCCGCAACAATCAGCCACAGCTGGCTGCTCTGCGATTTCTCAAACTCCGCCGCCGTCCCGGAGAAGCTGCCGCGCACGCTGGACGGCACGCCCAGCGCAGTCACGCTGCGATCGATAGCCGCCGAAGCCTGCGACAGCGACACGCCTTCCGGCAGGTTGAAGGAGATGGTCGAGGAGGCCGACAGCCCCTCGTGGTTCACCGACAGCGGCGAGTTCGCCGGCTTCCAGCTGGCAAAGTAAGAAAGCGGGATCGATTTTCCGTCGCTGTTGATCACGTACATCTGGTTCAGCGCGCTGATGTCCTGGGTGTAGCGCGGATCGACCTCCATCACCACCTTGTACTGATTCAGCGGCTGGTAAATGGTGGAAATCTGCCGCTGGCCGAAGGCATTATTCAGCAGGTTGTTGACGTCGGAAACGTCAATCCCGAGGCTGGACATCGCCGCGCGGTCGTAGGTCAGCGCCATCTCCGCGCCTTTATCTTCCTGATCGGAGTTCACGTCGGCCAGTTCCGGCAGGGCGGCAAAGGCGCGGCGGATTTTTGGCTCCCACTCGCGCAGGTCGTCCAGGCTGTCCGACAGCAGGGAATACTGATATCCGGCATTGGACTCGCGCCCGCCGATGCGCAGATCCTGCACCGCCATCAGGAACAGGTTAGCGCCCGGCTCCTTCGCCAGCTTGGTGCGCAGGCGGGCAATCACCTGCTGGGCGTTCTCCGTGCGTTCCGCAAGTGGTTTCAGCGAGATAAACATCGAGCCGCTGTTGGTACGGAAACCGCCGGTAAAGCCGACCACGCTTTCCACCGCCGGGTCGTCATGCACGATGCGCATAAAGTCCTGCAGCTTGTCGCGGATCGACTGGAAGGAGATGCTCTGGTCCGCCTGAATAAAGCCCATCAGCCGCCCGGTATCCTGTTCCGGCATAAAGGTTTTCGGAATGGAGACGTAGAGGTACATGGTCAGGCCGATGGTGGCGAAGAACACCAGCAGCGTCCAGCGCGCGTGGTTAAGTACCACCCGCAGCGAACGGCCATAGCCCCGCTGCACGGCCAGCAGCACTTTGCCGAAGCCGCGAATGCGCTGCTGCTGATGTTTGCGCTGCGGCTTCAGCAGCAGCCCGCACATCATCGGCGTCAGGGTGATCGAGATCAGCAGTGAGATGCCGATCGCCACCGACAGCGTGACGGCAAACTCGGTAAACAGCCGGCCAATCAGCCCGCCGAGCATCAGCAGCGGCAGGAATACCGCCACCAGCGAAATGCTCATCGACACCACGGTAAAGCCGACTTCGCGCACGCCCTGCAGGGCCGCCTGCACCGGTCTCATTCCGGCTTCCACATGGCGGGAAATATTCTCCAGCACCACAATCGCATCGTCGACCACAAAGCCGGTGGCCACCGTCAGCGCCATCAGCGACAGGTTGTTCAGGCTGAAGCCGCACAGGTACATGGCGGCAAAGGTGCCGACCAGCGAAACCGGCACCGCCACCGCCGGGATCAGCGTGGCGCGGCCGGAGCGCAGGAAGGCGAACACCACCAGAATGACCAGGCCGACGGAGATCGCCAGCGACTGCTCCACCTCATGCAGCGAGGCGCGGATGGTCGGGGAACGGTCCTGCGCCACGTTCAGCTCAATGGACGCCGGAATAATCTTGCGCAGCTCCGGCACTTCGGCGCGGATGCGGTCGACGGTGTCGATGATGTTGGCTTCCTGCGATTTGCGGATCATCAGCAGGATCGCCGGTTTGGCATTCGCCATCCCGGCGTTGCGCACGTCCTCAACCGAATCGGTTACGTTGGCGACGTCGCTCAGCCGTACCGCCGCGCCGTTGCTGTAGTGCACGATCAGCGGCTGATATTCCGCCGCGGTTTTCAGCTCGTCGTTGGTTTTTAACTGCCAGCGGTGCTGGTTATCTTCCACCGCGCCCTGCGGCTTGCGCACGTTGGCGTTGGCAATGGTTTCCCTGACCGCATCCAGCGACAGGCCCTGGTTAAACAGCGCCTGCGGGTTCAGCTCAACGCGCACCGCGGGCAGCGAGCTGCCGCCGACCGACACATCCCCCACGCCCTCAATCTGCGCCAGCTTTTGCGCCAGCTGGGTGGAGGCGTAGTCGTAAAGCTGGCCCTGCGAATAGGTATCCGAGGTCAGGGTCATGATCAGGATCGGCGCGTCGGACGGGTTGGCCTTGCGGTAGGTTGGCCGCGACGGCATGCCGCTCGGCAGCAGGCTCTGCGCGGCGTTAATGGCGCCCTGCACGTCGCGGGCGGCACCGTTAATATCGCGGTCGTAGTCAAATACCAGAATAATGCGCGTGGAGCCGAGCGAGCTGCTGGAGGACATTTCCGTCACCCCGGCAATCCGTCCCAGCGCCCGTTCCAGCGGCGTCGCCACCGACGAGGCCATGGTCTCCGGCGAAGCGCCCGGCAGCGAGGCGCTGATCATGATCACCGGAAAATCCACCTGCGGCAGCGGGGCCACCGGCAGCAGCCGGAAGCCGAGAATACCGGCCAGCAGAATTGCCACGGTCATCAGGATAGTGGCGACCGGGCGATGGATAAACAAGGCGAAAAATTTCACTCTGCCTCCCGGCGTGCAAAGCGCTGGCGGGTGGCGTGGGCCAGGCGGTCAAACAGCAGGTAGATAACCGGGGTGGTGAACAGGGTCAGCACCTGGCTGACGATCAGCCCGCCGACCATCGCCGTACCCAGCGGGCGGCGCAGCTCCGCGCCAACGCCGGTGCTCAGCATCAGCGGCAGCGCGCCGAGCAGGGCGGCCAGCGTGGTCATCAGGATCGGGCGGAAGCGCAGCAGACAGGCCTGGTAAATCGCATCGTACGGCGACATACCCTGCTCGCGCTCGGCGGCCAGCGCAAAGTCGATCATCATGATGGCGTTTTTCTTCACGATACCAATCAGCAGGATGATGCCGATGATGGCGATCACGTCCAGTTCGCTGCCGCTGATCATCAGCGCCAGCAGCGCACCCACGCCCGCGGTGGGCAGCGTGGAGAGAATGGTAATCGGATGAATAAAGCTCTCGTAGAGGATACCCAGCACGATATACATCGCCACGATGGCGGCGACGATCAGCCAGACGGTGCTGGACAGCGCAGCCTGGAAGGCGAGGGTGCTTCCCTGGAACTGGGTCATGATCTCCGCGGGCATCTCCATGGTCTTTTCGGCCTGGGTGACGGCGTTCACCGCCTGCTCCAGCGAGTAGCCGTCGCTGACGTTGAAGGAGAAGGTTGCCGACGGGAACTGGTCGAGGTGGTTAATGCTCAGCGCACCGTGGCGCTGTTCAACGCTGGCAATCGCGCTCAGCGGCACGCTGCCGCCGTCGGTGCTTTTCAGCCGCACGGTTTGCAGCGCCGCCAGTCCCGGCGTGGCGGTGGTGTCGTGCTCCAGCACCACGCGGTACTGGTTTGCCTGGGTGTAAATGGTGGAGATCAGACGCTGGCCGAAGGCGTTATACAGCGCGTTATCCACGTCGGCCATGGAAATGCCCAGCCGGCTGGCGGTATCACGATCGACGCGGATATAGGCTTCCAGCCCCTGATCCTGCCAGTCGTTGCTGACGTCCTTCAGCTCCGGCATGGTGTTCAGTTTTGCCAGCAGCTTCGGCACCCACAGGCTGAGCGAGTCGAGCGAACCGGCCTGCAGGGTGAACTGATACTGGGTGCGGCTGACCTGGGTATCGATGGTGAGGTCCTGCACCGGCTGCAGCCACAGGCTGATGCCGGGGATCTGCGAAACCTGCTGCTGCAGGCGGGCAATCACCACCGGAATGCGGTCGTCGCGCTCATCCAGCGGCTTGAGATTGATCTGCAGCCTGCCGCTGTTCAGCGCGGAGTTGGTGCCGTCCACGCCGACAAACGAGGTCAGGCTCTGCACCGCCGGATCTTTCATAATCACCGACGCCACTTC
Organism: Erwinia sp. SLM-02; assembly: GCF_037450285.1. Taxonomy (NCBI): domain Bacteria; kingdom Pseudomonadati; phylum Pseudomonadota; class Gammaproteobacteria; order Enterobacterales; family Erwiniaceae; genus Erwinia; species Erwinia sp. SLM-02. The sequence goes on along the minus strand of NZ_JAQISN010000001.1, from coordinate 2,317,548 downwards.
CTGCTGGCGCTGCGCCATGCTGGCGTAGGAAACCGACTGCGAGGCCTGCACGGTGCCGGAGATAATGCCGTTGTCCTGCACCGGGAAGAAACCTTTCGGGATCGCCAGCCACAGCAGCACGGTGATTGCCAGGGTACTCAGCGCCACGCCGAGGGTGATCCACGGATGATTCAGCACCCGGCGCAGCAGGCTGCCGTAGCGGGCGATAACCTTGTCAAACATCGCCTCGCTGGCGCGCGAGAAGCGGTTCTGCCTGCGCAGCGACTCCACGCTCAGCATACGCGCGCACATCATCGGCGTCAGGGTCAGCGACACAATCGCAGAAATCAGGATCGCCACCGCCAGGGTGACGGCAAATTCGCGGAACAGCCTGCCGACGATATCGCCCATAAACAGCAGCGGGATCAGCACCGCAATCAGTGAGAAGGTCAGTGAGATAATGGTAAAGCCGATCTCACCGGCCCCCTTCAGCGCGGCGGTCAGCGGCTTTTCGCCCTTTTCGATATAGCGCGAGATATTCTCGATCACCACAATCGCATCATCCACCACGAAGCCGGTGGCGATGGTTAACGCCATCAGCGTCAGGTTGTTGATCGAGAAGCCGCAGAAGTACATCACCGCGAAGGTGCCGACCAGCGACAGCGGCACCGCCACGGCCGGAATAATGGTGGCGGGAACGTTGCGCAGGAACAGATAGATAATCATTACCACCAGCGCAATCGCCAGCAGCAGCTCAAACTGTACGTCATTTACCGAGGCGCGAATGTTGTTGGTGCGGTCGGTCAGCAGCTTCACGTCGACTGATTTCGGCAGGGAGGCGGTCAGCGCGGGCAGCATCTGGCGGATATTATCCGCGGTATCGATGATATTAGCCCCCGGCTGGCGCTGAACGTTCAGCACAATCGCCTGCTGGCGGTTGGCCCAGGCGCCCAGCCAGCTGTTTTCCGCACCCTGCTCAACGGTAGCCACATCGCCCAGCCTTACCGGCGCGCCGTTAAGGTACGTGACGATCAGCTGGCGATAGCCCTCGGCGGTTTTGATCTGGTCGTTGGCCGACAGCGTGATGGCGCGTTCCGGGCCGTCAAGGCTACCCTTCGCCGAATTGACGTTGGCGTTGCTGATGGCGGTACGCACCGTTTCGGTGGTGATGCCCAGCGAGGCCAGCGCCTGCGCGTTCAGCTTCACTCTGACCGCCGGGCGCTGCCCGCCGGAGAGCGTGACCAGCCCGACGCCGGAGACCTGTGAAATTTTCTGCGCCACGCGGGTTTCCACCATGTCCTCAACCTGGGTCATCGGCATGCTGGTGGTGGTCACGGCCAGGGTCATGATCGGCGGATCCGCCGGGTTAACCTTGCTGTAAACCGGCGGGTTAGGCAGGTCATTTGGCAGCAGGTTGGTGGCGGCATTGATCGCGGCCTGCACCTCCTGCTCGGCCACGTCCAGCGGTAGCGTCAGCTGGAACTGTAACGTCACCACGGAAGCGCCGCCCGCGCTCTGTGAGGACATCTGCTTCAGGCCGGACATCTGGCCAAACTGGCGCTCCAGCGGGGCGGTGACGGCGGAGGTCATCACGTCCGGGCTGGCACCGGGATACAGCGTGACCACCTGAATCGTCGGGTAGTCCACTTCCGGCAGTGCCGAGACCGGCAGCGAGCGATAGCCGATAATCCCGGCCAGCAGGATCGCCACCATTAACAGCGTGGTCGCAACCGGCCGCAGAATAAACTGGCGCGACGGCCCGCCGCCGGTGTTGGAAGGCATTCCCTGCATCAGTCGCTGGCTCCCTTGGCTGGCTGCGCGCTTTTACCCGAGGTCAGCGGCGTGGACTGCGGGGCGACGATTTCGACTTTTGCTCCTTCGGTCAGGCGATCGATGCCGTCGGTGACCACTTTTTCACCGGCCTGCAGGCCGCTGTTAATCACCACCGTTTCGCTGTCCTGAATGCCGACCGTCACGGATTTTTTGCTGACCTTATTGTCGGCGTTGACCACCCAGACAAAGTGGCCTTCGTTGCCCATCTGCAGCGCCGCCGCCGGGATCACGATGGCATCCTGCAGGGTGGCGACCTTCAGGCGGGCGTTCACGAACTGATTGGGGAACAGCCGGTCGTCCTCATTGCTGAAGCGGGCCTTCAGCTTAACGGTGCCGGTGGTGGTGTCGATCTGGTTATCCATGCTCAGCAGCGCACCCTGCGTCAGCAGGGTTTTATTGCTGCGATCCCAGGCTTCCACCGGGACGGCACCCTGTTTCTGCGCGCTGAGAATGGCGCTGATGTCATTTTCCGGCAGGCTGAACACCAGATCGATGGGGTGCGTCTGGGTAATGACCACGATCCCATTGGTGTCGCCGCTGGTGATGTAGTTGCCGACATCCACCTGTTTCAGGCCCACGCGGCCGTCAATCGGCGACGTAACCCGGCTGTAGGTGAGGTTGAGCTTAGCGCTGGCGACGCTGCCCTCATCGGCTTTGAGCGTGCCCAGCGTTTCGCTGACCAGCGCTTTCTGGGTGTCCAGATCCTGCTGTGAGACCAGGCTGGTTTTCGCCAGTTTCTCATAGCGGGCCAGATCGCGGCGGGCGTTAGCCAGCGTCGCCTGATCCTTCGCCAGCTGGCCCTCTGCCTGCATCAGAGCGACCTGCCACGGGCGGGGATCGATTTCGGCCAGCAGCTGGCCGGCTTTCACCTGCTGCCCTTCGGTAAAGTGCAGCGCCATCAAATCACCGTCAACGCGGCTGCGCAGCGTGACGGTATTGGCTGCGGTGACGGTGCCCAGGCCGGAGAGATACTGCGGCACGCTTTTGCTTTGCGCTTCTGCCGCCTGCACCGGGCTTAACTCGGCGCCCATACCGCCAGGCCCACCGGGTCCGCGACCGCCACGTCCACGAGGATGTGCCGATTTGTCTGCGGCGGCAGGTTGAGCTCCCGGAGCGTCAGCATGGCTGTGCCACCAGTACAGGCCGCCGCCAGCCAGTGCGGCAACAATAATAACCAGTGGGATAAGGGGGAAACGGCGCTGTGCTTTCATTAACTCTCTTGCTCTCCGGTAGCGGGGACATGTCCAGATGGGACGAAAAGGCGTCCACTCTTCATATTAGCTAATTATAACTTACGAAAAATGAAGGAAATAAGGATAACTGTATAGTTCTGCATTGTCTTCTGTTCACATTCTGCAAATTATTAGACAGAAAATGTCGAAGCGACAAATAGTTAGTCTGCTAAGATTGACGCCGTACAACCCATTAACCAGGAGATTGAAATGAGTACTTCAGAACATCGCCAGCTTGGTCGTTCCGGCATTCAGGTTCCGCTACTGACCTTTGGGGGGAACGTTTTCGGCTGGACCGTCGATCAATCCACATCTTTTTCCCTGCTGGATGCGCTGGTGGAGAAAGGGCTGAATTTCATTGATACCGCTGATGTCTATTCTCGCTGGGTTCCCGGTAATCAGGGCGGGGAATCGGAAGTCATCATCGGTAACTGGCTGAAGCAGAGCGGCAAGCGCGACAAAATCATTCTGGCCACCAAGGTGGGAATCAGTATGGGCGACGGTAAAACCGGTCTGGCACCAAAATACATTCGCCAGGCGGTAGAGGCTTCCCTTACGCGTCTGCAAACCGACTATATCGATCTGTATCAGGCGCACCGCGACGACGAAGATACGCCATTACAGGATACGCTGGCTACCTTTGATGCGTTAATTAAAGAAGGTAAGGTGCGCGCTATCGGTGCATCAAACTACTCGGCCGACCGGTTGAGCGAGGCGCTAAAAATCAGCCAGGATGCCGGACTGGCGCGTTATGAAACGCTGCAGCCGGAATATAACCTGTACGATCGCGAAGGCTACGAGAGCGGTCTGGAAGCGGTCGTGGAGGAGCACGGTCTGGGCGTGATTAACTATTATTCGCTGGCCAGCGGCTTCCTCAGCGGTAAATACCGCAAGCCGGAGGATGCGGCGAAGAGCGCGCGCGGGCAGGGCGTGGTGGAGAAGTATCTGAACGATCGCGGGCTGAAGATTGTTCATGCGCTGGTTCAGGTGGCCGAAGCGCATCATGCGACGCCAACCCAGGTGGCGCTGGCGTGGCAGATTGCCCGCCCGAGCATTACCGCGCCGATCGTGAGTGCGACGTCGCTGGCGCAGGTGGATGAGCTGGTGAAGGCGACCCAGCTGAAGCTGAGCGAGGCGGATAAGCGTTTGCTTTCCGAGGTGAGCAGTTACTGATTTGCTGGTAAGCCGAAGGCTTAGTGACTGAAAGAGGGCATAACGGCCAGACGCTTGCTGTGTTGGTTCCAGAGTCTTGTGTTGGCACGGGTTCTGCTGTTTGCAGAGTCGGGAGTTGGCGCTGGCGGGTTGTGCCCCCGTTCGGGCTGGTCCTCGCGCCGCGTCGCGGTCCCTTCACTTCGTTCGTCAGCCGGTCGGACCGCCACAGACGGGCCGTCCTGGCCCGGCTGTGACTTTTGGCCGCGTCCATGCGTCCAAATCCTGGCTTCCTCTCTGCGTTCAGCGCTGTGGATTGCCCTCTCGGGGGCGCAACCCGCATGCTGTCAAACTTCCGTGCTCCTTGACGGAAATAATATTGGACTGTGATACAAAGGTATCAGGTCAAGTAATGTTTAGCCCGTTCCTGCTGTTGTAAGATGGCACCAATCAATCGTTTTTTAAATACCAGCGTGAGGATTATACTGAGCATTAACCAGACGAGAATAACTTCAAGAAAACCAAGAATAGTCTCTAATAATTTTTTTTCCTTTGGTGTTTTTTTTATAAACTCGGCGAGTATCTTCTGATCCTTTTCTTCGGAGAATACCTGACATATATTCGTCGCCAGATCGACAGATATTGCCGCAATCTGCGCTATCTTCTCGGTCGAAATCAGCTGGCAGGATGAACGATCAATTTCCCAACGATGATCTTTAATGAAAGAAACACCCGTTGCCTTATCCAAGTTCATAAAGAAATTCTCTCCCGTGGTTTTAAGCGTTAACGCCGCCCAGTCTGCGGGAACCTGGATTACACGAGTGTGGAGGTAACCAGAAAGTATCAGTGCGCAGCTAAATATCGTGACAAGAATTGTAGTAGCAATGATGTCCGACCGTTTGATGTCAGGAATTCTCTGTAGTGATATTTTGATCATAAGGATTCGCAATATCCATACGGGTATTCCGGACTTTTTGAAGAGTTCATTATGATCGGTTGAAGGTGCCCTCAATTTTTTAATGACTGAATAGATGGCGCCAAAGATAGTTATTAACCCTGTAATTATAGCAAGGGTGGATTGCAGGAGGTTCAGGTTGGTTATTTCTGTCATCACCGTATCCCTTCAATGATTTTTTACTATACTCTATTCCTGATTCTCAAAAAGCAATAATAAAGTTAAATAGCCGCGTGAAAAAGTAGATCCCTCTGCGGTGTCAGCTCATCCATGGGGCGGTGGATTAATTGGTCTACATTAACGGGTGTTGAAGGTTTCGTCTCTTTACTCACCCGGCGCGGGCGCCAGTGGCCTTATGAATATATCTGTTTGCTATTACATTAACTTGTAAGACATACGCTGGGTGATTTTGGCTATCCGCGCTTACGCCAGGATAACGAACTGCTGGCAATAAAAATCAATGTGATAATCGGATACAGGTGACATGCCAGGAAGCTCCTGTACTGGTTACCTGCTGCTGGCCTGGTATGGCGCATGGCGGTTCCCGTACTGCGTATTCGCGATCCGCATAAAGCGAAAAAAAGGGCGCTTATCCATGAAGATATGGAGACGGCCTGTACGTTCCCCCTGGAGCAATCATGGATTGGGAAAGTTTAGCGATGTTCGGCGCAGCTCTTTAGAAGCCATGAAATTATCAAAGGGGACAGCCTCTGCTGCTGCGCAAGGGCATCCGCAGCGCTGAGGTGAAGCCATTGCGCAGGAGACGACAACAGGGATGTTGTCGTCAGGCCGGGTTTGAACAGGGATGTTCAATCCTGGCCGGTCCGGTCGGCGCAATGGTGTAACCGAGGGTACCGCAACGCGGCGCGAGGACCGCCCTGGAGCAGCAGCAGAGGCTGAACCACGCACCCCTATTCATCAGCGAGAAAAGTATGCAGTACGGTTTCAGACATACAACCGGTGATTTGTGCAGCGTTGTTTGCAGAGTCGGGTGCTAGCGCTGGCTGGTTGCAAATTCCGGAGTTGCAGATGCGACTTGATTATTTGCTCATTGAGCTGAGTTCATGCGGAATCACACGTTGTTAGTAGACGTGGCCTTTGTCTAAATCCAAAAGCGATGAAATTCTGAAAGGGGACAGCCTCTGCTGCTGCGTACGGGCATCCGCAGCGCTGAGGTGAAGCCATTGCGCCAGGAGACGACAGCAGGGAAGCTGGCGTCAGGCCGGGTTTGAACAGGGATGTTCAATCCTGGCCGGTCCGGTCGGCACAATGGCGTAACCGAAGGCACCGCAACGCGGCGCGAGGACTGCCCTGGAGCAGCAGCAAAGGCTGGACCCCGTACGCCAGTTCCGCAGCGCCCGCACGGCAACGCGTTGATGGGACTCGCAGCTTTGAGGTATCATCACCGCCCTGTACACGTTCTCCATCGCCACAGGGCAAACCGTATGAACAAGAAAAAGATTTTTATCGTCTACCTGCCGGTCAGCCTGGTGTTCTTTATGATCCTGCCGGGCGCCATTCTGCGCGATATGCCCCCGGAGCGTTTTGCCTCGTTCAGCCATATCACCAGCCTTGGCGGCGTGCTTAACCCGATTGCCTCCGTGCTGCTCTTCCTGGCGATCGTCTCGGTAATTCTGGCAATGATTGCCGTTCCGCTGATTGGCCGCTGCGCTCGCGCAATTATTAACCGACGTAAAGCCTGAGCCACGGGCTTCTTCTGCGATATGCCGGGCCACTACCGCCCGGCCTGAACAGACTAAACCCTAGCGGAACATCACCTGCGCCCAGCGCGCCAGCCCCGCCGTCACCGAGCCGAAATCATCACCGCTGGTCAGCGGGATATCCGGCAGCTGGCGCTGCAACGCCTGGCGCAGCACCGGAGACTTCGCGCTGCCGCCGGTCAGATAAATCACATCGGGCTTCGTACCGCTGGTCTCAAGCGCCAGCGCAACCTGCTCCTGAATGCGCTCAAGGGGCTGACTGATTGCCGCCTGTAGCGCCGCCACGCTGATATCCGTTGCCAGCCCGTCGTCGATGAAATCCAGACCCGCCAGCGTCTGCGGTCGGTCGGAAAGGGCAATTTTGCTCTCTTCCGCCGCGCGCACCAGACGATAGCTCAGGCGCTGACGCCACACTTTCAGCAGGCGCTTCACCTTTTCCGGTTCGCGCGCGTCGCGGATCAGGTCCTGCAGCAGCTTGTTGCTGGCCGCGGCATAGAAATCACTCTGCGCCGGAACATCGTTAATCGCCACCGCATTCCACCACGGCAGGGCAGGCAGCCCCATTCCCTTCACGGTTTCACCGCCCAGGCCCAGCAGCGGCATCAGCTCCTTGAAGGCCAGCATAATATCCAGATCGTTACCGCCCACGCGGCAGCCGCTGTGGCCCAGCAGGCTGTCGCTGCGGTCGGATTTATCGTGCCACTGCGGGCCCATCAGCAGCATCGAGCAGTCGGTGGTTCCGCCGCCGATATCCACGACCAGCACCCGACTTTCCTTGCTCAGCGTGGCCTCAAAGTCCAGACCGGCGGCCACCGGCTCGAACTGGAAAATCACATCGCTGAATCCGGCGCGGCTGGCCGCGCGGGCCAGAATTCCTTCCGCCTGCTGGTTGGCGTCTTCACCGCCCAGCCCCTGGAAGTTGACCGGGCGGCCAATCACCGCCTGGGTCACGCTGTCGTTCAGCGAGCTTTCCGCCGACTGGCGGATCTGCAGCATCATCGCGCACACCAGATCCTCAAACAGCGCCACCTGCTGCGGCTTCAGGCCGCTGGCACCGAGGAACGATTTCGGGGATTTTACAAACCACACCTCTTCCGGATCGTCCATGTACTGCGCCAGCGAGGCCAGGCCAAACTTCACGCTGGCCGGAGTCACTTCAATATCTTCTTCGCGGTTGAACGCCACGGCGCGGCGCAGCAGCGCCTGGCTTTCCGCCTGCGGCGTGGGCACCTGATGATGACGAAACAGCCATTCACTCACGGCTTCACGAGTCGGCGCACACAGCATTGAGGGTAAATAAGGTGAACCCTGCTCTAAAGGCAGCATTCTTGGCTGGCCGTTATCCATAATGGCGACCGAGCAGTTCGCCGTACCGTAGTCGAAACCGATAAACATCGTTCTCTCCGCTGAGTGGGGAAAAAAAGGGGGCGACTTTAGCCTGGCCGTGTCGGCAGAGCAAGGGGGAAGCGTGGTTTTATTCAATAAGGGGGAGGGCGGTGCCCGGATCAGTGCTGGGGGTCGGTGTGGGGCTTCTCTTCGTAAACAGCAATCCGGCCCCGGCCGCTGTTTTTAGCCCGGTAGCAGGCAATATCCGCCTGTGCCATTACCTCAACCGCGTTGCTGCTGCTGTCGAAGGCGGTCAGCCCGGCGCTGGCGCCCACGAAGAACTCCTGGCCTTTCCACTGGAAGCGATACTGACTGATGGTGGCGACCAGTCGGCTGGCGATTTCGCTGGCATCCTCGAGGGAACATTCCGGCAGCAGCATGCCGAATTCGTCGCCCCCAAGGCGGGCGAGGAAGTCGCTGCCGCGCAGCTGGCGCATCATGATCGTCGACAGCTCCCGCAGCAGCGCATCACCGGCGGCGTGACCGGCGCTGTCATTGACTGCCTTGAAGCGATCAAGATCGACGAAGGCCAGCACGTGGCGCAGATGCTGGTTTTCCTGCGGCATCAGCAATACTTTCAGCCGCTGTTCAAAGCTGGCGCGATTCGGCAGGCGGGTCAGCATATCGTGGGAAGCGCTGTAGCGCAGGCGTTTGAATATTTCCCGCGATTCGCTGACGTCCTGTATTACCATCACGCTGCCAATATTATCGCCTTCCTGCGTGCTCAGCGGTGACAGGCTGTAGTTGATGGCAAACTGTTCCCCGGCGCGATTATGTAGCACCAGGTCCTGGTCCGGGGAAGCCGCCGGTTTGGTATTTTTCGGCAGCGCACAGCTGAGGACGATCTCCTGCTCCGGCCCATCGCCGCCGCGGGTGATCTGTAAAATCTCGGTGATAGGTTTGCCCACCGCATGGTGCTGCGGCCAGCCGGTCATTTTCTCCGCCACCGGATTCATAAAGATCACCTGCATCTCTTCATCGGTACTGATCACCGCTTCATCAATGGCATCCAGAGTGATATGCATCCGCTCTCTCTCCTGATCCAGGGCATCGGTGAGCCGGCGGAATACGGTGACGTCCTGATTAATTCCCAGCATGCGTGAAGACTGGCCCGGCTCGTCGGCGACCAGATTGCCCTGGCAGCGGATATAGCGGATGCCCGCGGGGGTTTCAATCCGGTACTCAACGTCCACCGGGGACGTATTTTTCACCGCGTTTTCCAGCAGGGCGAGAACTTTTTTTCGATCGGCGGGAAGCAGGCAGTTTATCCAGTATTGCTGGGTGATCTTCACGCTTTCCGGCAGATGGTAGAGCTGGAACATGCGCCGATCCCAGTTCATTTCGCCGGTGTTCAGGTTCCATTCCCATACGCCAATCCCGGCGGCTTCGTTGGCCAGGGTGATGCGTTCCATCAGCTGCTGATTCATTTTTTCGGTCAGCTTCAGCCCGGTAATATCTTCGATTTGCGAAATAAAATAGAGCGGCTGCTGCTCGCTGTCGCGCACCAGCGAAACCGCCAGCAGCGCCCAGACGGTTTTGCCGTCGCTACGCAGGTAGCGTTTTTCCATGCTATAGGTGGCGATATCTCCGGCCAGCAGGGCATTCATCTGCGTCAGATCGGCGTTCAGGTCATCGGGGTGACTCAGCTGCTGGAAGGTCATGCCTTCAAGCTGATGCTGGCTGTAACCCAGCAGGCGGCACAGCGACTTGTTGACCTGCAGCCACTGGCCGCCGGGTGCCACCAGCGCCATACCGATCGCCGAATATTCCATCGCGTGGCGAAAGCGGGTTTCGCTTTCCGAGATGTGCTTGCGCTCTTCGCGAAACGAGTGCATCACCAGGGTCATCAGATGGCTGGGGACCAGCGCCAGCAGGAAGGGCAGCCAGGGAATGGAGATCAGCAGCGGCGTGCTGACAAAATCCTGCGGAATGAGATTGAGCGCCAGCATCAGTGAGATCATCGATACCGTCACCAGGTAAACGATGAACGCGGCCAGGCGCGGCAGGCGCACGGCGCTGTAGAACAGAATAACAATCACGAAGGCAAACGACCACGGCAGGTAGCGGAGCGCCAGCCAGCTGAATATAAGGGTGACCAGCAGGGTGAGTAGCGTCTCAATCATCACCCGGTGCTTCATCAGCGAGTCGCGCTGCCAGAGGAGCGCCACCGGGCCAAGCGCCAGCATGCCGACCACTTCGGAGGCAACCCAGGTGGAGAAGAACTGAGTGAGCGAGGCGGCCGGAATATTCAGCAGGGCGCTGGCTAGCATTGCACCCAGTAGCGGGGTGAACAGGCCAACCGCCAGCATCATTTTGACCCAGCTGTAAAGCGTATTCAGCGGCGCGTGATGATCCAGCAGCAGGCGCAGCATCACGCCGCCCATCAGCGCCTGGGCCAGATTGATCAGCGGGAATTTCAGATTGGAGAGGCCCGGGCCGAGGATGATCGCATTGGCGCAGATCACGCCGACCATGCAGCCGCTCAGCAGCAGCGGCAGGTGACGGACGGGATTGCGGAACACCACGATGGTCATCAGCGCCGTGGAAAACCACAGCGGTGAGATCTGACCGCTGATTTTAATCAGCTCAAGACAGTAAAAGGTGGATGCCAGGCTCAGCAGGCCCAGCAGCAGGCTGTTCAGCCACTGCGTCCGGCTATGTTGTACATTGGCTAACGTTTCTGAGGCCATCCACACTTATCCAGCACGGCGCCAGACAGCGGCGCGATCGTTATCTCTAAAGCCATGCTAGCACAAGAAAACCGGGTTGAAGTGAATGGCACATAAAACCTGCGATAAACGCCGCAGATATCAATGGGGTTTATTGCTTGATTTTTAAAAGATCCGCGCGGGTCCAGGGGTGATCAATCCCGGCGATCTGGGCTGATAAGTGTTGCAAAAATTGCTGAGTGGTGGCCACCCGGCCGTGGCTGAACAGCAGCACCGGCACCAGCAGCGCAATGCACAACTGCGCCAGCGAAAAGCCTCGCGGGCGAACGGTGCGCTGGCTGAGCAGAAAAGCGGTGCTGAGGGTAAAACCGAGGATCAAACCGGCAATGACTTCACTGACCGAATGCGCGTTCAGCTCCAGACGCGACAGGCCAACAATTACCGGGATCAGATAGCCGACCGCAAGCAGAACCCGTCGCCACAGTGGGGCAAGTCGGCCGCTCAGCAGCCAGAGCATCACCGGCCAGAGCGTCGCGGACATGGCACTGTGGCCGCTGAATCCGGTGAAGTTAAACCGCACGCTGCCGATGCCAAAGCCAAGGAAAGCGATTTTCGACAGGCTGACCACCAGCCCCGCGCAGCCAAAGGCCAGCAGCCAGAACCAGACGGCGCGTTTGTCGTCGTTTTTCCAGCGAAGCAGGAAAGCGATAATGACCGCCGTCGGCAGCAGCAGCATGCTGTCACCGAAATAAGTCAAAAGATGCATTATGTGATCTGGCACGCTGTTTCCTTGAGGCTTTTTTGCTTGTCGTACTTTACCCGGACGCCAGCATATTATCTAACGGTATAATCTGAAAAGGTTGAGGATGCTTTTTTCTGGCATCGAATGGGTGAACTCCCTATAATTGCGCGCGCTATGCCCTTCATATTTCAGGAAGCTGGCAATTTATCCTTTCATTTTGTCTCGGAATCAGGTCGTTAATTTATGGCTGACAAGTCGCACCAGTGCGTCATCGTAGGTATCGCAGGCGCTTCAGCCTCGGGGAAAAGTCTTATTGCCAGCACGCTGTATCGCGAAGTGCGCGATCGCGTAGGTGATGAAAATATAGGCGTGATCCCAGAGGATGCCTATTACAAAGACCAAAGCCACTTAACCATGGAAGAGCGGGTTAAAACCAACTACGACCATCCGAGTGCCATGGACCACACGCTCCTGCTTCAGCATCTGCAAATGCTGAAGGCCGGGCAGTCAATTGAACTGCCGGTCTACAGCTATGTCGAACATACGCGTGAGAAAAAGACCATTACGCTGAAGCCCAAGAAGGTCATTATCCTTGAAGGCATCCTGCTGCTGACCGATGCGCGTCTGCGTCAGGAGATGAATTTCTCGATCTTCGTCGACACGCCGCTCGATATCTGTTTGATGCGCCGCATGAAACGTGATGTAAATGAACGTGGCCGCTCAATGGATTCGGTGATGGCGCAATACCAGAAGACGGTGCGTCCGATGTTCCTGCAGTTTATTGAACCGTCGAAGCAGTATGCCGATATTATCGTGCCGCGCGGTGGTAAAAACCGCATTGCCATTGATATCCTCAAGGCGAAGATCAATCAGTTCTTTGAGTGATCCTCACCGACCGGCCCGCCCGGCGGGCAGGCTACGGAGCCGAACCGGTGTGTTTTCCCGCTGTGACCGTAGCCGCTTTTACGCATTTCTGAAAAGGTTGGAGTACCCGTTATGAGATTATGTGACCGCGATATTGAAGCCTGGCTCGATAATGGCAAACTGGGCATCACCCCGCGCCCGCCGGTGGAGCGTATTAGTGGTGCCACCGTTGATGTCCGTCTCGGGAACCAGTTCCGCACGTTTCGCGGGCACACGGCTGCATTTATTGATTTAAGCGGGCCTAAGCACGAAGTCAGCGCCGCGCTGGATCGCGTTATGAGCGATGAAATCGTCCTGCCGGAAGGCGAGGCGTTTTACCTTCACCCGGGCGAGCTGGCCCTGGCGGTAACCTTTGAGTCGGTCACGCTGCCTGACGATCTGGTCGGCTGGCTGGACGGGCGCTCTTCGCTGGCAAGGCTGGGGCTGATGGTGCATGTGACCGCGCACCGCATCGATCCGGGCTGGCAGGGGCGCATTGTGCTGGAGTTCTATAATTCCGGTAAGCTTCCGCTGGCGTTACGCCCCGGCATGCTGATCGGCGCACTGAGTTTTGAACCGCTATCGGGCCCGGCAGCACGCCCGTACAACAGCCGCCAGGATGCGAAATACAAAGATCAGCAGGGCGCGGTTGCCAGTCGAATCGATAAAGATTAAAGGTGGCAGAGGCATGAAAAGATTGATAACCACACTGGCCATTTTACTGGTGGTGATGGTGGCCGGAATGACCGCTCTGGTTCTGCTGGTCAATCCCAATGATTTTCGCGCCTACATGGCCCAGCAGGTTGAACAGCGCAGCGGCTACCAGCTGGCGCTGAAAGGCGATCTGCGCTGGCACGTCTGGCCGCAGCTGAGCATTCTGTCCGGGCCGGTCACGCTGACCGCGCCGGGTGCCTCTCAGCCGGTGGTCAGTGCGGAAAACATGCGGCTGGATGTCAATCTTCTGCCTCTTCTCTCCCACCAGCTTTCCGTCAAGCAGGTGATGCTCAAAGGTGCCGTTGTCCGGTTAATTCCGGAAAGCGATCGCCAGCGCCCGGCGGATGCACCGATCGGCCCCGCAGGCAGTGCGGTGCCGTCGGTGATTGAGGACGTTACCCGCGGCTGGAAGTTTGATATTTCCCATCTGCAGATCGTTGACAGCCTGCTGGTCTGGCAGCAGAACAACGGCGAGCAGCTTAACGTGCGTGATTTCAATCTGCGGCTCGATCAGACCCAGCCGCGGCAGGCTACGCTGGAATTCAGTAGCCGCATCAGTCGCGACCAGCGCGATCTGCGCCTGCAGTTCAGCAGCGATATGGACATCACCCACTATCCACGCCAGATTAGCGCCGCCATTAAACAGCTTGATTACCAGCTGCAGGGTGCAGACCTGCCGAAAGCCGGCATTAAAGGTCAGGCAGCCATGACGGCCAGCTGGGACAGCGCGGGGCAGCGCTTCAGCCTCGGTGATATCCAGCTCAGCGCCAACGACAGCCAGCTTAACGGAAAAATCACCGGTACACTGGGTAACCGGCCGCTGATCGTGGCGGACCTCAGTTCGCCATCGCTGGATATGGATACCCTGCTGGGCATTACCGAAACCGCCGGCGATGAGGCCGCGCAGCAGAGCCAGCGCGCCGGGCGGGCACCGGTGATTGCCGAGTCCGCGCCGCCTGATAATGCCGACTCGCCGCTGAATGTCATTGACGGCAGCCTCAATCTGAACGTTGCGAAACTGCGCTGGCGCGGTATTGATATGGATGCGGTGCAGCTGCATGCCAACAATCAGCAGGGGCTGCTGACGCTGGCCAGCCTGCAGGGGCAGGCAAACGGCGGTCGTTTCTCTCTGCCGGGAAGCATTGACGTGCGCAGCCCGCAAACGAAGGTTGCGCTGAAGCCGTCGCTGCAGCGGGTGGGCATCAGCCCCCTGCTGAAAGCCTTTAATCTGCCGGATACCATCAGCGGTGAGCTGTCGCTGGACGGTGATTTCAGCGGTAACGGCTTAACCGTGGCCGAATTTAACCATCAGTGGCGGGGCAGCGCGGATCTTAAACTGGATAATGCCCAGTTTGCCGGGCTTAATTTCCAGCAGCTGATCCAGCGTGCCGTTGAGGGTAACAGTGATAAAGTGCGCGGCGAGCGAAGCGACCAGCCGATCCTGCAGCAAATCAGCGGCCACGCCACCCTGAATAACGGCCTGGTGACCTTCCCCGATCTGAGCGCGCAGTCGACGATGCTGAACTACACCGGCAGCGGTAATGTCGATCTGGCAAAAAGGGAACTGGATATTAACTTTGGCGTGACGGTAACGCAGGGCTGGCAGGGGGACGATACGCTGGTCAGACGCCTGCAGCAGACCCCGGTTCCGCTGCGGATTTACGGCCCGTGGTCGACGATTAACTACAGCCTGAAGGTCGATCAGGTACTGCGTCTGCAGCTGCGTGACGAGGCGAAACAGCGGCTGAAAGAGTGGATGGGCCGCAACCCGGATAATGAAAACCGCAACGATGTGAAAAAGCTGCTGAAAGATATGTAAGGCGGGCCTGCGGCACGCCTTAGTGGCCGTTTGGTTAATCTTCTTCCTGCGGTGGAACGATCTGCACCTTCTGCACCCGATGGTTCTCAACCTGCAGGGTGCGGATCAGATAATCACCGATCTGCACCTCTTCCCCAACCTGGGGAACGTGCTGTAAATGCTCCATCAGCAGCCCCGCCAGCGTATTGTATTCACGCTTTTCATCCAGCGGCAGCGGCAGATACATCGTCAGATCGTCCAGCGGCATATGGCCGTTAGCGGTCCAGCTACCGTCAGCGTTTTGTTGAATATCGTAGCGCGGATCCAGCCGTTCTCCTTCGTTTGGCAGATTCCCGGCGATGGTTTCCATAACGTCGCTGAGCGTGACCACCCCCTCAACCGAACCAAACTCATCCACCACAAAGGCAAAATGGGTTCGCGCATTGCGGAACTGCTCCAGTGCAGGCAACAACGGAAGCTGTTCAGGGAAGACCAGCGGCTGGCGGATTAACGCCCGCAGATCGAGGTGATTACCGTGCAGCGCCTGCTTGAGCAACTCGATGACGTGAACCACCCCGAGCGGCTCTTCGCTGTTTTCGGTAATGATCAGGCGCGTGTGCTGATTGTTGTCCAGGCGGGACATGATCTCCTCCGGCGACTCGGCCAGATCAATGTGCTGGATATCATGACGGGAAGTCATAATGCTGCTGACGCTGCGCTGCCCCATCGCCAGCACCCTCGCAATCATCATGCGTTCCTGCTTATTAAAAATGGCCTTTGGCGCGGTATTGCTGGCTACCAGGGAGGCGGTTTCCGCGTCCAGTTCCGCCGGTTCGTGGCTGCCGCGCAGCAGGCGGAGTACCGCTTCGGCGGTGCGTTTACGCAGCGGCGATTTTGCCGACAGAAAACGGCGGCGGTTGAACTGGGAAAGCTGATTCAGCGCCTCAATCATCACCGAGAAACCAATCGCCGCGTAAAGGTAGCCTTTCGGAATATGGTAGCCAAAGCCGTCGGCGACCAGGCTGAAACCAATCATCAGCAGGAAACTCAGGCACAGAATAATAATCGTCGGGTGACCGTTTACGAAGCGGGTCAGCGGCTTACTGGCCAGCAGCATCAGCATGATCGAGATAATCACCGCGGCCATCATTACGGCCAGATGGTCCACCATGCCTACGGCGGTGATCACCGAATCGAGTGAGAATACCGCGTCCAGCACCACGATTTGCGCCACTACCGGCCAGAATCGCGCTCCGCGTTTTTGCGGATTCTGCTCTTCATCTTTGCCTTCCAGCCGTTCATTCAGTTCAACGGTCGCTTTAAACAGCAGGAAGATCCCCCCAACCAGCATAATGGCATCCCGCGCGCTGAAGGCATGGCCGGCAATGGAGAACAGCGGGGCGGTCAGGGAAGAGAGCCAGGAAATAGAGGCGAGCAGCACCAGCCGCATCAGCAGAGCCAGCAGTAGCCCGGTGACGCGGGCACGGTCGCGCAGGGCAGGGGGCAGTTTTTCCGCCAGGATGGCGATAAACACCAGGTTATCAATGCCCAGCACCAGCTCCAGCACCACCAGGGTGACCAGTCCGGCCCAGATTGACGGGTCGGCGATCCATTCGAACATCGTTTTTACCTGTTAACCAAAAGTTGATGCGTAATGATGGGTGCGAATCTGCACTATTTCAACTGATAATGCCCACTGATGGGAGTGGCTGATTATTATCAATTATCGACTTAGGTGGAATGAGCGATTAATTGAGCATTAAGAGTAAAACATCTGATATTCAGGCTGGTTTTATGCTGGCCCAGGTAGCATATTATTCACCCGGACAGGCGAGCATTGATGCGCGGTGCCGCTGAAGTTTTGCGTTTAATCGATCGGCGCGGCTGAAGATTTTTCAGATTAAGATTATACTTAAAGATCGTCCCGGTAATGCATAATTAGCGAACGCTTATTACTTCATTTATATGGAAAAATTATGACCAAGCTTAAAGCAGTTATCCCGGTCGCGGGTCTCGGTATGCATATGCTCCCTGCTACAAAAGCCATTCCTAAAGAGATGTTGCCGATCGTAGATAAGCCGATGATTCAGTATATCGTCGACGAATGCGTGGCAGCGGGCATCAAGGAAATTGTTCTGGTCACCCATGCTTCTAAAAATGCAGTAGAAAACCACTTTGATACCTCTTACGAACTGGAAGCGCTGCTGGAGGCTCGCGTTAAGCGTCAGCTGCTCAGTGAAGTCCAGTCGATTTGCCCGCCGGGCGTGACGATTATGAACGTCCGCCAGCCGCAGCCGCTGGGCCTGGCGAACTCTCTGCTGTGTGCCCGCCCGATGCTGCATGACGAAGCGTTTGTCGTGCTGCTGCCGGACGTCTTGCTGGATGATGCGTCAGCGGATCCGCTGCGCTACAACCTGGCCGCAATGGTGGCGCGCTTCGAAGAAACCGGCCGTAGCCAGGTGCTGGTCAACCGCCTGCCGGACGCCGACCTGTCTGAGTATTCGGTCATTACCACCAAAGACCCTCTGACTATCCCGGGCCGCGTCAGCCAGATTGTCGAGTATGTTGAAAAGCCGGAGCAGCCGCAGGCGCTGGGCTCCGATCTCTCCGCCGTGGGCCGCTACGTGCTTTCAGCTGATATCTGGTCAGAACTGGAAAATCTGGAGCCGGGCGCATGGGGCCGCTATCAGTTAACCGACGCGATTGCTAACCTGAGCAAAAAGAGCCCGGTTGATGCGCACCTGCTGAGCGGACAAAGCTTCGACTGCGGGCGCAAGCTGGGTTACATGCAGGCGTTTGTCACCTGGGGACTGCGTAACAATGCCCAGGGTCGTGATTTCCGCGACGCAGTGAAGAAAATTCTGGCTAAATAACAATCTGTTGGCGCGACGGATCTGCCCGCCGCGTAAAGGAGTCTCAATGGCTATTTTAGTAACGGGTGGAGCAGGCTATATCGGTTCCCATACTGTCCTGTCGCTGCTCGCGCGGGGCGATGATGTGGTCGTGCTGGACAATCTGAGCAATGCCTCGCGGGAATCGGTGAATCGCGTTGAAACGCTGACGGGTAAAACCGCCACCTTCTGCGAAGGGGATATCCTCGATCGTGCCTGCCTGCGTGATATTTTCGCCAGCCACGACATCAGCGCGGTGATCCACTTTGCCGGGCTGAAGGCCGTCGGAGAATCAACGCGCAAGCCGCTGGAGTATTATCAGAATAACGTCACCGGAACGCTGGTGCTGCTGGAGGAGATGCGCAGCGCAGGCGTCAACCAGTTTATCTTCAGCTCTTCTGCCACGGTATACGGTGCCGATGCGCCGGTTCCCTATGTGGAAACCACTCCGATTGGTGGCACCACCAGCCCATACGGCACGTCGAAACTGATGGTTGAGCAGATCCTGCGCGACTATGCCAAAGCCATTCCGGAATTTAAAACCATCGCCCTGCGTTATTTCAACCCGGTCGGCGCGCATGAATCCGGACTGATTGGTGAAGATCCTAACGGTATTCCTAACAATCTGTTGCCATATATTGCGCAGGTGGCGATCGGTCGCCTGGAAAAACTCGGCATCTTCGGTGATGACTATCCGACCAAAGACGGGACCGGCGTGCGTGACTACATTCACGTCATGGATCTGGCAGAGGGCCATTTAAAGGCGCTGGATCATCTCCCGGCTATCGCAGGGTATAAAGCGTATAACCTTGGGGCAGGTAAGGGATATTCGGTTCTGGAGATGGTGAAGGCCTTTGAAAAAGCCTCCGGCCGTGCGGTGCCTTATCAGGTTTCTCCGCGTCGCGATGGCGATCTGGCTGCCTTCTGGGCGGATGCCTCGCTGGCCGACAGTGAACTCGACTGGCGGGTTTCCCGCGGCATTGATGAAATGATGCGCGATACCTGGAACTGGCAGTCAAATAACCCGAATGGTTATCGTTAATTATCAATTGCCATCGTAATTACTTTAAAAACTCCCTGCTCGGGAGTTTTTTTTTGCCCGCTCAAAATTCGCTCCAACTCAGCAGAAAAACTTATCTTATGAATTATATGAGAAAATTCTCAATAGCGTATTATTAACATTCCTGGATGAAAAAAAGAGCGCAACCGCTGCTTAATTACGCACATAAAGCAGGTGTCCCCACTCTTCATAAAAATTTTCAAATTAAACTTGTATGCGTCCTGCCGAGGCGGGAGAATTAGTGATTCTTTTGGTAATGCTTGGTGTGATTTTGTTTCCAGGAGTTATCTGAAGAAAAAAATTAGTCAGGCAGGATAGTCTGACTATGCTTGAGTAGGGGAAATCATGTGAAGCGAACTGGACTACTGTGCCAGGGGCGGTAGCGTGGTTTCAAAGAGCAAAATGCAAAAGCTAAGTGAGCATTGGTGCACATATGCAAGAGATCGTTCTCATCTTTCTGGGAGCTTTAGCGCTGTTGTTTATTGCGAGAAAAGTGGCTCGCAAAGTGGGGCTGGTGGACAAGCCCAACGCGCGCAAACTCCATAGTGGGCATATCCCTTTGGTCGGCGGTGTTTCAGTCTATTTCTCTTTATGGATACTTTACGCGCTGCAGCCCGCGTGGCTGCCTGATTTTGACATCTATATGATTTGCGCCACCCTGCTGCTGCTGGTGGGGGTGCTTGACGATCGGTTTGACCTGCCCGTCATGCCGCGTATGGGTCTGCAGGCGGCGGTTGCCGGCATTATGATGTACAACGGCCTGTATCTGTCTTCGCTGGGCAACATTCTTTTTGGCTACCAACTGGTTCTTGGCGCATTCGGCTACGTGATTACTCTGTTCGCCGTCATTGCGGCAATTAACGCCTTCAATATGGTCGACGGCATTGATGGACTACTGGGCGCGCTGTCCTGCGTGACCTTTGGCTCGCTGGGCATCGTGTTTATCATGGGCGGCAATGATGATATGGCGATGTGGTGTATGTGCCTGATGGCCGCCTGTCTGCCGTATATTCTGCTCAACCTCGGTATTCCCTGGGGACGTAAATTCAAAGTCTTTATGGGCGATGCCGGCAGCATGCTGATTGGCTTTACGGTTATCTGGCTGCTGATTGTTGCCTCACAGGGACAGGACGCCATTATGAGCCCGGTAACGGCGCTGTGGCTGATTGCGGTGCCGCTGATGGACATGATGCGTGTGATGATTGCGCGCCTGCGGCGGGGTTGCAGCCCGTTCCGCCCCGATCGTGAGCATATGCATCATATTCTGATGCGCGTCGGCCTCAGCGGTCGCTGGACGTTAGTGATTATGACCTCCGCCCAGGTTTTCAGTGGCATGATCGGCATTATTCTGGAAGGTTGCCGCGTGCCTGACAACTGGCAGCTTGCCCTGTTCGTCGGTAGCTTTATTTCAATGCTGTTTGCGATGAAATCACTGGAAAAATTAAAAGTGACTTTTGGGCGATTCCTTGCCGTGAAATAGTCCGCTTTGATGTGCCATTACGCGAGAGGAAACCGTTCCTCAGCGCATTTTGCCAGACATTATTTTAAGAGAGATACGCGTGAAAATTTTAGTGACCGGCGGTGCCGGCTTTATCGGCTCTGCCGTTGTGCGCCATATCATCAACGAAACCACTGACAGCGTTGTCAACGTTGATAAACTCACCTATGCCGGAAACCTCGAATCCGTTGCGGCGGTCAGTTCAGATCCCCGCTATGCCTTTGAGCAAGTTGATATTTGTGATAAAGCCACTATGGCCGCTATTTTCGCCCGCCATCAGCCGGATGCCGTCATGCATCTGGCGGCAGAAAGCCACGTCGATCGCTCTATCAGCGGCCCTGCTGATTTCATTGAAACCAATATCGTCGGAACCTACGTGCTGCTTGAGGCTGCTCGCCAGTACTGGAGCGGGCTGGACGGCTCGCGCAAAGCGGCTTTCCGTTTCCACCATATTTCAACGGATGAGGTGTATGGTGACCTGCCTCACCCCGATGAAGTCAGCGATCCGCACAGTAAACTGCCGCTGTTCACTGAAACCACCTCGTACGCTCCCAGCAGCCCTTACTCCGCCTCCAAAGCCTCCAGCGACCATCTGGTTCGAGCCTGGCTTCGCACCTACGGCCTGCCGACGGTGGTGACCAACTGCTCCAATAACTACGGTCCGTACCACTTCCCGGAGAAGTTGATTCCGCTGGTGATCCTCAATGCCCTGGAAGGTAAAAACCTGCCCATTTATGGTAAAGGCGATCAGATCCGCGACTGGCTCTATGTTGAGGATCACGCCCGCGCCCTGTACACGGTGGTGACCCGCGGCGAAGTGGGTGAAACCTACAATATCGGTGGCCACAACGAGAAGCAGAACCTGCAGGTGGTGGAAACGATCTGCGACCTGCTGGACGAGATGGTGCCGAAAGCCGGGAGCTATCGCCAGCAAATCAGCTACGTTGCTGACCGTCCGGGCCACGATCGTCGCTATGCAATCGATGCCAATAAAATCGGCCGTGAGCTGGGCTGGCAGCCGCTGGAGACTTTTGAAAGCGGCATTCGCAAAACCGTGCAGTGGTATCTGGATAACGCTAAATGGGTCAGCAACGTTAAAAGCGGTGCCTACCAGTCGTGGATTGCGCAAAACTACAGCGGGCGTCAGCCGTGAAGATTTTGCTATTGGGTAAAAACGGCCAGGTAGGTTGGGAACTGCAGCGTGCTCTTGCGCCGTTGGGCCAGCTGACGGCCCTGGCCTCTGACTCAACCGACTACTGCGGCGACTTCACCCGGCCGCAGGATCTCGCTGATACCGTGCGCCTGCTGCGGCCCGATGTGATTGTGAATGCCGCCGCCTGGACGGCGGTGGACAAAGCCGAGTCGGAAGCGGAGCAGGCGCATCAGGTCAATGCCGCGACCGTTGAGGTCCTGGCAAAAGAAGCCCATCGGCTGGGCGCGCTGCTGGTGCATTACTCCACCGATTATGTCTTCCCGGGGGAGGGCGATCGCCCCTGGCAGGAAAGCGATGCGACCGATCCGCAGAACGTTTACGGTGCCAGCAAGCTGGCGGGCGAACGGGCGATTCAGCAGCACTGCAAAAAACATTTAATCTTCAGAACCAGTTGGGTGTATGCCAGCCGGGGCAATAACTTCGCCAGAACCATGCTGCGTCTTGCCGCAGAACGTGAAGAACTGTCGGTGATTAACGATCAGTTTGGCGCACCAACCGGTGCGGATTTAATTGCAGACTGTAGCGCACATGCAATCCGCACGGTGCAGCATATCCCCGATGCAGCAGGGCTTTACCATCTGGTGGCATCCGGTACAACAACCTGGTTCGACTATGCCCAGTTCGTTTTTGCCGAAGCCAGAAAAAGGGGTGTCGAGCTTGCGTTAAAAAATCTGCATGCGGTGCCGACAAGCCGTTACCCGACCCCGGCACGCCGCCCGCTAAATTCCCGACTGGTGACCGAAAAATTCTGCACGACGTTCGGACTTACCCTGCCCGAGTGGCAGCTGGGCGTGCGGCGAATGCTGCAGGAACTCAACGTTTCGCAGATTCTGGGCTAACTAACGCACTGCGTTTGAATTAAAAAGAGAAAAATTATGAAGCGTAAAGGCATTATTCTCGCTGGCGGTTCCGGAACCCGCCTCTATCCGGTTACCATGGCCGTAAGCAAACAGCTGCTGCCGATCTACGACAAGCCGATGATCTATTACCCAATCAGCACCCTGATGCTGGCCGGGATCCGCGATATTCTGATTATCAGTACCCCACAGGATACGCCGCGCTTTGAGCAGCTGCTGGGTGACGGTAGTCAGTGGGGGCTGAATCTGCAGTATAAAGTGCAGGACAGCCCTGACGGGCTGGCGCAGGCGTTTATTATCGGCGAAGAGTTTATCGGTGAAGATAACTGCGCGCTGGTGCTCGGCGATAATATTTTCTATGGTCACGATCTGCCGAAAGAGCTGGAGGAGGCCGTCAGTCAGCCTTCGGGAGCCACGGTATTTGCCTATCACGTCAACGATCCGGAGCGCTACGGCGTCGTCGAGTTCGACAGACAGGGCATCGCGGTCTCGCTGGAAGAAAAACCGCTGGAGCCGAAAAGCAACTACGCGGTGACCGGCCTTTATTTCTACGACAACAGCGTCGTTGAGCTGGCTAAAAGCCTGAAGCCTTCCCCGCGCGGTGAGCTGGAAATCACCGACATCAACCGCCTTTATATGGAGCGCGGCACGCTGAAAGTGGCGATGATGGGTCGAGGCTACGCGTGGCTGGATACCGGTACGCACCACAGCCTGATTGAAGCCAGTAACTTCATTAAGACCATCGAAGACCGTCAGGGACTGAAGGTGTCCTGTCCGGAAGAGATTGCCTATCGCAAAGGGTTTATCGATGCGGCGCAGGTGAAAAAGCTGGCGGAGCCGCTGGCGAAAAATGATTACGGCAAATACTTACTAAAAATGATTAAAGGTCAGTTCTGAAATGAAGGTAATTCAAACGGCGATACCAGACGTATTAATTTTTGAACCAGCCGTTTACGGGGATGAGCGTGGCTTTTTCTTTGAAAGCTTCAACCATAAGGCGTTTGAAGAGGCGGTAGGGCGCAGGGTTGAATTTGTGCAGGACAATCATTCTAAATCTGCCGGCGGTGTACTGCGCGGCCTGCACTACCAGCTGGCACCCTATGCGCAGGGCAAGCTCGTGCGCTGCACGGCGGGCGAAGTCTTTGACGTGGCCGTTGATATCCGCCCCGACTCCCCGACTTATGCGAAGTGGGTCGGTGTGAATCTTTCTGCGGAAAATAAACGCCAGCTGTGGATCCCAGAGGGTTTTGCTCATGGTTTTCTGGTATTGAGCGAGAGTGCAGAATTTCTCTATAAAACGACAAATTATTATCATCCGGAGAGTGAAAAAACAATAGTCTATGATGATACAAATCTCAATATCAATTGGCCCTTTGGTGTTATTGAAAAACTTATTTTGTCTGAAAAAGATCTTAACGCATGCGCACTTGGTTTTCAGTAATATCAAATATTAAGTCTATTCTGCCAATGATGTTGAAAAAAGGATAAAATAATGATTCCATTTAATAAGCCTTACTTGCATGGTAAAGAATTAGTTTATATATCAGAAGCTGTTGCAAGTGGGAAAATTTCGGGTGATGGTTTATTTACCAAGAAGTGTCATGATTACTTCGAGAGAAAATATAACTTCAAAAAGGTTTTGCTAACCACGTCCTGCACCGATGCTTTAGAAATGGCTGCAATATTGTTAGATATAAAACCAGGGGATGAAATTATCGCCCCTTCGTTTACATTTGTGTCAACAGTGAATGCTTTCGCTTTACGGGGGGCTACTATTAAGTTTGCTGATAGTTACTCTGATAATCCAAATGTTGATCCCAAAAGTGTATTGTCATTAATCAATAAAAAAACTAAAGCTATTGTAGTCGTTCATTATGCCGGTGTAGCATGTGACATGCAGGAAATCATGAGAATTTCCGAAAAATATAATGTCCCTGTTGTTGAAGATGCGGCTCAGGCCATTGATTCATTTTATCGAGATAGACCGCTAGGTAGCATTGGAACGTTTGCTACCTTTTCATTTCATGAAACCAAAAATATCATTGCAGGTGAAGGTGGTATGTTGGTCATCAATGATGAGAGATATATAAATAGAGCTGAAGTGATAAGGGAAAAAGGTACTAATCGTGCATCATTTTTCCGAGGTGAAGTTAATAAATATGGTTGGGTAGATATTGGATCATCATTTTTACCTTCAGATATTATTGCAGCCTATTTATATGCTCAACTAGAAAATATCGATGCTATTCAGCAAAAAAGAAAGGCCATTTGGGACAGATACTATCAAAATTTAAGTAATCTTGGAGAGAACTGTAAAATAGGATTACCTGTATTGACACCTGATAGTACAAATAATGCACATATGTTTTACATTATATGCGCAGATCTGGACACCCGTACAAGACTTATATCTTTTATGAAGGAAAATAATGTACACACAGTGTTTCATTATTTATCACTGCATAAAAGTGAGTTCTACAGTAAGTTATATGAAGGAAAAGATCTTATAAACAGCGATCGCTTCACTGATACCTTACTGCGTCTACCTCTCTTCTATGAGTTGGAAATTTCTCAGGTCGATGAAATATGTAATTTGATTGCGTCATTCTATTCTGAATGATTCATGTTAGTAGGTCGATTTGATTTTTAATGTCGACCAACAAATGTCCAGTTGCGATTATAAAATGAAAAAACAACTAAAAATTGTTTCCTATGTTTATAGTGTGAGAATCTATACTGCACTAATAAGTATTTTTCTAATCCCCTATATTATCAAGATAGTTGGTTATGATTCTTATGGGTTAGTGGGTTTTTATGCCATTTTGATGGCTTGTTTGAACATACTCGATGCTGGTATTGGTGGGGTTTTAGCTCGTCAAGCTATTGTTTCTCGAGAAAGCCGACAAAGTTTTATTGAGTTCACTGCTGTATTTAATAAAGTAATAAAGATTTTTATTTTCATCGGCGTTAGTGTTTCTATAATTGGCGCAATATTCGCGCATCAATATAGTAAGACTTGGTTAAATACTAGCTTGAGTGATGAAGAGGTGCAGTTTTGCACTTTGTTAATGTTTTGTATCTTTGCTGTAAGGTATATTCAGGGACCATATCGAAGTATTTTACTCTCAAATGAAAGTCAGGTTGCCATTTCCACTATTAATTTCGTTTACATTACCTTATCACAACCTGTTACTTTGATGTTCTTGTTGTATTTCCGGCAGGACATAAAATTTTATTTTATTGTTCAGTTTATGGCTGCGGCTATTAACACTCTTTTAACCGTTGTTTATGGTGAGTATATAAAGAAAAAAATAGCATTATCCCTTGTCGATAATAATAAATTAGAAAGTAAGATTTCCATCAAGGTAATATTTTTATTTGCATTGCAACTGTCAACTCTTTCGATTTTGTGGATAATAGTCAATCAATCAGATAAACTTGCATTAACAAAATTCATGCAACTTTCTGAATATGCTAAATATAGTGTGGCTGTATCGGTTAGTGCTATAATTTTTGTGATAAGTGATCCGCTAAATCAAATTCTTTTACCCAGACTAACTCGAAGCTATACCGAACGGAACTATGAAACATATACTAAGTATTTTACTTATGCATACTACTTTGTCTGTTTATGTTTGGTTCCTTTAGCAATATTTTTATTCTTCTTCAGTCAGTCACTACTTCTGGCATGGAGTGGAGATTATGAACTGGCTGCAAGCGCGAGCAGATATTTACCATGGATATTTTTGGGCGGGGTATTTGGTGTTTTTTCTAATTTTTGTTTCTTACTGAGATACAGTTCCGGTGATTTGAGAAACCACACCTTAGTATATCTTTTGTTTAGTGTGTTTGTTGTTCCTGCAAATATTTACATAGCTAATAAATATCACGGCGTAGGTACTTCTATATTCTTCTGCATATCTTCCGCTACGCTTTTTTTTAGTTGGTCTGTTTACAACTTTAATAAATATTTTGTGTCTGGATTGGATTTTATTGTTAAGCTTTTGATTCCTGTATCTTTAATATGTTGTGGCTATTTCTCTTTCATTAACTCTTTAAAAATAGAACCATCGGATAGACTTATCTCCTTTATTGTTTTATTTGGAATAGGATTTAGTGGGTCTGTTATCGTTGCTTTCTACATTTTTCTTATTAGAAAAAAAATCAATATCAAACTTCGGTTGAAAAACGCATGAATTATTTTATTTGTACGCCAAGCTACAATGAAAATAGTGGTGGTGCTATCGTTTTACACAGATTGTGCCATCTAATAAATAATATACAAGGATGCAATGCTTACTTGGTTAAGTCTGAGCCAATCTTTAGCGGTAAGCTAACGGTTCGTATGTTTTTTTCTCAATTGAAATGGTATTTGATTAATAGGAAGAGGTTTAAAGTAAATTATCATTGGAATACACCAGTTTGGTCAAAAAGAAAATTCCCTAAAAATAGCGTAGTTATATATCCTGAAATTATAAATGGGAATCCTTTAAAAATTAATAATGTGGTTAGGTGGTTTTTGCACCAACCAGGGTATCATACTGGTGAGATCGATTATTCAACAGGCGAACTTTATTTTAAATTTAATTCAGCTATTGACGATTTCGAGTTTTCAGGTTCCAGTCTTTCTCGTGAGGAATTGAAGGTTATCTATTATCCTATTGATATTTACAATATGGATAACATCAATGATTGCCAAAGAGATATAGCCTCATGTCATATGATTCGTAAAGGAAAGGACAAATCACACATTCATTCAATTGATTCCGTGCAAGTTGACGGACTGACTCATGATGAGATGGCTAAAGTGTTCAGGCGCTCTAAGAAGTTCATCTCATATGATGATTACACTGCATATTCAATATTCGCGGTTCTTTGTGGATGTGAGTCGATTGTAGTTCCCGGTATCAACCGTAGTATAGATGACTGGTATCCAAATGAATCAGATCGCTATGGTATTGCATATGGTTTAAGTAATGAGCAAAAAGGATGGGCTAGAGATACATGCCATTATGTTCATCAACATATAGTGAGCGAGCACGAAAAATCACAGTTGAATGTTGAGCGCTGTGTTGGCGAAATCGAATCTTTCTTTAGAAATAGAAGTTCCTGAACATGTGTTTATACATTGGATTATAATTATGATTTTTAATAGAATGTATTTCAATATTAATGATTTCAATTAATTCAGGTTTTTTAAAATATGAACAGAGCATTTTTGATGCTATGGTTTGTAAAACTTGGATTTTTTAATTCGTATGAGTCGAAATCCGTATGTCTGAGATTAATAAGCATGCTAATACTCTAAGCAACAGTCGAAATGGTGTTGTTTTATTTGTATTTATTGTCATTACCGTTTTTTTAATAGTTATATCTGGGTTTCGACCTGTAGGTTTCGATAATGATTCTTTGGCCTATCAATCCGCAGTCAGTTCCATACTTGATGGTCAGTATGATATTAAAGAGCCTACTTTTATTTTACTCGCATGGCTGGATGGTTTTGTTTTCAATAATAATATAGCCATTCTATTTATTACCTATGCTTTAATAGCTATTACCATTAAAATGGTGGCTATTTATAAATACTCCCAAGTGCCTTTGATGTCGCTTGTTATTTATTTGTGTATGTATTTTACATTGCACGATCTTACACAAATAAGAGTTGGGGCGGCTGCTGCTTTTTTTCTTTTGGCAATCCCAGATTTAACTGAGAGGAAAGTAAAGCCTTATTTAATAAAAATATCAATTGCGTGTGCGTTTCATTTTAGTTGCATTATATTGTTCCCTCTTATTCTATTTAGCAATAAGCGTCTAAATATTAAGATTTATTTTTTAATGCCTTTTTTTGCATTGGCCGCGGTATTACTGGTCCAAAACATGGATGCCATGCTTATTTATTTTTTTAGTTATTTTCCTGGTCCTTTAGGAACTAAGGCAATTGGATATATAAATAATCTTAATCTAGGTAGGTTCGATAATGTAAATGTATTCAGTAAATTTTCCCTCTGTGTTTTCTCGTTTTTTATTATTTACGCAGTGGCATTGATTAAATATCGCAAGCCGCCGAAAGAAGATGTCATTTACTTTAAAATAATGAGTGTGATGCTTGTTATTTTTTATGTCTTCTCTTCCGTACCTGTATTAGCATCACGAACATTCGAATTGTTTGGAGTTTCATTGATTCTTTCATTACCTTCATTAACATTAAAGATAAAACAAAAATATTTTATGGGCTGTGTTTTCATTGTTTGGGCTATTATTTATTTTTGCGTGGTAAATGTTAAGCTGTTAAACTTTGAAGTGTTATAGGGTTTTTTATGGAAAATATAAACCGACAGTGTTTGGTTGTAGTGTTGAATTGGAATGGAACAATTGATACTATAGAGTGCAGCCGAAGCCTTGCTCGAAATAATATTAATTATGATGTTTTGATTATTGATAATGATTCTAGAACGGATCAATATGAATTTTTGCAAGATGGCCTTACCGATCTTTCCCATAATGCATGTTGGGAAGTTGAATTATCAAATTCAAAGTTGGCATCCGAATACGAGATTAAAAAGGGTTTTGCATACTCTGTTAATGACGTTAATTTCTTTTTATTGAAGTCTTCGGTTAATCATGGTTTTGCTCGCGCTTGCAATCTCGGTGCTAAGTATGCTAAAGAAAAGAAATACGAACAAGTATTATTTTTAAATAATGATACTGTAGTAGAGGACGATTTTTTTCCTTATATGCTCGAAGCATTGAAAACGAACGATGCTGTAATTCCTCAGATAAGATATTTCCATAATAAAAAAATCATTTGGAATTGTGGAGGTTCAATTAGTCGCTTTGGTAAGCGTGATTACCTTTTCGCAAACAGAAGTATTGAAGATGTCAATCTCGGAGAAAAGAACATATCTATCACGTTTTCTACGGGTTGTGCATTACTATTTAGAACTGATTATTTTATTGATATAGGTATGTTTAGTGAGAAGTTCTTTTTTGGAGAAGAGGATATAGATCTTTCCTTGCGACTGAAATCCTTGAAAGCAAGTGTGGTATGTGTGCCAAAATCAATCATTTATCATAAAGTTGGCGCAAGTTTAACTGGTGACAAAACTAAGTTAGTCAGGAAGGCTTATATCCACTATCTTAATCGATTTGTAAATATGAAAAACCATCTTGGATTACTATGGTACCCATGGTTAATGCCATCTTTAATGAAAGTTTTTATGAATGTCATTTCAATTAACAAACTTTCTTTATTTAAGGCAATGTTATTTACATTTAAGTTGTTAGTGGATTCATTGAAGCTTAATTGCGTTGATAGAAATAAATTTGAAAGTACCATTAATAATGGATATTGAATTAGCTAAGTGCTATTTTTTCTTATCTAAGGCGTTTTTATGACTCTAAGTGAGAAATTAAAGGTTTTAATGAAGTCTGTAGTTTTAACTGTCTACTATTTTTTTATGGCTTTATTTTCCAAAAAAAAATTAGCATATGACAATGATGAGATTATAGTGTCATTGACATCTTATGGTAAACGAATAAATTTCGTATTTCTAACAATAGAATCTATTATTCAGCAATCTTATATGCCAAGAAAAATATATTTATGGCTTTATATTGATGATATTCCCAAAGGCTTATCTGGCTGGATACTCAACAGACAAAAAATGCGTGGTTTAAGTATTAACTATGTAGAACGTGATTCGCGTTCCTATAAGAAATTATCTCCATTATTCGAGATGGAAGGGATTGATTTTGATTATGTAGTTACTGCTGATGATGATGTCTTTTATCCCAAAAATTGGCTGGAAATCTTCAAAGATAATTATACAAAACAATCTGATTGCGTGTACTGCTATCGCGGTCGTATTATCACTTACAAATCTGATAATATTGATCCTGTCAGATATAGTGACTGGCCCCTAGCCAATATAAAAAATTCACTGGCTAATAATCTGATCCCTACTGGAGTTTCAGGTGTATGCTATCCGAGGGGAGCCATAAGTGACGATGTTTTCGACTACTTAACAATTGATAAAATATGCCCTTGCGCGGATGATATCTGGTATAAAATGATAACGGTAAAAAATAGATATGTGTCTAAATTGGTGGTAGAGCATAGCACTCATTTTACTCCAGTTTTAACGGGTTTTGGCAAAGGATTGGAAAAAGTCAATGTTCATAATGATTATAATACTGTTCAATTTACAGCTAGCATGAAGTATTTCAAAATTTCAGTTTCTGACTTAGTAGGTGAGTGATGAATAAGTTGGTTTCTATTATTACTCCAACATATAATGCTGAAAAATATATTGAAGACGTTTATTCGTCTCTTTGCTCCCAATCTCATACTAATTGGGAGTGGTTAATTACAGATGATTGCTCTTCTGATAATACCAGAGTCATTATTGAGAGCCTTAGCATCAATGATCCGCGAGTTAAAATGGCCGTAAATGATTTTAATTCTGGTGCTGCCGTTTCTCGTAATAATTCATTAAGTCGTGCTGTTGGTGACTTCATAGCATTTATCGATAGTGATGATATTTGGTTTTCGGATAAGCTAGAAAAGCAAATAGTCTTTATGAAAGATGATATAGACTTCTCTTTCACTGCTTATGAAACTATCTCTTCTGATGGGAAACGACTCGGCCAGCAAATAGATACTTTTCATACAGAGCCCCTTTCTTATCAAGATATGTTGATGAAAAAAGCAACTTTGGGATGTTCCACAGTCCTGTTAAGGCGAGGTGTTATAGATGATTTAAGCATGCCATTATTAAGAACTGGTCAAGATTATGCTTTGTGGCTAAAAATATTAAAAACTGGAGTTAAAGCCTATGCTTTAACCGAAGTCTTGACACAGTACAGAATTGTTTCAGGTTCAATTTCTAGAAACAAAGTTAGGAAAGCCAGGCGGCAATGGGAAATATATAGACAAGTCGAAAAATTGAAGTTACATCATGCCACGATTTGCTTTATTTCCTACGCATGGCGTGCTGTTTTTCGTAGATAGAACAACTTCAAACGATTTATCAAGTCCCCTGGCTTCATATAGACACACTTGATTTGCGTGTATTAAGCTCTATCACATACCGCCTCTGAATAATAAGGAATATTCATATATTCCTTTGCACCAATCACTATCCACATTGCCTAAACCTGAGTTAACATGTCTGGAACATTGACCGCAGTCACATTGCTGCAGGTAAAATCACGTAGACAGGAGTAGGTATGTCCAAGCAACAGATCGGCGTTGTGGGTATGGCTGTTATGGGCCGTAATCTGGCACTCAACATTGAGAGCCGTGGCTATTCAGTTTCTATCTTCAACCGCTCTCGTGAGAAGACCGATGAAGTGGTCGCAGAGAACCCAGGTAAAAATCTGGTTCCGCACTACACCGTCGAAGAGTTTGTTGACTCACTGGAAAAACCTCGTCGTATCCTTCTGATGGTGCAGGCTGGCGAAGCGACCGACAAAACTATCGCCTCCCTGACTCCACACCTGGATAAAGGCGACATCCTTATCGATGGCGGTAACACCTTCTATAAAGACACCATTCGCCGTAACCGCGAACTGTCTGAGCAGGGCTTCAACTTTATCGGTACCGGTGTTTCCGGTGGCGAAGAGGGCGCACTGAAAGGCCCATCCATCATGCCTGGTGGCCAGAAAGAAGCTTACGAGCTGGTTGCTCCGATCCTGACTGAGATTGCAGCACGTGCCGAAGGCGAAGCCTGCGTGGCCTACATGGGGCCGGACGGTGCGGGTCACTATGTGAAAATGGTGCACAACGGTATCGAATACGGCGACATGCAGCTGATCGCAGAGGCCTACTCTCTGCTGAAAGGCGCGCTGAACCTGAGCAATGACGACCTGGCGAAAACCTTCAGCGAGTGGAACGAAGGCGAGCTGAGCAGCTACCTGATCGACATTACCAAAGATATCTTCACCAAGAAAGACGAAGAAGGTAACTACCTGGTTGATGTGATTCTGGATGAAGCAGCGAACAAAGGTACCGGTAAGTGGACCAGCCAGAGCTCCCTGGATCTCGGCGAGCCGCTGTCTCTGATCACCGAGTCCGTATTTGCCCGCTACCTCTCCTCACTGAAAACCCAGCGCGTTGCGGCATCGAAAGTGCTGACCGGTCCAACCGTGCAGGCCGTATCCGGTGACAAAGCCGAGTTCGTTGAGAAGGTGCGTCGCGCACTGTACCTGGGCAAAATCGTTTCTTACGCACAGGGCTTCTCACAGCTGAAAGCCGCTTCTACCGAGAACAACTGGGATCTGCACTACGGCGAAATCGCCAAGATCTTCCGCGCGGGCTGCATCATCCGTGCTCAGTTCCTGCAAAAAATTACCGATGCCTATGCCGATAACGCCGACATCGCAAACCTGCTGCTGGCTCCGTACTTCAAAAACATCGCTGACGAATACCAGCAGGCGCTGCGTGACGTTGTGGCCTATGCCGTTCAGAACGGTATCCCAACGCCTACCTTCTCTGCTGCCATCGGCTACTACGACAGCTACCGTTCAGCGGTGCTGCCGGCGAACCTGATTCAGGCTCAGCGTGACTACTTCGGTGCGCATACCTATAAGCGTACTGATAAAGACGGTGTGTTCCACACCGAATGGCTGGACTAATCCTGTCATCAACCTCCCGCGCTGCGGGAGGTTATTTCTCACATTCCCTCGCCCCCAAAATTTTTTAAGATAATCCCTATCCTACCTCGCTGACTCTTCACCTATTTTTACCTATACTTACCGCCTTTGCATTAGCTTTCCTTTGTGTTGAGTAAACTGAAACTATGAGTCGCGATACCCATTCCAATTCTGAGAAAGACCTGCCTTACCAAAACTCTACCGTCCGAAATGATGAACTCGATTTAATCGAGATTCTGGTTCAACTTTGGCGAGGTAGAAAGGTCATCATAATTTCTGTCATCATCGCGTTAATATTTGCTCTGTCCTATGTGTTTTTGGCAAAAGAGAAGTGGACCTCAAAAGCCATCGTCACGCTTCCTGCTGCGGGGCAGGTAGCGAACTACAATGCAGCGCTCAGCGTGCTTTATGCCCAGAGTCCTCAGGATAAACCAGCGATAGGTACACTACAGCAGCAGCTGTTTAATCGATTCAGTGGTTCGATGAGTGCACTTTCATCTGAACTTGAGAATCTTGACGAGCCGCAAAGCTTAAAAGTCCAGCAGGTTATTAAAGGTAGTAGCGAACCGCTACGCATCTCTTTCACCGCAGAAACCGCCGAGCTGGCGCGCAAGCAGCTGGGTGAGTATATTCAGCGCGTTAACGACGACGTTGTGGACGACTACGGCGCAGATATCCGTCGCAGCCTGAGCGTAAAAACCCGCGAGCTGACGGACTCTTTAGATACGCAGAAGCAGGTGGCGCTGGATAAGAAGCAGCAGCGCATCGATGTGATTAAGCAGTCGCTGAAAATTGCCGAGGCGTCTAATATTACCCGTTCGCAGCTGAATCAGGCCGAATTCCTTTCTGACGATACGCTGTACCTGCTGGGCACCGTTTCCCTGCAGGCGATGATCGCCAATGAGGCAACGAAACCGCTGCCGCTGGACGCGGCGTATTACGACACGCAGCGTTCACTCCTGGCAATGACCCATTTGAAAATTCAGGTGGATAACCTGCAGTCCTACCGCTATATCGCACCGGGCGATCTGCCAATACGCCGCGACAGTCCGAAGCGCGTACTGACCGTCCTGCTGTCGGTGATCCTCGGTGGCATTATCGGTTCCGGCATCGTGATTGGCCGCCTGGTCAGCCAGCAGTATCGCCAGCGCAAGCAGTCTTAAGCGTTGACGCAGCGGCCGGCGCGATCCGGCCGCACTTTATCTCTCTGCACGACGCATCATACCCACGAACTGATCGGCGTACTCGCGCCCTTTACCGCCGCTGCAGCATCCTGCCCGTACAATTACGGCGTTATGGACCACGCTCAAGCGCGTTATCGTCATAGTCGCACTTCAGGCCACCGCGTTTAAACGTCTTCCCGCAAAAAACTCAGTATCGTCGGTGCCGCAATGCGCTGATAGTCCTGCGTATTCAGCACCATCGACTTCTCCAGCAGCCCGGCGTTAAACGCCAGTTCGTCATACCGCGTCAGCAGGCTCGGGTCGGCAACCAGCAGCAGGTCCGGATGAAAGCTGAAAGGCGGGATGGCGCCGAATACGCATCCGGTCAATTTATCCACCTCGGCCGGACTGGCAAGCGAGGCGCGCAGCCCGCCCAGCGCCGATGCCAGCCGCGAGAGGTCGGCCTGCCTGTCGGCGGGCAGCACCGCCAGCACGTGCTGCTTCACCCCGTTCCCCTTCACGTGGCAGACCAGCGCTTTAGCGCCCTGGCCCAGCTCGGTGCCGCGCAGCGCCGCCACCTCTTCACATTTCCCCATCGCCGCGTGTTCCATTACCCGGTAACGCGCCTGCTGCCCGTCGAGCAGGGCGGTAAGCTGATTAAACGTATTCATCATGGCTCCCTGTCATAAAAAAAAGGGCCGGATAACCGGCCCCTTTAGGATAGTGAACGATTACTTGTGCCGCTGGCGCAGGTTTTCAATCACCGCCGACAGGTTCAGATCCTGATCCTGCAGCAGCACCAGCAGATGATAAACCAGATCGGAGGCTTCGTTGGTGAGTTCGAAGCGGTCGTTAACCGTCGCGGCCAGCGCGGTTTCCACGCCTTCTTCACCGACTTTCTGCGCGATGCGCTTGGTGCCGCTGGCGTACAGACTGGCGGTGTACGAGCTTTTCGGATCGGCGTGCTTGCGTTCGGCCAGCAGCTGCTCCAGCTGATAGAGGAAGGTCCAGTCCGATGCGGCCGGCGAGAAACAGCTGGAGGTGCCAAGGTGGCAGGTTGGCCCCACCGGGTTGACCAGCACCAGCAGCGTATCGTTATCGCAGTCCGGGGTGATGCTGACCACGTTGAGGAAATGCTCAGAGGTTTCCCCTTTGGTCCACAGGCGCTGCCTGGTCCGCGACCAGAAGGTGACTTTGCCGCTGGACAGGGTTTTATCCAGCGCTTCCTGATTCATATAACCGTGCATCAGAACTTCGCCGGAAACGGCGTGCTGTACGACGGCGGGCATCATTCCGTCAGTTTTTACCCAGTCCAGCTTAGCCAGCTGTTGTTCAGTTAACATGCGCGGATCTCCACACCTTTTTCTACCAGGAACGCTTTCAGTTCCCCAATATTAATAATCTGCTTATGGAAGACGGACGCGGCCAGCGCACCGTCGACGTCTGCATCGCGAAATGCCTGATGGAAGTGTTCCATAGTGCCCGCGCCGCCGGAGGCGATCAGCGGGACTTTACACACTTCGCGCACCTTCTGTAGCTGCACCAGGTCGTAGCCGTTGCGCACGCCGTCCTGGTTCATCATATTCAGTACGATCTCACCGGCCCCACGCTTCTGCACTTCCTGCACCCAGTCGAGGGTTTCCCACTGCGTGACGCGGGTGCGGCTTTCGTCGCCGGTGTACTGATTCACGTGGTACTTGCCGCTTTCGCTGTCGTACCAGGTATCAATGCCAACCACGATGCACTGCACGCCAAAGCGATCCGCCAGGCGGGTGATCAGCTCCGGATCGGCCAGCGCCGGGGAGTTGATGGAGATCTTATCCGCACCGAAGGAGAGCAGCAGCGCCGCGTCTTCGACGGATTTAATGCCGCCCGCCACGCAGAAGGGGATATCGATCACTTCCGCCACGCGGGAGATCCAGCTTTTATCCACCACCCGGCCATCGCTTGATGCGGTGATATCATAAAACACCAGCTCGTCGGCCCCTTCCTGCGCATAGCGCTGCGCCAGCGGCACGATGTCACCGATGATCTCGTGATTGCGGAACTGAACGCCTTTGACTACCTGGCCGTCGCGCACGTCGAGGCAGGGAATTATCCGTTTTGCCAGCATGAAATCGCCTCCGATACGTTGAATTTACCTTCCAGCAGCGCGCGACCGACGATCACGCCCTGCGCACCGCTGCCGCGCAGGGCAGCAATATCGTCCAGCGAGCCGATGCCGCCGGAGGACTGGAAGGCAATTTGCGGATAGCGTGCGGAGACTTCGCGGTACAGCTCAACGTTAGAGCCGCTCAGCGTGCCGTCGCGCGAGATATCGGTGCACAGCACGTGCTTCAGGCCAAACGGCAGGAACTGCTCGATCACTTCTTCCAGGGTGATCCCGCTGGCTTCCTGCCAGCCGCTGATCGCCACTTCTTTCCGGTTACCGGCATCAATACGCACGTCCAGCGCCAGTACAATCGCTTCTGCGCCGTACTGCTTAAACCACTGCTGAACTTCTTCCGGTTGCTTAATAGCCGTCGAACCGACCACCACGCGGGTTGCGCCGGCATTCAGCAGCGCCTCAACGTCGTCTTTAGTACGAATGCCGCCGCCAACCTGCACCGGCACGCTGACGCCCGCCAGCAGTTTGGTCAGCAGCGGGATCTGACGCGCAGCGGGGTCTTTCGCGCCGGTCAGATCGACGAGGTGCAGTACGCTGGCACCCTGAGCCTGATAATCCTGCAGGCGGGGCAGCGGATCGCTGCCGTAGTCGCGCTGCTGGCCGTAGTCGCCCTGGTGCAGGCGCACCACTTTGCCATCAATTAAATCTAACGCCGGGATAATCATACCGGTTACATCTCCAGGAAATTTTTCAGCAGCTGCGCGCCAGCGGCACCGGAACGCTCGGGGTGGAACTGCACGCCGTAGAAGTTATCCTTCTGCACCGCAGCGGTAAACGGCGAACCGTAGTTGCACTGGGCAATGGTGTACGGATTCACCGGCATGGCGTAGCCGTGGACGAAATAGAAGTACGAACCGTCTTCAATGCCGCGGAACAGATGATTACCGGCCTGCGAGGTGATTTGGTTCCAGCCCATATGCGGCAGCGGCAGGCCAACGTCCTGCATCCGCTCAACGGGATGTTCAATGACATCCAGCGTGGGAATGCCGCCGCTTTCATCGCTGTGCGAGCCGAGCAGCTGCATGCCGAGGCAGATGCCCAGCACCGGCTGCGTGCAGGCTTTGATCAGCTCAATCAGGTCGCGTTCGCGCAGCTGGTCCATTGCCGCCTGCGCGGTACCAACGCCCGGCAGAAACAGCTTGTCGGCATTCAGCACGATATCGGCTTCACGACTGACCTGCGGGTGATAACCCAGGCGCTGTATCGCCCACTTAACCGAGGAGAGGTTGGCGCAGCCGGTATCCAGGATCACCACATCCATTACAGCACTCCTTTCGAACTTGGCAGCGTGTTGCCCTCTACGCGGATCGCCTGGCGCAGGGTGCGGCCAAAGGCTTTAAACAGGCTTTCCACGCGATGGTGATCGTTTTTGCCCTTGGTGCGCAGGTGCAGGGTGCTGGCCATGGTGTAAGAGAGCGAGCGGAAGAAGTGCTCCACCA
The DNA here is from genome assembly GCF_037450285.1 of Erwinia sp. SLM-02. Lineage (NCBI taxonomy): Bacteria > Pseudomonadati > Pseudomonadota > Gammaproteobacteria > Enterobacterales > Erwiniaceae > Erwinia > Erwinia sp. SLM-02. The sequence goes on along the minus strand of NZ_JAQISN010000001.1, from coordinate 2,279,526 downwards.
TCTCGGTGCTCAGATCGCCCACGCGCTGGTAGCTGAACTCGGCTTTATACTCCAGGTGCGGGCGACCGGAGATATCCAGCGCGCAGCGCGCCAGGCATTCGTCCATCGGCAGCACGAAGCCAAAGCGACCAATGCCGCGCTTATCGCCCAGCGCTTTCAGCAGCGCCTCGCCCAGCGCCAGGCCGGTGTCTTCCACGGTGTGGTGATCGTCGATATACAGATCGCCCTTCACGTCGATATTCATACGGAAGCCGCCGTGGGTGGAAATCTGATCGAGCATATGGTCAAAGAAGCCGACGCCGGTATTGATTTTGCTGTCGCCTTCGCGGTCCAGCCATACTTCAACCTTAATCTGTGTCTCTTTGGTGCTGCGGTTGACCAGCGCGTAGCGATCGCGTTTCGTCAGCTGCGCTTCAATCCGGGACCAGCTCAGGCCGTCTTTGCCGTACAGCAGCCCGGTAATGCCCATATTCTGCGCCAGCTGAACGTCGGTGGCGCGGTCGCCGATGACGTAGCTGTTAGCGGTATCCAGTGCGCCTTCCGCCAGCCACTCGGTGACCATTTTGGTTTTAGGCTTGCGGCAGTTGCAGTTATCTTCCGGCTTGTGCGGGCAGATCAGAATATCGTCAAACTTCACCCCCTGAGAGGTGAGGATCTGCATCATCAGATTGTGCGGGCCGTCGAAGTCCGCCTGCGGGAAGCTGCTGGTGCCCAGTCCGTCCTGATTGGTGATCATCACCAGCCGGTATCCGGCTTTCTGCAGCGACAGCAGCGCGGGAATTGCATCCGGCTCAAAGGCCAGTTTATCCATGCGGTCCACCTGGAAATCTTCCGGTGGCTCAGAAATAAGGGTGCCATCGCGATCGATAAAAAGGACTTTCTGACTCATGCTTGCTCCTGAGGTACGGTTGCGCCGGGTAAGGATTTCAGCGCGCTGATAACACGGTCACACTCTTCGCGGGTGCCGATGGAAATACGCAGGCATCCGGACAGTCCCGGCTGCTTATTCTGGTCGCGCAGGATAATACCCTGATCCCACAGGGTCTTAAAGACCAGACTGGAGGCAGTAAAGCGCGCAAGAATATAGTTGGTTTCGCTGTTGAACACTTCTTCAACGCAGTCGCACTGGCGGAGATCGGCAATCAGCTTTTCGCGGTTGGCGATCAGCTGGCCGACGTGATCGCGCATCAGCGCAATACCTTCTTCGCTCAGCGCCTGCCCGGCGATGTCCGCGACCGGGGTCGAAAGCGGGTAGGGGGCAATCACTTTCATCAGCAGCGCAATCACCTCGGCGTTAGCCAGGGTGAAGCCGCAGCGCAGCCCCGCAAGGGCAAAAGCCTTGGACAGGGTGCGCAGAACCACCAGGTGCGGGTAGTCCTTCAGCCAGCCGGCCAGTGACGCCTGCGGGCAGAATTCGATGTAGGCTTCATCGGCCACCACCAGCGCTTTCCCACGCGTCATCTCCAGCAGCTCACGGAAATCGTCCGGGTTGATCAGGTTGCCGGTCGGGTTGTTCGGGCTGCAGACGTAAACCAGCTTCACGCCGTCCAGCTGTTCCGCAATACCGGACAGGTTCAGCTGCCAGTCGTCACGTGCTTCAACGGTGCGATACTCCACGCCGATAGTTTCGGCGCTGACGCTGTACATGCCGTAGGTCGGTGGGCAGAACAGCACCGCATCTTTCCCCGGTTCGCAGAAGGCGCGCATCAGCAGCTCAATCCCTTCGTCGGCACCGCGGCTGACCAGCACCTGATCCGCATTCAGCCCGGCGTAGGCGGCGTAGCGTTCAATCACCCGCTTCGGCTGGCACTCCGGATAGCGGTTCAGCGTCTGCTGGCTGAGGTTAAACGGCACCGCCAGCGGATATTCATTGGCGTTCAGCCAGACGTCGCCGTTGCCACCCAGGCGGCGGGCAGACTGATACGGGGTCAGGGCGCGAACGTTTGCACGGGCCAGCGATTCAACGGAATTCGTGCTCATGGCTTCTCCTTCAGCGCGGCGACGCGCAGGGTCACGGCATTTTTGTGGGCGATCAGCTGCTCGGCAGCGGCCAGCGTTTCGATGGTGGACGCCAGGCTCATAAAGCCTTCCTGGGTCAGTTCCTGCACCGTCATGCGCTTCTGGAAGTCCGCCAGGCCCAGGCTGGAATACGTGGCGGTATAGCCGTAGGTCGGCAGCACGTGATTGGTACCGGAAGCATAGTCACCCGCGGATTCCGGCGACCAGTCACCCAGGAACACCGAACCGGCGCTGGTGATGCTTTCGACCAGATCGCGCGCCTGGCGGGTCTGAATAATCAGGTGCTCTGGCCCGTAGCGGTTGCTGATTTCCACGCACTGCTGCAAATCGCGGACCACAATCAGGCGGCTGCTCTCCAGCGCTTTGGCGGCGGTGGCCGCACGCGGCAGCTCTGCCAACTGACGGTCTACCGCCGCGGCTACCGCTTCCGCCATCGGCAGGGACGGGGTCAGCAGTACCACCTGAGAATCAGGACCGTGCTCGGCCTGTGACAACAGATCGGAGGCGACGAAGTCCGGTGTGGCACCCTCATCGGCGATCACCAGCACTTCCGAGGGGCCGGCCGGCATGTCGATAGCCGCACCGTCAAGGCGCTGGCTGACCTGGCGTTTGGCTTCGGTAACGTACGCGTTACCCGGGCCAAAGATCTTGTCCACTTTAGGCACGCTTTCGGTGCCGAACGCCAGGGCCGCAATCGCCTGCGCGCCGCCCACCTGGAAAACTTCCTCCACGCCGCACAGCTTTGCCGCGTAAAGGATTTCGTCGGCAATCGGCGGCGGCGAGCACAGCACCACGCGGCGGCAGCCGGCGATGCGGGCAGGGGTGGCCAGCATCAGTACGGTGGAGAACAGCGGCGCCGAGCCGCCGGGAATATACAGGCCAACGGAAGCCAGTGGGCGGGTCACCTGCTGGCAGCGCACGCCCGGCTGGGTTTCAATATCCACCGCGGGCAGCTTCTGCGCCACGTGGAAGGTATTAATATTGGCGACCGCAACGGCCATCGCCTGCTTGATTTCTGAACCGAGACGCGCGCAGGCGTCAGCGATTTGCTGCTCGCTGACGCGCAGCGCATCAACCTGCGTTTTATCAAAGGTGGCACTGTAGTAGCGCAGCGCGTCGTCACCTTCGGTCTTAACCTTCTCAAGAATACCGCGCACGGTGGCGCTGATACTGTCCGAGGCGGAAATTGCCGGGCGCATCAGCAGGGCCTGCTGCTGCTCGTCGCTGCAATCCTGCCAGGCAATGGGAGTCATCGTGGTCGCCATGGGATTACTCCATCATCTTCTCAATTGGCAGCACCAGAATGGAGCTGGCCCCGAGGGATTTCAGTTTTTCCATGGTTTCCCAGAACAGCGTTTCGCTGCTGACCATGTGCATCGCTACCCGGCTCTTGTCGCCCGCCAGCGGCAGAACGGTAGGGCGCTCGGCACCCGGCAGCAGGGAGATAATGTCTTCCAGGCGCTCGCTCGGCGCGTGCAGCATGATGTATTTCGACTCGCGGGCCTGGATCACGCCCTGGATACGGGTCATCAGCTTGTCGATCAGCTCCTGTTTGGCGGCAGGCATTTCGCCGTCGCGCTGAATCAGGCAGGCTTTAGAACGGTAGATCACCTCAACTTCACGCAGGCCGTTGGCTTCCAGCGTGGCACCGGTGGAGACCAGATCGCAGATCGCATCGGCCAGGCCGGCGCGAGGCGCGACTTCAACCGAGCCGTTCAGCAGGCAGGATTTGAAGCTGATGTTCTGTTTATCGAGGTATTTTTTCAGCAGGTGCGGATAGGAGGTGGCGATACGGGAGTTTTGTAAACAGGCCGGACCGGTGTATTCATCATCAACCGGCATCGCCAGCGACAGGCGGCAGCCGCCGAAATCCAGACGACGCAGGGTGAAATAGCGCGGATCTTCGCCCTGAGCGCGGCGGGTCAGCAGCTCTTCTTCCAGCACGTTTTCACCGATAATGCCGAGGTCAACCACGCCATCCATCACCAGGCCCGGGATATCGTCATCGCGTACGCGCAGGATATCAATCGGCATGTTCTCAGCGAAGGCGATCAGACGCTGCTGCTGCAGGTTAATTTTAATGCCGCAGCGTGCCAGCAGTTCGCGTGATTCGTCACTTAAACGGCCTGATTTCTGCATAGCTATGCGTAAACGGGTGTTATCTAACATCGGTGCTAATCCTCTTTTCCTGTCTGCTTTATATTCATTATGCGGGCGGTCAGCCTGTCATCTCAGCATTCGGGCGGTATATTGCGCCCAAAAAAAAGCCCCCGGAAGGTGATCTTCCGGGGGCCATTTCGCGTTTATGCACCACTGGAAGATCCTGAACGTCTTCCAGCACACATCGCCTGAAAGACTAGTCAGGGTGATGGTGATGATGATGGCTAAACTGAACGCGTGTCATAAAATTCTCTTGGATGAATGTCTATTCATATCGTGACAATTAACCTAACCAGGATAGGAAGATGACGCAACACTTTTTTGTCAATGTTGAAAGATTCTCTCATCAACTGGCGGTTGTCACCGGCACAGGGCTGGCGTAGCCTGAGGTTAAACGGGCTGGAACTGAGGGGAGTAAAGGAATGAAGAGAGTCGCAATTGTCGGGCTGGGCTGGCTGGGTATGCCGCTGGCGCTGTCGCTGACGGCCGCGGGCATGCAGGTCACCGGCAGCAAAACGACCCGGGACGGGGTTGAAGCCGCGCGGATGTGCGGCATTGAAAGCTACGTACTGGAGCTCAACCCGGAACTGGTGTGTGAGGCGGACGACCTGGCCGCCTTGCTGAGCGTTGATGCGCTAGTCATCACGCTGCCCGCCAGCCGCACGGCTTCCGGCGGCGAAAGCTATCTGCTGGCCGTGCAGCAGCTGGTGGACAGCGCGCTGGCCTTTAACGTACCGCGTATCATCTTTACCAGTTCAACGTCCGTTTATGGCGATCGTCCCGGCGTGACCAAAGAAAGTACTGAACTGATGCCGGTCAGCGTGGCAGGGCGCACGCTGCAGGAGCTGGAAAGCTGGCTGCACCAGCTGCCGCACACGTCCGTGGACATTCTGCGACTGTCCGGTCTGGTGGGGCCGAAACGTCATCCGGGGCGCTTCCTGGCCGGAAAAGAGGGGTTAAGCAACGGCGCGCAGGGAGTGAATCTGGTGCATCTTGAGGATGTGATCGAGGCGATCCGGCTGCTGCTGCAGCGCCCGAAAGGCGGCCACGTTTACAATCTGTGTGCTCCGGTCCATCCCGCGCGAGAGACGTTTTATCCCTCCGTCGCGCGCCAGCTTGGCCTGACGCCGCCGACCTTTACTGACGACGGAGCCAGTAAAGACGGCGGTAAAATCATCGACGGCAGCAAAATTTGCCGCGAGCTGGGCTTTGAATACCGCTACCCGGACCCGGGCAAAATGCCGCTGGCGTAACCCTTAACCGATACGGCCCGTCACGCTGCCAGCCCTGCCCGGATGCAGGGCGTTCGCACGTCAGGCCGCATTCTCCGGGGGATGACTGAAGAAGGCCGGATCGATCCGCTGCTCTTTAAGCCAGGGATGGATGGCCAGATAGCGGTAAACCTCCGGCCCCGGCGTTATTGGCGGATACTGATAAATTTCATCCAGCCGCTCCAGCGTGGTGTGCAGCATTGGATTGCGGCAGTACAGGCTGATTTCCTCGCTGCCGTCCTTAATCTCCTTTTGCAGCTGCGCGATAATCCACAGCGTTGGCCGCCACCAGTCATAGGCGAAATCCACATGGCGGATCACCGTCGCCGCCGCCTGGCGGTGGGAAAGCATGGCAAAGAAGTTAAGCACATTATCCAGCTTCAGCCGCGCGTTGCGATCCAGCGCGATCACTTCATCCAGACCCATTCCGTTCAGTTCCGGCTTCAGCTCGGCATACACCCCTGCGGCAGAGTCAGGGAACGGCTTCCTGCCGATTGGGAACAGGCGGCTGCTGAGATATTCGGCATACGCTTTGTTCCTCACCGCAATCAGCAGGGCGAGAAACGCCTCGTCTTTCACCTTCTGAAACTCATCGGTGGTGAAGGTGGTCAGCAGTTCAAAAATGGAACGTTCAACCAGATCCTTCGCGGATCGTTCTGATTCGATGTACTGGAAGCGGAAGGTAATCACCACCCCGGTAAAAGCCAGCGCGGTAAACAGCACGTTGATGGCGTTGTAGATCGCGCCGGTGGGTTCGCCAAAGGCGGCGCTGGATACATAGCGGGAGAGGGGGTACGCCGCCGCCCAGAACAGGATGATGCCAAAAACGACGATAACGAAGAAGCGGGTGTTGCTACTGGTTGAATTCATGACGGTTCCTCAGGTGACCGGTTCGCATTTTACTGCGAACCGGCCGGATTTAAACCCCCAGTCTGTCGCGCAGTGCGTACCACGCCGCACCAATCGCGGTCAGCGGCACGCGCAGAGTGCGCCCTCCGGGGAAGGGCAGATGCGGTAGCTTAGCGAAGGCATCAAAGCGCTCGGCGTCGCCGCGCATCGCCTCGGCGATTAACCGGCCGGACAGATGCGTACTGGTCACCCCGTGCCCGCTGTCGCCCTGCATGTAGTAGACGCCGTTCTCCAGGCGGCCAAACTGCGGCATTCTGGACAGCGTCAGCAGGAAGTTGCCGCTCCACGCGTAATCAAACTTCACGCCCGCCAGCTGCGGAAAGGTTTTCAGCAGCTTGGGGCGGATCAGCGCATCCACATCGGACGGTTCACGCGCGCCGTAGACCACGCCTCCGCCGTACAGCAGGCGGTTATCGGCGGTCAGGCGAAAATAGTCCAGCAGGTAGTTACAGTCCTCAACGCAGAAGTTGTTCGTGAGCAGCGACCGCGCCACCCCGGCGGAGAGCGGTTCGGTGGCGACAATCTGCGAGCCGCAGGGCAGACTCTTTTTCGCCAGCCTTGGCTCCAGATGCGGTGCCAGATAGGCATTCCCGGCAAAAATGACAAACTTCGCCTGAACCTGGCCCTGTTCGGTACTGATGCGGTGCGGCGTACCGTACTGCACGGACGTCACCGCCGAACGTTCATAGATCCGCCCGCCGTGACGGCGAATGGCTTCGGCCTCGCCCAGCGCCAGATTCAGCGGATGAATATGCCCACCGCTGCGGTCCAGCAGCCCGCCCACGTAGCGGTCGCTGCCCACTTCGGCCCGAATCGCTTCACGGTCGAGCAGCTCCAGTTGATGATTGCCATAGCGCCGCCAGCGCTGAGACTGGGCATCAAGATGCTGCATCTGTCGCGGGGTGAGGGCGGCGAAAATTCCGCCGGGGCGGTAATCGCAGTCAATGGCGTAGCGGTCGATGCGGTCGCGGATGATCTCCGCCCCTTCAAACATCATGCTGCCCAGCAGCCGCGCGGTCTCGCTGCCGTAGCGCTGTTCGATGACGTCAACGTCGCGGCTGTAGGAATTCACAACCTGCCCGCCGTTGCGGCCGCTGGCACCGAAGCCAACCTGCGCGGCTTCCAGCAGTACCACATCGTAGCCCGCCTCCGTCAGAAACAATGCCGAAGAGAGGCCGGTAAACCCGCCACCGATGATGCACACGTCGCACTGAATACTCTCCTCCAGCTGCGGCCAGGCATCGTGCGGGTTGGCGGTTGCTGCATAGTAGCTATTCACATGCATAGTTTTTCCCTTATCCCCGGCTGCACCGGGTTACTCATGGCTAAAACGTTGCGGGCGTATGGGCGCTGACGATTCGGCAGCGCCGGGTAGAGGCGTTGGTAAAGCTGTGGGGGTTACCGGTATCAATGACATAGCTTTGCCCGGCATGCAGGTGATAGCTCTGGCCGTTGATATTCAGCGTGATCTCGCCCTCCAGCAGCGTGCCGGTTTCCTCACCCTGATGGCGAATTTTCTCACCGGTGGTGGCACCGGGTTCGTAGGTTTCCAGCAGCATGGCCAGCGTTCTGCGGGCATTGCCGTTGTGGATCAGGCGCAGTGAAACCCCCTGGCCACCGATATCGATCAGCTCGTGCTCTTCAATCACCACTTTGGGCACGTCATCCACCACCGGCTCCGAGAAGAACTCGGACAGCGACAGACCATACACCTTGAGTAATTTTTGCAGCGTGCTCACCGCAGGGCTGACCTTATCCTGTTCGATGGTGCTGATTGCGCTGTGCGTCAGACCTGAAAGTTCCGCCACGCGGCGCTGGGATAACCCCATCTGCTGCCGGAGTTCGGATAAACGCCGTCCGGGAGCCAGGGTGATTTCGCTCATCGTTTTTCCTTCCTGAAACGCTGGCTGGCCGTTATCAGGCCGTCAAAAATCTGGCGGGAGGACTCCGATTCGCCACTTTGCCATTCCGGATGCCACTGCACCGCCAGGGCAAAGGGATGCTGAGCATGGCTGACGGCCTCGATCAGGCCATCGGCGGAGCGTGCTTCGGGGCGCATCGTCGACCCCAGCGATTGAATCCCCTGCTGGTGCAGCGAGTTGACCCGCAGCCTGCTGGCGTTGTTCACCAGCGAAGAGAGCAGGCCGTCCGGCTCCAGCCAGACTTCGTGAGCCGGTGCGTACTGCTCGTCGAGCGTCAGAGCGGGGTCTTCACGGTGATCCTGCATGCCGGCGACCCGGTGCAGCTCGCGATGTAACGTCCCCCCGGTGGCCACCACCAGCTCCTGTAAGCCCCGGCAAATGGCCAGCAGCGGCATGTGCTGTTCCAGCGCGTAGTTGATCAGGGCAAACGCCAGCCGATCGCGGCCGGGGTCGGCATCCGGCTCTTCACCGGCTTGATGATAATGGTGGGGTTCGATATTGCTTGGGCTGCCGGTCAGGAGAATTCCGTCCATTACCGCCATAGCATTTTCTAATAGATGAGGGGCCGACATCAGTCCGTGAGGCAGTGCCAGCGGGATGCCGCCGGCCAGCAGCACGGCGTCGAGGTATTTGTTGTGCACCATCTGCGTCGAATGGCCGCTTTTGTCGATCTGGCACATCACCACGCCAATCAATGGCTTGTCAAAAATAATGCCCATTCTCACCCCGTTACACTGTTAAAAATATCATCCGGTGGAACCGCCCGTGGCGCAAAACTGTGCAATATTATGTCAATCTAGCAACGGGTTGGGTAATATTCAAACGTGATGAGGCGAAAAATAAAGCGATTGGTTACATTTGCACACTCTTTGTGTTGGCGCTATGTTAATAGTGTGGCTGTTATTTTGAGCAACGCTCAACAACGAAACGAACCTGGTGGGTGGCATCATGACCAATATTGTCGAAGTTGAAGACTTCACGCGGCACAGTGAAGAGAAACGAACCACCGCGTTCCAGAGTGAAGTGCAGACTTACCTGGAACGCCATCCTGAAACGCAGTACGTCGATATTCTCCTCAATGATTTAAATGGTGTCTTCCGCGGTAAACGCATTCCGATTGCCAGCCTGAAGAAACTGGAAAAGGGCTGTTACTTCCCGGCTTCCGTCTACGCTATGGACATCCTGGGCAACACCGTTGAAGAAGCGGGCCTGGGACAGGTGCTGGGCGAACCGGACAACATCTGCGTTCCGGTTGAAGGCTCGTTAATCCCCTCCGCTTCCGATCCTCAGCATCTGGCGCAAATTCTCCTGACCATGCGCAACCAAGATGGCACTCCCTTTGACGTTGAACCCCGCAATGTTCTCAACCAGCTGTGGCAACAGCTGCGTAACCGAGGGCTGTTCCCGGTGGTAGCGGTAGAGCTGGAGTTCTATCTGGTCGACAAGCAGCGCGATGCCGAGGGCTACATTCAGCCGCCGTGCGCGCCGGGCAGCGACGAGCGCAATATGCAAAGCCAGGTCTATTCCGTCGACAACCTCGACCACTTTGCCGACGTGCTGAGTGAAATAGACGATCTGGCGAAACAGCAGGGCATTCCGGCAGACGGTGCGCTGGCGGAAGCCTCTCCCGGCCAGTTTGAGATTAACCTGCATCACACCCGCAACGTGCTGAGCGCCTGCGACCATGCCATACAGCTGAAGCGGCTGATCCGCCAGGTGGCCGAACGCCACGGCATGAATGCCACCTTTATGGCCAAGCCATATGAAGAGTACGCCGGCAGCGGCATGCACGTGCATATCAGCATGCTGGATGCCGCTGGACATAATGCGTTTATCTGCGATGACGGCAGCGATTCGCCGCTGCTGAAGCGCGCGCTGGCCGGCATGATCGATCTGATGCCGGCGTCGATGGCGCTGCTGGCCCCGAACGTCAACGCCTATCGCCGCTTCCTGCCGGATGCCTTTGTGCCACTTCAGGCCTCCTGGGGCCATAACAACCGCACCGTGGCGCTGCGCATCCCCTGCGGTGACAGCGACAGTCACCGCGTGGAATACCGGGTGGCCGGTGCCGATGCCAATCCGTATCTGGTGATGTCGGTGATTCTGGCCGGTATTCTGCACGGACTGGACAATCAGCTGCCGCTGCCCGTGGCGGTGAAAGGCAACGGTCATGAGGCGGAGGGGAATCCGCTGCCGATTCGCCAGAGCGATGCGCTGTATGAGTTTGAACAAAGCCATGCATTACAGAAACTGCTGGGTACGCGCTTTGGCTTCGTCTGGCACAGCTGCAAGCATCATGAGCTGATGCACTTCGAGCGGCTGATCACCGCCACGGAGATTGACTGGATGCTGAAAAACGCCTGAAGGTGGTGTCTGGCGGGCGTTGGGAAAGCGCAATCGACCGTGTAAACGTGCCTTGTTCAATAGGATAATCCGTAAATTTGTAACTGGACGTCTCAAAAGCTTGTCAGGCCGCCTCCGTTTGGTGCAAAATACGCGCCCTGCATTAAAGAAAGATCACGTAACCGACGCTAATTAATCCTGGCGGCGGTTATTTTTTTTATGCAGGTAAATGAATTTCGTATTTTAAGAGGCCGGTTCATAACCGGATAGATATAAGCTTTCAGCACACACAGTGACGTGTCTTATTGAGGAAACAAACATGGGGCAACATCTTCTTACTCCAGCATCTGCTGGCATTCGCCAACGCGACGACTACGGCGCGAAAGCAGGATCTCTCTTTACTCCTGCCTGCTATTCCCTCAATCCTCTTAAGAAAGACTATCGCAGTACGCGAAGTTTCCCTGTGGTGCAACCCAGAAAGGTTGACTCTATGGGGAGGCTGAATCATGTCGCTTAATACCGCTACTGCTGGCGCACAGCCACGCGCTCACCTGAAGAAAACGCTGACGTTAATGCCTGTAGTGATGATGGGCCTGGCTTACATGCAGCCAATGACCCTCTTCGATACCTTTGGCATTGTTTCCGGCTTAACTGACGGTCACGTAGCAACTGCATACGCATTTGCGCTGATTGCTATTCTGTTTACCGCGCTGAGCTACGGCCAGCTGGTTCGTCGTTTCCCGTCTGCGGGTTCGGCGTATACCTATGCGCAGAAAGCCATCAGCCCGCACGTCGGCTTTATGGTCGGCTGGTCTTCACTGCTTGATTATCTGTTTATGCCGATGATCAACATTCTGTTGGCCAAAATTTACTGGGAAGCACTGGTTCCCGGCATTCCATCATGGATATTCGTGATCATGCTGGTGGGCTTTATGACCCTGTCTAACCTGAAAGGGATTAAAACCGTTGCCAACTTCAACAGCGTGATCGTCGTGCTGCAGGTGGCGGTGATGGTGGTCATTATGGGCATGGTTGTCTGGGGCGTGGCGCACGGCGAAGGTGCCGGTACGCTGGTCAGCAGCAAACCTTTCTGGTCCGAAAATGCCCACGTCGTCCCGATGATTACGGGAGCAACCATACTCTGCTTCTCGTTCCTCGGCTTCGACGGCATCAGCTCGCTGTCTGAAGAAACCAAAGACGCAGGCCGCGTAATCCCGAAAGCGATCTTCCTGACCGCGTTAATCGGTGGCGTTATCTTTGTCGTGGTTTCTTACTTCCTGCAGCTGTACTTCCCGGATATCTCTCGCTTTAAAGATCCGGATGCCTCCCAGCCGGAAATCATGCTGTACGTGGCGGGCAAAGCCTTCCAGTTCGGTATTCTGATTTTCTCCTGTGTGACCGTACTGGCTTCAGGCATGGCCGCCCACGCTGGCGTATCGCGTCTGATGTACGTGATGGGGCGTGATGGCGTGTTCCCGGAGCGTTTCTTCGGCTACATCCATCCGAAGTGGCGTACCCCGGCACTGAACGTGCTGCTGGTTGGCGCCATCGCGCTGTCCTCCATCACCTTCGACCTGGTGACGGCGACCGCGCTGATTAACTTCGGTGCGCTGGTGGCGTTTACCTTCGTTAACCTGTCGGTGATTTCGCAGTTCTGGATCCGCGAAGGGCGTAATAAAACGCTGAAGGATAACTTCACCTTCCTGATCCTGCCGCTGCTGGGTGCGCTGACCGTTGGCGCGCTGTGGATTAACCTGGAAGAGAGCTCAATGGTTCTCGGCCTGGTGTGGGGCGCAATTGGCCTGATCTATCTGGCCTTCGTGACCCGCAGCTTCCGTAATCCGGTGCCACAGTGCAGTGAAGACCTGATGTAATCGCCTTGTCGATTTGCGTCAGGCCATAAAAAAGGGCGGTTCACATGAACCGCCCTTTTTCGATCCCGCCGCCGGAGATGATCGTCAGGACACCAGCTCGCGGGCGTATTCAAACAGCGCTTTAAGCTGTGCCAGCTTCGCGGCATCCCCTTCATGCTGGTTAAACAGCGCCTCCAGTTCCTGCACATAGTCCTGCACGCGCTGCGGGTTCAGCATCTCGCGACGGTGCTGCAGCCAGCGCTGCTGCTCGGCATCGTCCAGCGTGCCGGGGAAATTGCGGGCGCGAAAGCGGAACAGCAGCTTCTCAATACGGGCATCGGCAAAAGTCAGGTCCAGCGCCGGCAGATTCTCCGCCGACGTCTGACGAATAATGTTCATCGCCTGGCGATCCGCATCGCTGAAGAAGCCGTTATACAGCTGGGCATCCACATCTTCCGACGGGGTAAACGGCTCCGCTTCCGCAAACAGCGTGACCACTTTTTCACGCACTTCCGGATGCTGACGCAGCAGCGTAAGGTTATCCAGGCAGCGCTGGCGATCGATATCCAGCCGCGCCGCATCTTCCGGCCGCAGGGTATTGGCCGGGGCCACTACCGGGCATTTATTGATATGCACCAGCTTAAGCGGAACCGGCGAGTCCTCGCCCAGCTCATCGCGGCGTGTGTACAGCCGCGCCCGCAGCTGGTCTGCATCCAGCGTCAGCAGCGGCGTCATATCGCCGGCCAGATCGCAGGTAATCAGCGCGTTGCGGTTGTCGGGATGCCAGGCCAGCGGGGCTATCCAGCTGGTATTGCCGCGCGCGGCACCGAACATCCCGGAGATATGCACCAGCGGCTTCATCTGCGGAATATCCACCAGCGCGGTAATTTTTTGCTTATTGCGGTGGGTCAGCAGGAACTCGTACAGCCTGGGCTGCTTCTCCTTTATCAGCTTCGCCATGGCAATGGTGGCATAGACATCGGACATCGCATCGTGCGCGTTGGCATGCTCAACGCCGTTAGCTTTGGTCAGATGCTCAAGGCGGAAGCTGGGAAAACCGTCGTCGTTTTCCGGCCAGACAATGCCGTCCGGGCGCAGGGCGTAGCAGGCGCGCATTACATCCAGCAAATCCCAGCGGCTGTTGCCGTTCTGCCAGCTCCATGCGTAGGGGTCGTAAAAGTTACGATAGAACAGGTTGCGGCTTACCTCATCATCAAAGCGCACGTTGTTATAGCCGACAATGCAGGTACCGGGTTCGCTGAACAGCTGGTGGATCCGGCGGGTAAACTCGGCTTCGGTCACGCCGCGCGCACGCGCCACCTGGGGCGTGATGCCGGTGATCATCACCGCTTCCGGCTGCGGCAGATAGTCGTCGGCGGGCTGGCAGTAAAACACTTCCGGCTCCCCGATAATATTGAAATCCATATCGGTGCGGATCCCAGCGAACTGCGCCGGTCGGTCCAGCGAGGGGCTTTTACCGAAGGTTTCGTAATCGTGGAAGAGGAAGGTAGGCTGTGCGCGATCGTTTTTCAAATTTTATATCCGTTCACTTTGTTCATATGGCCCTGAGCGATACAGAACGACGTTGCCTACATGGTAAACCATAATCCCGCCGCTCTGAAGTGACGAATGTGCCGCGCTCCGTCAGGCTCAGTCGTTGTGGCAAAAAGCGGCCACTCATTTTCAGACGATCGTGCGCTAAGCTGTTTTCCGCCTCTCGCCTGCCGGCCGGTTACGGGTTACAATTAAACCGGGTTACTGTCTGAAATCGGGGAATAAATTGCCTGTTAATCTGTTAGCCATTCCGCCCGTTGCGTTGAGCAGCTCGAAAGCCGCTGGCATCCTGTTGATTAATGAAGGGCCGGGACCGGTCGTGTCGAAAGCGCTGTATACGCAGGGCGATCGCGATCTGCAGCAGATGGCGTCGATGACCAAAATATTAACCGCGATGGTACTGGCTGACCTCAAACCCGATCTCACCACGCTGCTGACCCGTACCGAGGCCGATTCCGCGCTGGGGTCCGGGGCAAACCTCAACGTCAGCGAATCGATTTCCGTTAACGACGCCTTCTACAATCTGATGCTGCCGTCTTCCAACGTCACCGCCAATATGATTGCCCGCATCTGGGGCGGTAAGCTGCTGAGTGCGGAAGGGGTGACCGACTATACCGACAGACAGGCGCTGGTTCGCTGGGTTCGCCAGATGAATGCGAAATCACGTGCGATTGGCATGGGATCGGCCCTGTTTACCACGCCTTCCGGGCTGGGGAGCAATCATGCCAGCGTGATTGGTGCCCTGAAGATGGTGGCCCGCGCCACCCGTTATCCGCTGATCATGCGCAGCTGGAAAACGCAGAACTACCGGCTGAAGGTGTTCGGCGATACGCCGCGTATCGAAACTATCTCCAATACCAATAACCTGCTGTTTTCCGACCTGGAAGTGATTGGTGGTAAAACCGGTACGCTGACGCCTATCTACAATCTGGCCTGCGTCGTCTCCATGCCCAACAATCAGCTGCTGCTGGTGGTCACGCTGGGGGCCGAGCGGGCTGAGGATCGTTTCACCGACTGTAAGGCGCTGATTGACGCGGTGAAAATGCAGTACCTGACCCCGAAAGCCAGCTGATGCGGTAATGCGCTGATTTATTCACACTTTCTTGCAATTTTATTACACTTTGCCACGCGATATCTCGTACAACATGCGCTGTTTTTGTTGGTTAATTCGAGGATTTAGCGGTGAAGAAGCGTCAGCTTGGAAGTGTATGCCTGGTTTTATTACTGAGTACGGTGGCGCGTGCTGAAGATATCCCCGCTGAGAACGCGCTGACGTTCCCGCTTACCCCTCCGGCAATTGATGCCGCCTCCTGGGTGCTGATGGATGCCACTACCGGGCAAATTCTGACGGCGGGCAACCCTGATGAACGCCGAAACCCGGCCAGCCTCACCAAGCTGATGACCGGCTATGTGGTGGATCGCGCTATCGATAAAAAGCGCATCAGCCGCGATGATATTGTTACCGTTGGTAAAGACGCCTGGGCCGCCGGTAACCCGGTATTTAAAGGGTCTTCGCTGATGTTCATCAAGCCCGGCGATAAAGTTACCGTCCGCGACCTGAGCCGGGGAGTGATTATTGACTCCGGTAACGATGCCTGCGTGGCGCTGGCCGACTACGTGGCGGGCAGCCAGTCCAGCTTTGTCGATCTGATGAACCAGTACGTCAGCAAGCTGGGCATGATCAACAGTCACTTTGAAACCGTTCACGGTCTGGATGCGCCGGGGCAGTTCACCACCGCCCGCGATCTGGCGATCCTCTCCCGGGCGATCATCAGCGGCGAGCCGGATTTCTATCAGATGTACAGTGAAAAATCGCTGACCTGGAACGGCATTACCCAGCAGAACCGAAACGGGCTGCTGTGGGATAAAACCCTGCATGTGGACGGCCTGAAAACCGGCCACACCGAAAGCGCCGGGTTTAATATTATCGCCTCCAGCGTTGAGGGGCAGCGCCGCCTGATCGCCGTGGTCATGGGCGGAAAAAGTACCAAAGGCCGGGAAGAGCAGGCGCGAAAACTGCTGACCTGGGGGCAGAACAACTTTGATACCGTACAGCTGTTCCATGCCGGCAGGGAAATCGGCCATGAGAAAGTGTGGTACGGCAAGCCGCACAGCGTTCCTCTCGGCAGCGAGAAAGATATTTACCTCTCCCTGCCGCGTGATGATGTGCAGAAAATCAAAGCGCGCTACGTGGTCGATAATAAAAATCTCGAAGCGCCGCTTAAGTTGCATGAACAGGTTGGCACCATTCAGCTGGTGGAAGGGGATAAGCTGCTGACCAGCTATCCGCTGGTGACTCTGCAGCCGGTAGAGCAGGCGGGCATCTTCACCCGTATTGAAGATTACATTCAGCGCAAGCTTTAACAGGACGCCGCGGCGGGAGCGGGCGGATGACTGTATTTATCATCCCGTTGTGCAAGAATGGAAATGAATTGTTTCCATAAAATTGAGAATGGCGATGTTAAAAGATCTGCGTGATGTGGCATTGTTCAATGCAATTGCCAGCGGCGGAACGCTTTCCGCAGCCGGGCGCCAGCTGGGGATATCGCTGGCCGTGGTGAGCAAGCGCCTGACGCAAATGGAGCAGCAGCTTGGCGTGCGGCTTTTTCATCGCACCACACGCCACGTCTCGCTGACCGACGAAGGCCTGGTCTTTGCGGAGCATGCGGTGCGATTGCAGCATGAACTGGAAGCGATAGACAGCGCGCTGGCAAACCGGCTGGGTCGTGCCAGCGGCACGCTGCGGATCACCGCCTCTCACAGCATGGGGCAGCGCTGGCTTGCGCCGATCCTCAACGAGTTTATGACCGAGCATCCCGGCGTTAAGCTACAGCTTCATCTCAGCGATCGGGTTATTGACCTGGCCGCCAGCGGCTATGACCTGGCTATCCGCTACGGTGCGCTGGCCGATTCGCGGCTGGTGGCGCGCGAGCTGGTCGGCAATCGCCGCGTGCTCTGCGCCTCGCCGGGCTATGCGGCAAAGCACGGCCTGCCGCAAACCCTGGAAGAGCTGAGCGCCCACTGCTGCATTGTTACCGGGGATGCGCCGATGACCGAATGGCGTTTTGGCAGTGACGAGGAGCAGCGCAGCGTGCCGATAAACTCCCGGCTGCAGGTGAATACCGGAGAAGCCGCGCACGCGCTGGCGCTGAACAATGCGGGTATCGCGATGAAATCCATCTGGGACGTCGCCGGGGATCTGCGCGACGGCCGTCTGCTGACGGTCCTCGGCGATTATCCTCTTCCGGCGGCACCGCTGCATGCCATCTGGCTGAGCGGTCTTCATCAGCCGCCGCGAGTCAGGCTGTTCGTTGAGAAGCTGAGGCTGCAGCTGGCACAGCACTGGAATAATTTTTAAACCCGCGGCATATGACGCCACGGGATGATGGCGTCGCTGCGGGAGAGCATCGCGCCCACGATGTGCATCGCAACACTACAACATGAAAAGGAATGAAATGTGATGAGAGTGGAAATTCAGCATTTACCGGCCAGTCAGATGGCGGGATACCGCCTGGAAGGTCCGTGGGAAATGACGGTGCCACAGGGGTTTTCACGGCTGAGTGAGTGGGTGAACCGAAACCGGCTGAAGGGAGAATGGCTGGCGGTCTACCACGGCAACCCGCAGCAGATGCCCGCAGACCATCTTGAGGTCGATACCGGCATCAGCGTGCCGCCGGAATTTATCCTGCCGCTGGACAGTGAAGGCGTATCGTTAAGATCGATACCCGCCGCGTGCTATGCCGTGGCACAGGTCCAGGTCAGCGATGGTAATTTTACCCGTCCGTGGTGTGAGTTTTTTGACGAGTGGCTACCCGGCAGCGGCTATCAGCGCGCGGACGGGCCCTGTTTCGATCGTTACCTCACCGACGGCTCACAAACCGGCACGTGGGACTTTCTGATCTGCATTCCGGTTGAAAAGCGCCAGCCGTAAGGGCGGATGACTCATGTTAAAATGTGGTTATAAGTATGTTGTTGTAAAAATTCAATAAAATTGAATGCGTTAACAGCTTGCTACCGTGCGGTAATGACAGCGCTTTATGCGGATTACCGCACGGAAATGACCACAAAATCTCACGCAAATCCCCCCGCTTCGTCTGCGCATCCTCCGCACTTAAGGTATGATGAGCCGCAATTTCTGATCCTTTTCGGAGCCTGTTTTGCGACCCGACACGCCGCTCTCGGCCCTGCATTTTAGCGTTTATCGCAACTATCGCATCGTTCATGGCATACGCATCGCCCTGGCCTTTGTGCTCACCTTCCTGCTGGTTCGCCTGCTGGATATCCCGGAAGGCAGCTGGCCGCTGATCACCCTGGTGGTGGTCATGGGGCCGATATCTTCATGGGGCAACGTGTTTCCCCGTGCGGTGCAGCGTATTGGCGGCACGATTTTCGGTTCGATATCCGGCCTGATCGCCCTCAGGCTGGAGCTGTTTAACCTGCCGGTGATGCTGCTATGGTGCGCCGTTGTAATGTTTATCTGTGGTTTCCTTACCCTGGGTAAGCATCCCTATATGGCCCTGCTGATTGGCATTACCCTGGCGGTGATCTGCGGCGGCACGCCGGGGGATATTCACTCCGCCCTGTGGCGCGGAGGGGACGTGATCCTCGGCTCCCTGCTGGCGCTGTTGTTCACCAGCATCTGGCCGCAGAAAGCCTATACCCACTGGCGGATCCAGCTGTCGGACTCCCTGCTGGAAACGGCAAAAATCTACCATGCCGGCTTCTCCCCCAACCTGGTTGAGCAGCCGCGCCTCAGCAGACCGCTGCAAAGGCTGCTGGGCAGGGTGGTGAAAATGCGCTCGCTGATCGAACCCGCCAGCAAGGAAACGCGTACGCCGCGATCGGTCTTTGAAGCGATTCAGACGCTCAACCGTAATATCGTCTGTACCCTGGAGCTGCAGGTCAATGCCTGGTGGGCGTCCCGTCAGAGCCATCTGATTTTGCTTAACGCTTCGGCGCTGCGGCGCACCCAGCAGATGACGGAGGAGATGCTGCGCACGCTGTCGAAAGCCATTGTTGATGGTAACACCGAGCAGATGGCGGCCAACAGCGAAGAGCTGGCGACAATCAGCCGGGAGCTGCGCCAGCTGATTGCTGAATCGGGTGGCGACGAGCAGGTGGAAACGCCGATCCATGGCTACGTCTGGCTGAGCCTGGAAATGGCCCGCCAGCTGGAGCGGCTGTCTGAGCTTTTACGCCTTGCGCTGCGAAAATAAAACGATTCAGCAACTACTTACTGCGGGATGGTCAACGCCAGGGTAAGATAGGGTCATTCGTTTTAGCAGATTCAACATTGCCATCGGCAGCGGTGTGCCGCTAAGCTGATAGCCACGACAGTGATGCCTGTGTAACAGGCCCAAAAGAAAGGTGTCTTCATGGAAAATGCAAAGCAATCATTTCAGGACGTACTGGAGTTCGTGCGTATGTTCCGTCGCAAAAATAAGCTGCAGCGTGAAATCGTCGATAACGAAAAGAAAATCCGCGACAACCAGAAACGCGTACTGCTGCTTGATAACCTGTCCGAGTACATCAAACCCGGCATGAGCGTGGAAGCGATCCAGGAAATCATTGGCAGCATGCGCAGCGATTATGAAGACCGCGTTGATGACTACATCATCAAAAATGCCGATCTGTCGAAAGAGCGTCGCGACCTGTCGAAAAAACTGAAAGCGATGGGCGAGCCGAAGTAACGGTCAGACTCACCCGGCCGCCGCGATATCGCGGCGCGCGGCAGACAAGCCACTATGCAGATAGTGGCTTTTTTTTCGCCTGATGATGGTCTATTTCGCGTCCAGATCCTGCACCAGCACGTTCGCCAGGCGCTTCAGCTCCGCGGCGATCTGCGCACTGCCGGGCTGGCCGTTGAACACCGGTGAGGTACTGTTGCGCACGATCAGTTCGGTGGGGAAAATCTCCGCAGGATCGCATCGCTCAGGCTGCTCCACGCGCCCGATCAGCCAGTCCACGCTGCGTTCTCCCAGCAGTCGCATATCCTGGCGTACCGTGGTCAGCGGCGGCTGATACCAGGCGCTGTCGGCGGTATCATCGTAACCCACCACTGAAACCTCCGTAGGCACGATTTTACCGCGCTGATGCAGCGCCTGCATCGCGCCCAGCGCCATCTGATCGTTAGCCACCAGCAGCGCCGAAGGGAATGCGTCGCCGGTCAGCTGCATCACCGCCCGATAGCCTGAACTGGCGCTCCAGTCACCGTAGAGTTCCGCCTGCGGCGTGAGCTGATGCTCCTGTAGCACCCGCCGCCAGGCGTCTGAGCGGGCGCGGGCGGCTACCGATGATGACGGGCCGTTCAGCAGCGCAATACGCCGGTGGCCCAGCGCCAGCAGATGCTCCGCGCCCTGGCGTGCCCCGGTTTGCGCACTGAAGCCGCAGCTCGCGACCGTGGCATCCTCCGCCACGTCAAGAAACAGGCAGGGCAGGGATCCGGCCATGGTTTCAATCTGCTGAGCGGCTGCGGTTTCCAGTGGCAGATTAATCAGCAAAGCATCCACGCGCTGCGACAGCAGATCGCTGACCGCCGCCTGTGGGCCATCCGTATCTGCACCGGCCATCGCCATCACCAGATGCCACCCCAGCTGCCCGGCGCGCTGCTGCATCGCGGAGGCGATCTGCGCCGGGGCCAGCAGGGCCAGATCGCTGGTGGCCAGCCCCAGCGTTCGGGTGTTTTTACCGGCCAGCTGCTGGGCAACGCGATTCGGCACATAGTTCAGCGCCCGCATCGCAGCCTCCACCCGACTGCGGGTTGATTCAGCCACCTGGCTGGAGTGATTCAGCACCCGGGAAACGGTCTGATAGGAGACGCCGGCAGCCTGAGCCACATCGTCCAGCGTCACGGAACGGGATCTCATGATTAGCTCCTCTGAAGATGGCGCAGTGTAACAGTAAACACCGTGACTCTGTTGACCTCTGGTTTAATTAATTCTGCTTACGCGCCCTATAATCAGCCGTCAAAGGGTCGATATTTACCCCACAAAAATCGGCTTCATCGACACTCCATTTAGACAACGGCGGCGTGCTGCAGGCCCGTTCACGCCGCAAGGAAATAAGGATATCAAATGTCTGAACGCCCACTATCACATGATATGGTGATCCGCTCGCTGGCGACGCGTCACTGGAATGAAACCGTCGACGATCGCCGCGTCGTCGATGCGCTGGAGCAGGGGAAAGTGCTGTTTCTGCCCTCACTGGCCTTTCAACTCAGCCCGGAGGAGCAGGCGCTGTTAACCCCGGAGCTGGTCGATCCGAAACGTAAGAATATCAGTTTTAATGCGCAAACCGGCAGGCTGAACGGCGTGGCGCAGGCGGAGAAAAAAAACCAGGTGCAGGCGCTGCTCCAGCGTCATCATGACTATGCCTGTCAGCTGGTCAGCAGCCTGATGCCGGAATATCAGTCCGCGCTGCACGCGCCGGTTAACTCCCTGCGGCTGCATCCGATTAACGTCTGGCGTGATTCGACCTCCTGGCGAAAGGACGACTCCCGCCTGCATGTGGATGCCTTCCCGTCGCGGCCAAACCACGGCGAGCGTATCCTGCGCATCTTCACCAATATCAACCCACACGGTGAAAGCCGCTACTGGCGAGTGGGGGAGCCGTTCCCGGTGCTGGCCAAACGCTTTATACCGCGCCTGAAACGCTTCTCGCCGTTCAACAGCTGGCTGCAAAGCCGCCTTGGTATCACCAAATGCTACCGCAGCCATTACGACCACCTGATGCTGCAGCTGCACGACACCATGAAAGGGGATGAGCACTATCAGCAGCAGGGGCCACAGGTGACCCTGGAGCTGCCGCCGGGCAGCAGCTGGATCTGTTTTGCCGACCAGACGCCCCATGCGGCAATGAGCGGTCAGTTTATGCTGGAGCAGACTTTCCTGCTGCCGGTGGCGGCGATGAAAAATCCCGACAATGCCCCGCTTAACATCCTGCAAAAGCTCCTTCAGCAGCCGCTAATCTGACCGCTGACGATGCAGGCGGAGGCCTGCATCGTCCAGGCAAAGCACATTGAAACATAAAAAGACTTTGCATAAATCCCGTGCTTTAACCATCATAATTAAGTCCCTTCTCTCCCTGACATAAAAGCTGGAATGACCTTGCAAAACCTCAGAGTTTCTCTGCAGCAGGCTATTCAACGTACCGCGTGGTATCCCAAAAGACGCTCCTGGCGGGTGTTGTTCTGGCGTGAAGTGACTCCGCTGGCCGTACCGATTTTTTTCGAGAATCTCTGCGTTCTGCTGATGGGGGTGCTGAGCACTTTCCTGGTCAGCTGGCTGGGGAGTGAAGCGATGGCCGGCGTTGGCCTTGCGGACAGCTTTAATATTGTCGTGATCTCCTTTTTTGCCGCCATCGACCTCGGTACTACGGTGGTGGTGGCCTTCAGCCTGGGTAAACTGAACCGCGAACGAGCCGTCGCCGCCGCCCGCCAGTCGCTGATTATTATGACCCTGTTTGCCGTGCTGCTGGCGATCGCCATCGAGTTTATCGGGCCGCAGATTATTGACCTGATTGCCGGTAAAGCGGAGCCGGAGGTGAAAGCGCTGGCGCTCTCGTATCTGCAAACCACCGCGTGGAGCTATCCGGCGGCGGCGATTGCGCTGATCGGCTGCGGTGCCCTGCGCGGCGCGGGCAATACCAAAATTCCGATGCTGATCAATGGCGGGATGAATATCCTGAATATTGCCATCAGCAGTGTGCTGATCTACGGCTGCTTCTCGTGGCACGGCCTGGGTTTTGTGGGGGCCGGGCTGGGCCTGACCATCTCCCGCTATATCGGCGCGGCGGCGGTGATCTATGTGCTGGTGATAGGCTTTGTCCCGGCGCTGAAAATATCGCTAAAAAGTTACTTCACGCGGCTCAATATCAATATCCTGCGTGAAGTGCTCGGCATCGGCGTTCCCGCCAGCATTGAGTCTGTGCTGTTTAACGGTGGCAAGCTGCTGACGCAGATCTTCGTTGCCGGAATGGGCACCGATGTGATTGCCGGGAATTTTATCGCTTTCTCCATCGTATCGCTGATTAACCTGCCGGGTAACGCCCTGGGATCCGCATCGACGATTATTGTCGGCACCCGACTTGGGCGCGGCCAGCTTGGCCAGCCGGAGCGGCTGCTGCGCTATATCTTCTGGCTGTCGAATATTGGCCTGTGTACCCTGGCGCTGCTGACGGTGCCGTTTGCCGGGGTGCTGGCGGCGTTCTACACCCAGGATCCCCAGGTTATCCACGTAGTGAAAATGCTGGTGTGGCTGAATGCGGCCTTTATGCCGTTCTGGGCCGCCTCCTGGGTGCTGCCCGCCGGGCTGAAGGGCGCGCGCGATGCGCGTTATACCATGTGGGTGTCGCTGCTCAGCATGTGGGGCGGGCGTATCGTGGCCGGCTACCTCCTTGGCATCGTGCTGGGGATGGGCGTGGCGGGGATCTGGCTGGGTATGGCGCTGGACTGGATGATTCGCGGTGCCTGCTTCTGGCGTCGCTTAAACAGCGGCCGCTGGCTGTGGAAGTATCGCCCGGTCGCCAAATAAGTGGCCGGCGCCGTTAAACGGCGTCGCTGCCATCATCAAACGCACAGATTGTTACTTTATTCCGGTTGTCCTGGTCGATCATAACTTGCAGTGAAGATATATCATGGATATATTTTGATTCGTTAATACGAATCATTACCAGTTCAGCCATCGCCAGAACCGTGGAGAACGTCATGACAGTGACATCGGTAACAGAAACAGCACAGGCAGCATCGCGTACTCAGTTAAGCCTCACCCTGCAGGGCGCGCGTAACGCCATTGCCGCCGCCCAGCAGAAAGCGGCGGAGAACGGCTGGCATATCAGCGTGGCGGTGGTCGACCATGCCGGCCAGCTGATTGCCCTGGAACGCAGCGACAGCGCAATTGGTATCAGTCCGGATGTTGCGCTGGGTAAGGCACGAACGGCGGCGCTGCTGCAGGCTCCCTCGCAGGAATTTGAGCAGTTTATCAATAGCGGACGCCCCAGCTTTCTCGCCACGCCCGGCGTAACGCCGCTTGAGGGCGGCGTGCCCGTCTGGCTGAACGGTATGGTGATTGGTGCCGTCGGCGTCAGCGGCGCACACGGTGCCAATGATTCGCTGGTGGCGGAAACCGCCGTGCTGGCCGTGGGCGTCTGAGTGGGATCCTCATTAAATATTATCGATGATGTCCGGTGGGCGCTGCCTGCCGGAGTTACGTTGCCGGATGTCAATCCGGCAGCCCAAGGAGAATAATTTTGTCTGAAAATAAAAGCCGCGCACCTAAGCGCGTACGTAATGAACTGCGCTTCCGCCAGATTACGGTCGCCGCTAAAACGCTCGTCGCCGAAAATTTCTGGCGTATTGATTTTATCGGCGACGATCTCGCCGGGTTCGTCTCCCCGGGCTTTGATGACCATATCAAAGTGTTTTTCCCCGATGCCGCCACCGGCGAACTGCATCTGCCGGAAGTCACCTCCGACGGCGTGGTGTGGAAAGAGGGCGCCCGCCCGGCTTCCCGCGACTATACGCCGCTGTGGTTTGACGGCGTAAAAAACACCCTGACCCTGGACTTTTATATCCACGATGGCGGTGTGGCCAGCAACTGGGCGGCGCAGGCGAAGGTTGGCGATCCGCTGGCGATTGGCGGCCCGCGCGGCTCGATGATTGTACCGGAGGATTATGCCTTCCAGCTGTACGTCTGCGACGAAAGCGGCCTGCCGGCATTTAAACGCCGGAAAGAAACCGTACAGGGCGGAGTGCGTAAGCTGTTCGCCTTTGCTGACGAAGCCAGCGGCAGCCTCTATCTGGACGGCCTGAACGGCATTGATGCCAGCTGGATCGGCAGCGGGAAAATGCACGGCGAACCGCTACGGGCGCTGATTAGCGAACTCGACAGCATCCAGCTGCCGCTCGATGATTACTTTATCTGGCTGACCGGTGAAGGTGACGCGGTGAAGCAGCTTAACGACTACTTTGTTATCCAGCGCGGCTGCGACGAGAACTTTGTCCGCGCCGTGGCCTACTGGCACCAGAAGTAACCCTGTGGGCCGCCGCGCCGGTTGTGTTTCACCGGGTGGCGGTCTACTATCACCCCCCTTATTTTTCCGCACGGGCAGGCGATGAAACGACCGCAGTTCCCCTTTACCCCCTCAGACAGCGAGCCGCGCGCCGCCTGCGGCAGCCAGCGCAAAAAGCGCCGGGAAAAAATGCTCGACGGCAGCGATATTCGCCTGCTGGTGCTGCATTTTCTCAGCCAGGGTGAGGCCCACGGCTACGAGCTGATCAAAGCCATTGAGGATCTGTCCAAAGGGGAGTACACGCCCAGCCCTGGCATTATCTATCCCAACCTGACGCTGCTGGAAGAAACGGCGATGATCGCCGCCGTCGATCCGCAGGCGGCGCGTAAAGCCTATCGCCTGGAGCCGCAGGGCCGCGACTGGCTGCAGCAGAATCAGCCCGATCTGGCAACAATCGTGCAGCGGCTCTCCTCGCTGGCGGTGCTGGTGCATAACCGCAGCGTGCCGGAAGTGGAGCGGGCGATCCACAATATGAAAACCGCGCTCAACACGCGGCTGTCACAGCAGGCTATCTCGCAGGAAACCCTCTACGCTATCGTGGATGCGCTGGACGAAGCGGCGAAAAAGATCGAACGTAGTTAGCCTGTTAGCCTGTTAGCCTGTTAGCCTGTTAGCCTGTTAGCCAGAGCCAGAGCCAGAGCCAGAGCCAGAGCCAGTCTGCCAGTGCCATAGCCACTGGCGTTGGCTTCGTGCAGATGCACACCGCGCCTGTTAGTTCCGCCCAGGTTTTCTCAGATGCATGCAGGCTTCTGTTGCCCCTCTGTTGTACCCCGTACATGATTTATCCCTGATCCCTGATCCCTGATCCCTGATCCCTGATCCCTGATCCCTGATCCCTTTCTGTATACCGATCCTAATTGCCGAATTTTCCGGGTTGCACTTGCATCAACGCGCAAGTCATTCCGCTTACCCGCAGGAAAAGACATCAGGCACCGCAGACCCACCACCTGACATTCCGCATGCGCGCGATTATTTACATCCGTTTTCTAATCATTAATTTTCAGCGTTGAGTGTTACATTGAAATAATTGTGAGGAAATTGTGCAGAGAGTGAAAGTTTTTCGAAAGCAGATGTCTGGTTGATTTAATGCCCTTAACGTTATCCTGCGGAATTAATTATTCTTAATAATAAAGTGAACTTTATGCCCTGAGCTCTATTGATAAAGATAATCATTCCTATTAATATCCCGCCGCCTTAAAAATATAATAATATTAGCGAAACTTAACTGATTTCATATTCTTTTTTATCGAAGCAATCCGTGAGCCAATACTAATAACAAGCAAAGGGTAATTAAATGCTCACCACGTCAAAATTACAGGGAATCAGTGCGCCGGTAATGAAATGGGCGGTACTGGCCGCAGCGATTCACTGTGCCTGCGGCTATGCGCAGGCTGAAACTTCTGCCACAGCGAACGCCGCCGCAGAAAGCAGCAATGAACAGGGCACGATGACCGTCACCGCCCAGGCTCCGCTTCAGGGCGGCAGCAAAACCACCATCACCGCTGAACAGATGCAGAAGAACGGCACCACCGATTTCGGTTCGGTGATGCGTTATCAGCCGCTGATTAGCGCAACGGGTGTGAGCGGCGGTTCTACCGCAGGTAAAAGCGGTTTCGACCGCAGCGGCTACACCGGATTTAATATTCGTGGGCTGGAAAGCAACCGCGTTGGTTTAGACGTGGACGGTATTCCACTGCCGGATGCCACCGGTCGCAGCTACGTCAGTCGTGCGGGTTTAAATACCTTCGGTATTGGCCGCGATTATATTGACCCGTATATGTTTGGCAGCGTGGATATTGATGCCGGCGCCACCTCCGTCGAACAGCCGAATACCTCGATCGGCGGCAACGTTTCCTTCCGTAATAAATCCGCCGACGATTATCTTTCCCCGGGACGTTCCAGCTGGTTTGGCTACCAGAGTGATTACGACTCTTCCAACCGCGGCTGGCATAACGGGATCACCGCCGCAGCGGGCGACAGCACCCTGCGCGGCGTCTTCGTTCTGAGCCGCCGTGACGGTCAGCAGACCAGCAACAACAGCGATGAGGTCAGCGCCTACCCGACGAACTGGCACTCCACCGCGCTGATGACCTCCGGGATCTGGCAGCCGAACGACGAGCATAAATTCAGCGCCACGCTGGACTACTACCACAAGGTTAACCACAGCCACTACGATACCTGGAATACCGCAGGGACCAGCACCATCGGCGACAGCCAGCAGCAGAGCGATACCCGCCGCTGGGGCGTGAGCCTGGCGGATGAGTACACGCCGGACAGCGGTTTTGTCGACAGCCTCTCCAGCCGCGTTTACTACCAGCACACCGAAGCGCATGACAACACCTACATGCCAACCGATGCCAGCGGCACCATGCAGCACGTCTACTCGGACTACAACGTTGATACCTGGGGCTTTGACACCCACGGCAACAAAACGCTTGGCCGCCACGATCTGAGCGCCGGAATCAACGGCCGCATCACCGATACCGAGCGTCCGTTCCGTCAGGATCCGGCTCCGAGCGTCTACAGCGTGATCATGCAGCCGCAGGCCGACAGCCGTAGCTATACGGTCGGTGGCTTCGTGCAGGATAAGATCAACTTTGACCTGAACGGCAGCCGCTTCGCGGTGATCCCGGGCGTGCGCGCGGTATATCAGAATACCAAACCGCAGAATCTGTCCAGCCTGACTACCGGCAGCACGGTGCTGACCGCCTCCGAGCTGGAAACCCTGTACGGTTCGGCGAACAGCGACAGCCAGATCCTGCCGTCGCTGATGCTGCAGTACGATCTCACCCCGCAGATGATTACCTATCTGCAGTACAAACGCGGCGCGCAGTTTGCTAACGCCAGCCAGCTATACGGTTCGTGGAACCTGGGTTCCTCCTATGCCGGCACCGCGCAGTATGCGCTGATCGGTAATGCGGATCTGGAAACCGAAACCAGTAACAACCTGGAGTGGGGCGTGAAAGGCAACGTGACCGACGGCGTGACGCTGAACGGTTCCCTGTTCTACAACACCTACAAGAACTTCATCGCCTATAGCCGCTACACCCGTGCCGGTAGCCCGGACAAGTTCACTAATGTTCCATCGAACATCTACACCGTTTATCAGGCTGAAAACCGCGATAAAGCCTATATCTGGGGCGGTGAGCTGAGCAGCAAGGTAAACTTCGGGACCTGGTTTGAAGAGGTTAACGGCCTGAGCGCGACCTTTGCTCTGGGCTACAGCGAAGGTAAATCCAAGTCCAGCTACGACGGCGACAAGTATGTTGATATCGACAGCGTTGCGCCGATGAAAGCGGTGGTGGGCATGGCGTGGGACGATCCGGCGAAGCGCTACGGCGCAGCGGTGGTGGCGACCTTTGTGAAGGGCAAGCAGGCCAGTGCGACCAACCGCGAGAGCTACACCAACAGCGGCACGGCGTTGACCGATTCCAGCACCGAGTACAATCGTATTCCTGGCTACGGCATGGTGGATATGACCGCGTACTGGCAGGTGGCGAAGAACGTCAAGCTGAGCGGGGGGATTTATAACCTGACCGATCGTAAGTACTGGGATTATCTCAGCAGCCGCGATCTGACTGGCAGTACCACTCAGGATGCCTACGAGAAGGCGCTGGCGGTGATGCCAGGCCGTACTTTCCAGGCGGGGATTAACGTCGATTTCTGATGAGGTCGATCGCCTAACGGGTCAGGTTGTTGCCCGCGTAGTGGAGTTTGAAGCCGCTGTCTCTTTTGGGGATAGCGGTTTTTTTGTGGCGGTTGAAAATGCGATGGCGATGGCTTCAGTGGCGGTGATTCAGGCCCGGCCTCTGCGGTTACCGGGTGGTCCTCGCGTCGCGCTGTGCACGATGCCTTCGGTTGCAGCTCCGTGCCTTCCGGACCGCCGTGGAGCGGGCGTCCTGCCCGCGCCACGCCTGACGCCAACGTCCTGTTGGCGTCTCCTGGCTCGTCGCCTCCACCTCAGCGCTGTGGATTACCCGGTAACCGCAGAGGCCGGGCCTTTAATACATTGTGCTGGCTGTTTAAATCTCAATGCCGTTCTCTAAGGGATTAGATCCCCATCTTTCAGGTTACAGGACAGATGGATGTTTGCTCTTTAACCGCAGAGGCCGGGCCTTTAATATACTGTGCTGGCTGTTTAAATCTGGATTCTGCTCTTGAAATGACGGGCTTCTAATCCTTAAAGCGATTGGATATGCGGACGTTTTCTCAGTAAAGGCAGAGTCTAAACCTTGAATCTACTTTGCTGGATCTCGAAAATCGAAGTTCTGAGTTCTGAGTTCTGAGTTCTGAGTTCTGAGTTCTGATTCCGGAATTGATCGCTTCAGTTGTCGTTCGCCTTTTTCTGCCAGACAACACTTATGCAAAAAGCAGACGGGGTGAGCCCCCGACCGGGCAATCCGCAGCGCTGAACGGAGCGAGGAAGCCAGGATTCGCCTGCATGGACGCAGGCGAAAGGCACAGCCGCGCAGGACGCGAGTCTGTGGCGGTCCGTCCGGCTGACGAACGAAGTGAAGGCACCGCGAAGCGGCGCGAGGACCGCCCGGTCGGGGGCTCACCCCGTCGGCTTTGCCACGACAGTCACCGGCAAAACCGCCCGGGCGGGGGCACACATCGTCAGCTTTGCCACTACAGTCACCGACAGAACCGCCTGGTCAGGGGCACACCCCGTCGGCTTTGCCACGACAGTCACCGGCAAAACATGTTTGTGCCCCCACAGTCTCGAGCAATTGAATGCCCCAACTCTTTACTCCGCTAAACGATAACGCGCCAGCCAGTGCGCATACGGCGCTGGCAACACCCACGACGGATCCTCAACGTTCAGCTTCTTCGCCAGATAATACGGATAGTGCGGATTCGCCAGATGCGCACGGCCAATCATCACCAGATCCATCTGCCGATCGGCAATCACCCGCTCCGCCACATCTGCCTGCTCCACGCCCCAGGACGACGCCACCGGCAGACCGGCCTCACGACGCACGCGCTCGGCAATCGGTGCCAGGAAGCCCGGCCCCCACGGAATGCTGGTTTCCGCAATAGTAAAGCCCACGCTGACGTTCAGCAGATCCAGCCCGCCCTGATGCATCAGTCGGGTCAGCTCAATCGACTCGCTCAGCGTCTGCTCGTCCTGGCCGTCAAACTCCAGCACGCCGAAACGCGCGGTCAGCGGCAGATTCTCCGGCCACACCTCGCGCACGGCGGCCAGGGTTTCCAGCAGGAAGCGGCTGCGACCGGCAAAATCGCCGCCGTAAGCGTCGGTACGCTGGTTGGAATGGGCGGAGAAGAAACTCTGCGCCAGATAGCCGTGGGCAAAATGCAGCTCCAGCCACTCAAAACCGGCATCGCGCGCGCGGCGGGCGGCGGCAACGAAGTCGCTTTTCACCCGGTTAATATCATCCAGCGTCATCGCCTGCGGCACCTTTGGCAGATGGTGGCCGAACGCAATGGCGGAAGGGGCAATCGTCTGCCAGCCGCGGCTGTCGCCTTCGGCAATATGATCGTCGCCTTCCCATGGACGATTAGCGCTGGCCTTGCGACCGGCGTGACCAATCTGAATACCCGGAACGGAACCCGCTGCCTTGATCGACGCCGCAATGCGCGCCATGCCCTGCGCCTGCTCATCGTTCCACAGCCCGGTACAGGCCGGCGTGATGCGACCCTCCGGTGAAACGGCGGTGGCTTCCACAATCACCAGACCCGCGCCGCCGCGGGCGATCGCCGGATAGTGAACCTGATGCCATTCATTGGTCAGACCGTCAACGGCGCTGTACTGGCACATTGGCGGCACCGCAATGCGGTTACGCAGCGTAACGTCTTTCAGTTTAAACGGGGTAAAAAGCGCGGACATAGATAACCTCAGTCATAGACGATCGAAAAACACGTGGCCTGTCGATAAGTGGCGATCACGGTAAGCGATGGCCACACATTACCGCTAAGCCGTATGTGCGAAACGCACTGGCCGATCACAGCGCGCGGGCGTCCAGCCCCAGGGTAGTAAACAGCAGGGCGCGCAGCCAGCGGTGGCCGGGATCGCGATGGCTGCGCTCGTGCCAGACCAGCGTTTTGCTGAAGCCCGCCACCGCGACCGGCGGCGTTATCCGCACCAGCCCGTCGGCGGATTCTGCCAGCCTGCGCGGCACCACGGCAATCAAATCGCTACTGCGCAGGATCTGCGGCAGCACCAGGAAACTGTTCACTGCCAGCGTCACCCGCCGCTGACGGCCAATTGCGGCTAGCGCCTGGTCGGTCACGCCGCGAAACTCGCGGCCGCTGTGCGAAACCAGCACGTGGTCCAGCGAGCAGAAGTTATCCAGCGACAGCTCGCCGTGCAGCAGGGCCGGGTGATCGGGCCGCAGCAGACAGACGTACTGCTCGTCAAACAGATGACGGGCGTGCAGATCGGCAGGGGTGATGTCCGGAGTCAGCAGCGCCATATCAACCTCGCCGCGCTCCATCTGCACGGGAAGTCTGTCACTTTCCACCGGCTGCACGCTCACCCGCACGCCGGGAGCCTGCTGGCGCAGCGCGGCAATAAACGGCACCGCTACCGCGCTCAGGGCGTAATCGGTCGCGGCGATGTTCAGCGACATCTGCGAGCTGGCGGCATCAAACGCTGCGGGCTGGAGCATCCGATCGATGTCGCCGAGAATTTGTTTTAGCGGAACGGCCAGCGCCAGCGCCCGCAGGGTCGGGTTAATGCCGTGCTGGCCGCGGGTAAATAGCGGATCGCCAAAATGCTCGCGCAGGCGATTAAGCATCGCGCTCACCGCCGGCTGCGTCAGCGACAGGCGCTGGGCGGCGCGCGTCACGCTGCGTTCATCCAGCAGCGCATCCAGCGTTTTCAACAGATTTAAATCCAGCGTGCGTAGTGGGCTACTCATCGACTCCCCGGCGGCTAATGGGTCAGATATCACTAAGGATGATATCTGAAATAAAATATGCTGATTGGTTTTATATCATCACGCCGTGCATTATGCCGTGGTTTTCGGCAGGCGCATCCCGCGCTGTGGCTGACCAGACTTACCGAGAGGCAACATCATGAACGCAATTCACTGGCCGCAGGGCTACATTCCAGGTTTCAGCGACAACTTCGCCAGCAACGAAATGATTATTACCGGCGTCAGCGTCGCGGCGCTGTGGGACAAACTGATTGATACCGCCGCCTGGCCCGGTTATTACAGCAACGCCAGCGATATTCAGTTCCACGACGGCAGCGGCCCGTATCTGACCGACGGTGCACGTTTCCGCTTCACCACCTTTGGCTTTGTGGTGGAAAGCGAAGTTAACGAATTCGTCGCACCGGAAGTCTGTGGTGCGGCGCGTATTGCCTGGCACGGCGGGTGCGGCGAGGGCGACAGTCGGCTTGACGTGCATCATGCATGGCTGATTGAGGCGCTGCCGGGGGGCCGCGTGCGCCTGCTGACCCAGGAAACCCAGAACGGCAAACCGGCGGTTGAGCTGGCCAACGCGCGCCCCAACCCGATGATCAACGGCCATCAGCAGTGGCTGGACGGGCTGATCGCCGCCGCGCGCGCCGGGTGATTTCGCGTGCATGATAAGCGAATCCTATCTGGCGATAAGCGTAACCTTGCGGGGGCCACGGCGGAATTCCGCTAGTTTATTAACGTTCTGAACCCTACGTTAATAAGGATGCCCGCAATGAAACAACAGATACTGATTATCCAGCCGCTGATGCCCGCGCTGAGCGAGATGCTGCACCGCGACTACCTGTGCCATCGCCTGTACGAGCAGCCGGATGCGGCCGCCTGGCTGCAGCAGCACGGCCAGACTATCCGCGCGGTTGCCACCCGGGGAGACGTCGGGCTGGCGGCTGACGTGATGGCCGCGTTACCGGCACTGGAAGTGATTGCCGTGTTCGGCGTGGGCACTGACGCCATCGATCTGGCCGCCGCCCGCGATCGCGGCATTACCGTTACCGTTACCGCCGATATCCTCACCGATGACGTCGCCGACCTGGCGCTGGCGCTGATGCTCAGCGTCTCCCGGCAGATCGTGGCGCAGGATGCCTTCCTGCGCGCGGGCGAATGGGCAAACCGCCCGCCGGTGCTGGGCAGCAAGCTCAGCGGCAGGCGCGTCGGCATCCTCGGGCTGGGACGCATCGGCTCGGCGATTGCCCGCCGCTGCGCCGCCTTCGATATGCAGATCGGCTACTGCAACAGCCGCCAGAGTGATGAACCCGGCTGGCAGCGCTTTGGCGATCTGCATCAGCTGGCGCTGTTCAGCGATGTGCTGGTGCTGGCGGTGCCGGGTGATGCGCGTAACTACAAAGTGGTCGATCGCGAGGTGCTTCACGCACTGGGATCGCAGGGCGTGCTGATTAACGTCGCGCGCGGGGCGGTGGTTAATGAGGACGATCTGATCGCCGCGCTGGAAAATCACACCATCGCCGGCGCGGGGCTGGACGTGTTCGAAGGTGAACCGGCAATCGATCCGCGCTTTTTCGCGCTGGAAAATACGGTACTGACCCCGCATATCGCCAGCGCCACGGTGGAAACGCGCCAGGCGATGGCGCAAAACGTGGCGGATAATCTCGCCTCGTGGTTTGCTCACGGCAAAGCCATTACGCCGGTTGCATAACGAAAAAGGCACCCGTTATGGGTGCCTGTTATCAACACAGAATAGTGTTCTTTTACCGCCTAGAACCGCCCGTCGATAATCTCCACCTGCTTGTTTTTCAGCGTCTCATCAATCCAGCCGCGCTCCAGCTCGCCGCGCTTCGCCAGCTCGAAGTTGCGCTCGTCGACGATCAGATAGGCCTGCGCCGCTTCCAGAATCTGTGCCGCATCGCCGTGCGGGATGACGATCACCCCGTCGTGGTCGCCGAGGATAATGTCGCCCGGCGACACGTGAATATTACCGCAGGCGATCGGCACGTTGATTTCGCCGGGGCCGTCTTTATACGGGCCGCCGGGGGTGATGGCGGCCGCATACAGGTGGTAATCCATCTTGCCGATGCCTTCGATATCGCGGATCGGGCCGTCCAGCACCAGCCCCTCAATACCACGCTGGCGGGCCCAGGTGGTCATCACTTCGCCCATCAGCGCCTGGCTGCGATCGCCTTCGTTGGACACCACGATCACATCGTCTTTACCGGCCATATCCATCGCCTTGTGCAGCATCAGATTGTCGCCGGAGCGGGCCTTAACGGTGACCGCCAGGCCGCACATTACCGCGTTGCGCGGGGCGCTCATCAGGCGAATTTCACCGGACAGCGCGGGCAGGCGGCTCATGCAGTCGGCCACCACGGCGGCGGGCAGCGTGCGGAAGGCCTCGACGTAGCCAGCGGCTTCGAGATTACGTTGTAAGAAAATACGGTTTCCTGCGGGCATAGCGAATCTCCTGATTATTTCAGCTGGCTGACGGCGGCGGCAATCTGGGCGGCCCCGGCCTGAAGCGTGGCAAGGTCTGTGGCAATAGACAGGCGGAAGTAGGGCGATAGACCGTAGGCGGCACCGGCGACGACCGCCACGCCCGCGCTCTCCAGCAGCCACAGCACCACCTCGCTGTCGTTGTTCAATACCTGTCCCTGCGCGGTGGTTTTACCCAGCAGACCGCCGCAGTTGACGTAAAGATAAAATGCCCCTTCCGGCACGCGGCAGCTCAGGCCCGGCACGGCATTCAGGCGGGCGGCAATATCGTCGCGGCGCTGGCGGTAGATTTCGCGGCTGTGGGTGATAAAGCCGGTGCCGCTGTTCAGCGCGGCCAGGGCAGCGGCCTGGCTGACGGAGCTGGCATTGCTGGTGGACTGCGACTGCAGGGTGCCCATGGCGGTAATCAGTGCTTTCGGTCCGGTGGCGTAGCCGATGCGCCAGCCGGTCATGGCGTAGGTTTTCGACACGCCGTTGACCACCAGCGTGCGGTCGGCCAGGCGCGGTTCCACCTCCAGCAGATGCACGTTCGGGCTGTCGTCGTAGCGCAGATGCTCGTAAATATCGTCGGTCATAATCGCCAGATGCGGATAGTCCAGCAGCACATCCGCCAGCGCGCGCAGCTCGTCGCGGCTGTAGGTGGCGCCGCTCGGGTTAGACGGCGAGTTGAGGATCAGCCAGCGGCAGCGGCTGGTAATCGACGCCCGCAGCTGTTCGGCGGTCAGGCGGAATCCGGCCTCTTCCTGGCAGGTAATCACTACCGGACGGCCGTCGCAGGCCAGTACCATATCCGGATAGGAAACCCAGTACGGTGCGGGGATCAGTACCTCATCGCCGACTTCCAGGGTGGCGGCCAGCGCGTTGAAGATCGCGCTCTTCGCGCCGTTGGTGACGATGATGTCTTCCGGCTTCACCGTCAGATGATTTTCGCGCAGGAACTTGGCGGCAATCGCTTCGCACAGCGCGGGGGTGCCGTTGTTCTGCGTGTAGCGGGTTTCCCCGTTGCGGATCGCGGCGCAGGCCGCCTCGCAGATTTCCGGCGGGGTATCGAAATCAGGTTCACCGACCACCAGGTTAATAATGGCTTTCCCTTCACGCTTGAGGGCGTTGGCGCGATCGGATGCGCTGCTGCTGGGAGAAGGTTTAATACGCGTAACGCGGGCGGCAATACGGATAGCACTCATGGTCACTCCAGTCTGTTCCGGGATGCCTCTACGTTACGAATAAGCGGCGGGCGACGGTTAAGAGGAGTTTGTTCTGATTCAAGAGCAAAAGCTTATGGATGGGGCCCAGCGATAAGTAAAACTCCCCGCAATGGTGCAGACGGCGGCGGGAAGCAAGCGTTTGATTAATGGATGGATAGCGAAATAACACGATCTATCTCACTGTTTTACATATTAACTTTTTTGTCATCCGGCTTTGCGGGGCAGTTAACACTCAGGCTGGTCCGGATCTTGCTACACTTCCGTTCACTTTTTCTTAACATTCTGTCCGGTGACGAGAGGTATGACAATGAATCTCAGGCGGCTCCGCTACTTCATCAAAATTGTCGACGTCGGCAGTTTGACCCAGGCGGCCGATATTCTGCATATCGCCCAGCCAGCCCTCAGCCAGCAGTTGGCCTCGCTGGAAAGCGAAGTCAAACAGCAGCTGCTGATCCGCACCAAGCGCGGCGTGACGCCGACCGAAGCGGGCAGCATCCTTTATGCCCACGCCCAGGCGATACTGCGCCAGTGTGAGCAGGCGCAGAGCGCCATCGACGGCGCGGGTCTGGCGCTGAGCGGCCAGGTGTCCGTCGGGCTGGCGCCCGGTACCGCCGCCTCGCTGCTGGCGCTGCCGCTGATGGAGGAGGTGCGTAAACAGCATCCCGGCATCCTGCTTTACTTCAACGAAAGCTTTGGCACCACCCTCAGCGAGCTGATTATGAGCGGGCGCATGGATATGGCGGTGCTGTACGGCAATCGTCAGATCCACGGGCTGGCCTTTATTCCGCTGATGAAGGAGGATCTCTACCTGGTGACGCCGCAGAGTGAAATCAGCTTCGGTAAAACCGTCACCCTGGAGCAGATAGCCCATCTTGAGCTGTTCCTGCCGCGCCCTTACAACATCATGCGCAAGCTGGTTGACGAAGCCTTCGTGCAGAAAAACCTCTCCTATAAGGTGAAGTGCGAAATCGAATCGGCCACCACCCTGGCGCAGGCGCTGGAGGGCAACCTCGGCGCCACCATCCTGCCGGAATCCATCGCGCGCAATATGGTCAAGCAGTCCCGCGCACGGATGTCTAAAATCATCGATCCGGGGATTCAGGCACCGCTGTCGTTCTGCACCTCCGACCATCTGCCGCTGTCCCAGCCTGCCGAAGCGGTGAAGAAGATCCTGCTGTCGCTGATGGCCGAACGCACCCACGACAACCGACCGCTGACCCTGGTCAGCTGACATCACACGATGCGGCCGCCAGCCCGTTCTGACGGGTGGCCGCAGTCACCACGCCGCTGTTCCTACGGTCGCCGAAGTCACCACGCTGCTGCCCCTTTTCCGGGCAGATGATTCCCGTATCGGTCCACCCGCCTCCGTCATCGACGGGCGATAACCCGCGCCAGCGTGCCTGCCGCACGCCCCGGCTTCCCGGTAATAAGTCTGCCTTATCCCCCTAAAGCGAAACCCTCTTACAGACCGCCAGGAGCGGCGGGATAGAGTGGGTTATCGCATTTTTCCGTTAGCGGATATGAAGTTGAGGATGAGGAATGGACCCAGCACGTCAGTTACAGGCCCCGCAAATTAGCTGGCTTGGCACCCACGCGGTACTGTTTGAAGCCCCCGGCGAGATCACCCTGGAAAACCAGCAGCGCATCTGGGCGCTGGCCGATTACGCCAGCGGGCTGGCCGCCATTCGCGGCGTGGTGCCGGGCATGAATAACCTGATGCTGGTCTTTGGCCCGCAGATGAGCGGGGGCGAGCAGCTGTTTGACCACCTGCGCCAGCAGTGGCAGCGCGGTGAAAGCAAAACCTTCTCCGGCCGGGTGATTGAGCTGGATGTCACCTACGGCGGCGAGCCGGGGCCGCATATCTGCGACGTGGCCGAACACACCGGCATGACCATTCAGGAGATCGTGCAGCGCCACACCGAACCGCTGTACCCGGTGTATGCCCTCGGCAGCCATCCGGGCTACTGCTACCTCGGCAACATGGATCCGCAGCTGGCCACCCCGCGCCGCGCCAGCCCGGTGCAGAGCATTCCCGGCGGATCGGTGTCCATCGGCGGCGTTCAGACCGGCGTTTCCGCCTCTCCCGGCCCCAGCGGCTGGAACACCATTGGCCGTACCGACTTCGTTTTCTTTGATGCCCACGCCGCGCCGCCGGTGCGGCTCCAGCCCGGCGACAGCATTCGCTTCCGGGTAAGCAGGGTACTGGCATGATCGTCATTGAACGCACTACCGCGCTGTCCAGCGTGCAGGACGAGGGCCGCTTTGGCGCGCTGCACTTCGGTGTGGGAACCGCCGGCGTGATGGACCCGCTGGCGCTGCGGCTGGGCAACGCGCTGCTCGGCAACCAGCCGGACGATGCGGTGATTGAGATCCCCCTGTTCCCGTTCCGCCTGCGCTTCACCCGCGACTGCGCCTTTGCCATCAGCGGCGGAGACAGCCCGGCGATGCTCGGCGATCGGCGTATTCCGGCCTGGTGGGTGGCGCAGGCGAAGGCGGGCGAGGTGCTGACCCTGCACGCCTCGCGCTTCTCGGCGCGCAGCTATCTGCATCTGCCCGGCGGGGTTGACGTGCCGAAGGTACTGGGGTCGCGCAGCACCCAGCTCAGGGGCGAATTTGGCGGCTTCCACGGCCGCGGACTGCAGCAGGGCGACAGGCTCAGCGCCGCCCGCGACGCGTATCGGGGCGCGGTGGACTTCGGCATTGCCTCTCCGCGCCTGAGCCTGTGCGACCGCCCTGACGGCGTGCCGCAGATCCGCGTGCTCCCTGCGGCGGAGTACGGTGCCTTTACCGACGCATCGGTGGCGCGCTTCTGGCAGCAGCAGTGGCGCGTTTCACCGCAGAGCAACCGCTACGGCTACCGGCTGGACGGCGAAGGGCTGGTGGCGAAAGCACCGCTGGAGATGCGATCCCACGGCATTATTCCCGGGGTTATCCAGGTGACCCACAGCGGCCAGCCGATTATTCAGATGCGCGACGCCCAGCCGAGCGGCGGCTACCCGAAACTCGGCACGGTAATCGATGCCGATATGTGGCTGCTGGGCCAGGTGCCGGTAGGCAGCAACGTACAGTTTGTTGAGGTGAACTGGCCGCAGGCCGACGAGGCGGAACGTCAGCAGCAGCGATGGCTGGCGGGGCTCTGCCAGCGTATTGACGACTACCGCCGCTGCCCGCTTTAACCGGGAGGAGAGAAAATGCCCACCATTCGTGAACTTCAGGCCATTACCCGCCGACTGCGGCGCAGTGGCATAGACAGCATTGAGATTAAAGGCGACGGCTACAGCGTGCGCATTCGCTGCGGCGCTGAAGGGATGCCGCTAACCGGTGCCGCATTCCATACGCCGTCATCAGCATTATCCGTTCCCAATGCACAACGGCCATCAACGCGTACGCCCGCTATTGCGACTTATCCTGCATCCCCGCAGCCCAACCTCGTTGAGCTGGACGCGCCGATGCCGGGGCGCATCTGGCTGCAGGACCCGCTGACCGGCAAACGCATCGCCGCCGACGGCCGCACGGTGAAAGCCGGCGATCTGCTGGCGCTGCTGCAGGCCGGACCGATCTGTCTGCCGCTGCGGGCCGGGGCCGACGGGCAACTGGATGAGTACGCGGTTGCGCAGGGCGATCGGGTGGAGTACGGCCAGCCGGTGGTTCGCATCGTTAAAACGGAGGCAGCACCATGAGAAGCATCGATCTTAACGCCGACCTCGGTGAAGGCTTTGGCGACTGGCGCATCGGCGATGATGCCGGGTTAATGGCGCTGATCAGCTCCGCCAACGTCGCCTGCGGCTTCCACGCCGGGGACGCGGCGATCATGGCCAGCAGCGTGGCGCTGGCAAAACGCTACGGCGTGGATCTCGGGGCGCACGTCGGCTTCCCGGATTTAGCCGGATTTGGCCGTCGGCGGATGCAGATCGACACGCAAACCCTCGCGCACTACGTCACCTATCAGCTCGGCGCGCTCGCGGCGTTTGCCCGCGTGGCGGACTACCCGCTGAGCCACATGAGCTTCCACGGCGCGCTGGGCAACATGGCCGCCGAGGATGAGGCGCTGGCAAGGCCGCTGCTGGCGGCGGTAAAGGCGTTTGACCCGGATCTGATTATCAGCACCACCGCCGCCAACGCGGTGGAGCGCTGCGCCCGCGAGCTGGGGCTGCGCGTGGCCTGCACGTTTCTGGCCGATCGCGCCTACCAGGCCAGCGGCCTGCTGGTGCCGCGCGGAACCCCCGGCGCGGTGATCCACGACCCGCAGCAGGTCAGCCAGCGGGTGATAGATCTGCTGAAAACCGGCTGCGTCACGGCGATTGACGGCACCCGGCTGCCGATGGCGATTTCCTCGATTTTAATGCACGGCGACACGCCCGGCTCGCTGGCGCTGATTGCACAACTGCGGACCGATATCGCCGCACAGGGCGGAGAAATTCGCCCGATATCTAAACATTTTTATTGAATAAACAGCGAGATAGCTTAGATTGTCTGGCTCTATAAGATCGGCTTATTGCCACAAAGACTTTACCTCTTACCCCTCGGCGCGGGGGAGGGGATACAGTCAAAGACAGAGCAAAAATAACAACAGGAGAAGTGAATGCCATTTTCAGATTATAAAACCGCACTGGTGACCGGCGCTTCCGCCGGAATGGGTGAAGCCATCGTTGAGCGTCTGTGCCAGGAGGGTATCGTGGTTCACGCGGTGGCCCGTCGTCATAACGAACTGGAGCAGCTGGCGGCGAGAACCGGCTGTATTCCCCACGCCATCGACGTCTCCGACGTGCAGGCGCTGAATGAGCTGTGCCGCGACCTGTCCATCGACATCCTGGTAAACAACGCCGGCGTTTCCCATCCCGGTTCCATTCTGCAATCGCAGGAGTCGCAGATCGAAACCCAGGTTGACGTCAATCTGCGCGCGGTGCTGCACCTCTGCCGCCTGCTGGTGCCGGGCATGGTCGAGCGCGACCGTGGCCACGTGATTAACATCACCTCGATTGCCGCAATTTACAACTTCGGCGGCAACTCCATTTATCACGCCACCAAAGCGGGCGTTCATGCGCTCTCACGCCAGCTGCGCGTGGACTGCTATGGCAAACGTGTGCGTATCACCGAGATCTGCCCGGGCCGCGTGGCGACCGATATCTTCGGCAACGTCACCGGGGATAAAG
Source organism: Erwinia sp. SLM-02 (assembly GCF_037450285.1). NCBI lineage: Bacteria > Pseudomonadati > Pseudomonadota > Gammaproteobacteria > Enterobacterales > Erwiniaceae > Erwinia > Erwinia sp. SLM-02. The sequence continues at coordinate 2,238,681 of NZ_JAQISN010000001.1, read as the reverse complement.
AGGCCGCGCGCCGCGAATTTATCGACGGCTTCGAACTGCCGACGGCGAAAGATATTGCCGATACCGTGGCCTTCGCCATCTCTGCGCCGCTGGCGGTGAATATCGGCAATATCGAGATTACCCCCACGCTGCAGGTGCCGGGCGGGTTATCCACCATGCGCCCCGGTGATTTTGCGCGTTAATCCGAACTGAGTGAGGGCGATCGACGATGAACGGTTCACTTGATTTTAGCGTCATTCTGCACGGCCAGTACGGACAGATGATCGTCGATGGCGTCGCGTTAACGCTGAAGCTGGCGGTGGGTTCCTGGCTGCTGGCGATGATCCTGGCGATGGTGCTGGTGGTGATCCGGCTGACCCCGCTGAAGCCGCTGCAGTGGCTGGTGGCGGCCTACGTTTCCTGGCATCGCAATGTGCCTACGCTGATCCAGCTGATGATCTGGTACTTCGCCGTGCCCACTCTGCTGCCGGAGTCGGCGCAGATCTGGCTGAATGACTACAACGCGGAGTTTCTGTTCTCGATGGTGGCGCTGGGGCTGTGCCAGGCGGCGTATTTTTCCGAAGATATCCGCAGCGGCCTGCGCGCCACGCCGGACGGGCAGCGCGAGGCAGCACGGGCGCTGGGCATGGGCTACGTGAAGTCAATGCGGCTGATTATTCTGCCGCAGGGCATCCGCAACGCGCTGCCCGCGCTGATTAACCACACGGTGCTGCTGTTTAAAAACACCAGCCTGGCGATGGTGATCGGCGTGGCGGACCTCACCTACGTGACCCGCGAAATCGAAAACTACACCTTCCGCACCTTCGAGGCTTATCTGGTGTCGACGCTCTGTTACCTGTTCTTCTCTCTGCTGCTGATGGCCGCCGGTGCGTTTCTGGCACAGCGTTTCCAGCGCGTCTATGCGAGGTAAGC